>JAIUNP010000126.1 GCA_020161975.1 Pseudomonadota bacterium
ACCTTGCCGGCACCGCATAGGTGTTTGCGAAGGCTGGGTTGCCGAGGTGGAAGGCCGTGTCGAACACGGCCACTTGGCTTATGTCCGGCCATAGGCCGCGGCAGAGCCTGACTGCTTCCAAGTTCGCCGGGTTGTGCAAAGGAGCCAGCGGTGTCAGGGCTTCGATGGCCTCGACTGTCTCGTCGTCTAACAGTGTCGGCGAGGTAAACCTTGCGCCGCCATGGACGATCCTGTGCCCGACAGCGTCGATTGCGTCGAGCCCGAAACGCTTCAGCGCGGCCGGAACCCCTTTCAGCGCTCAAAATGGGTTATCGGCGGCATGTTCCGATTCGCCCGTCCGCCAGTCCATGCAGTCTTCTTCGATCCGGCTTTTAGAAAACAAGAATGCGGCCGAGGGCCACCTAATGGAACCCGCGATGCTCCGAAAACTGCGAAAACGGATTCTTTTCAAACTGATCGCCACGATCACGCTGGCAGTACTGGCCATCAACATCGTTTCGGCATTGCATTTCAGTGTCCAGAATGCCCAGGCGATGGATTCCGAATTACGCAAATCCATCGAAAATCTCGCCGCCATTTCCGAACTGGGTTACGCCTCGCTGGTCTGGAGCGGCAACGAACCGCCGCTGCACAACCTGAACACCGCCATTCTGGACAACGACAATGTGGTGGCGATCAATATCTTCGAGGAAGACAATTTCATCGCTGGCCTGGCCAAGGACCTGCAGAACTACACGATCCGCCCGGACAGCCGCCAACGCTTGTTCTCCATTCCGCCCGATCGCCTCGATATCCGGCGGGTCACCGCCCGCATCAAACACGAAGGCCGTTTCGTCGGTCGTTTCGAACTGTTCTATACCGTCCGTTTCCTTGAGCAGGAACTGGAACGCCGCAATACCGACCTGATTGTCTCGCTGCTGCTGGCCAGCACCGGCACCATCCTGATCATTTTCGTGGTGCTGCACATCGCCCTGATTTCACCGGTGATCCGGCTGGCCGGCATTTCCCGCCACATTTCGGAAAGCGGCAATTATTCCCTGCGCGCCCGAACCCGCGCCGACGACGAAATCGGCGACCTCTACGACAGCTTCAATTTCATGCTGGCCAGCGTCGAATCGTACAAAGCGCGACTCAACACCATGATCGACGAGCTACGCGAAGCGGAAGAAAAATACCGCAGCATTTTCGAGAACGCCCAGGAAGGCATTTACCAAGCCACCGCCGACGGCCGGATATTGACCGCCAACCCGGCGATGGCAAGTTTCCTCGGCTACGAATCGCCGGAAGAACTGATCGCCACGCTGGTCCATCCCGGGCCGTATTTCGTGAACCCCGGCGATTACCAGCACTTTCTGCAGCAGATTCGCGACGTCGGGTCGATCAGCGATTTCGAATTTCAGGTTTTCCGCAAGGACCGCAGCGTCATCGACGTCTCGCTGAACGCCCACGCTGTCCGGCGGGACGACGGGCGCATCGCCTACGTCGAAGGCATGGTCAAGGACATCAGCGAACGCAAGCGCGCCGAGCGCGAACTGCAACGCTACCGCGAACAGCTCGAGGAGATGGTGCGCGCGCGCACCGAAGCCCTGGACAAGAAAAACGCCGAACTCGAGCACGCCATTGCGGAATTGCAGAGCACCCTGAGCACCCTCTCGCGCGCCCAGAACCAGCTGGTGCAATCGGAAAAACTCGCCGCGCTCGGCTCGCTGGTCGCCGGCGTGGCACATGAGCTGAATACCCCGATCGGCAACACGCTGCTGGTCGCCAGCACACTCAGCGAGGAGACCGTTCACCTCGAATCTTCCTTCCGGACAGGCCTGAGGCGCAGCACCTTCGAGAATTACATCGGAGATGCCAAGAATGCGCTCGAGATCATCTCGCGCAACCTGCACCGGGCTACCGATCTGATCAGCAGCTTCAAGCGCGTGGCCATCGACCAGACCAGTTCGAGAAGGCGGCTTTTCCCGCTTGGGGAAGTGATCGACGAAATTCTGCTCACCCTGCAGCCGATACTGAGAAAACATCCGGTCAGTGTCGAGACCCGCATCCCGGCAGACATTCAGCTCAACAGTTTTCCCGGACCGCTCGGGCAGATCATCACCAACTTCGTCGACAACGCCCTGCTGCATGCTTTCGAAGGCAGGGCGCGCGGAACGATCCGCATCGAAGCACATCCAATCGGGGAAGATCATGTCAAGCTGGTATTCAGCGACGATGGCCAGGGCATTCCCCCGGCCATCATGAACCGCATTTTCGACCCCTTCTTTACCACCAAGCTGGGCACCGGCGGCAGCGGTCTCGGTTTGAGCATCGTCAATACTCTGGCCACCGGCCTGCTGGGTGGGGTATTGCAGGTTGACAGCCAGCCCGGTCAGGGAACGACCTTTACCCTGACCATCCCGAAATCCGCCCCAGCCAGTCGCGAAGAACAGGCAGGATCCACCGACCGAGGAGACAAAAAATGACCATTCTGCGCCTGTCCATTCCGCTGCTACTCGGCGCGCTGGCCGAAATCGCCGTCGCAGCCGAACCGATCCGGCTGGGAGTCGCCCTCCCGTTGGGAATCGCCACCGGACGCCAGAGCGTCAATGCGATGAAGCTGGCGGTTCAGGAAATCAATCGTGGTGGCGGCGTGCTGGGCCGCCCGCTGGAAATGATTGTCGCCGACGATGAAATGAACCCCGACAAGGGCGCTGCCGCCATCGAAAAACTGGCGGCGGTGGACAAGGTCGATTTCTTCCTGGGCGGCATTGCCAGTGGTGTGCATCTGGCGCAGATCCCGGTACTGAAAAAATACGGCAAGGTCACGGTCTGGTCGGGTGCCGCCTCATCGAAAGTGGAACGCGAACTGAAGGATCAGGACTGGTATTTCCATCTGCACACCTGGGATTACCAGCAGGTCGAGCAGCAAATCCAGGCCTGGCAGGGCATCGCCCGCAAATCCCCCCGGGTCAGAACCGACAAGTGGTTCCTCGCCTACGAAGACGGCGCCTACGGCACCACCATGTTCACAGCTTATCAGGCCGCCTTCCCCAAGGAGTGGACGCTGAAGGGCGTCGATTTCAAGAGCGCGGCCGCTGGTGGAACGGCAGATTACCGGATCGCCCTGAAGCGCGCCCAGGAATTCAACCCCGACATCTTTCTCTGGGTCGGTTATGAATCCGACGCCTTTCCGCTGATGGCCCAGTTGAAGCTCACCAATTATCGCCCGCCGATTCTCGCCGGGATGCCGCCGGGCTGGCCCAAGCAGTTCGGCAAGGAACTGCTGGCCGACGGGGTCTGCCTGTACGACGCCTGGCAGCCGCACATGAAAAGCAGCAACGCGACCAATCGCCGCTTCATCGCCGCCTATCGCGAGGAATACAAGGAAGATCCGGATTCCTATTTTCCGCCGCTGACCTACACCTCGGTCCATGTGCTGGCCGAAGCGATCCGCCGCGCCGGCAGCACCGACACCTCGGCAGTGATTGCGGCGCTGGCCAAGACCCGCTACGAAACCCTGTTCGGCACCACGCTGACTTTTTACCCGAGCAAATTCATCAAACATCAGGGCGGAATGAACATCCTCAAGATCATGCAATGGCAAAACGGGGTATTGCATGTGATCTATCCCTTCGAGCACGCCACCGCCAGAATCCGCCACCCCTACGGGAAATAGCCGCCATCGGTCGCCAGCGGGGCTGGAGCTGCACCCCGCATGGCGGCCCGCCGCCGCAAAACGCAAATATCGCTACGCCCGGCGGGCGAATTTGCGTATATTCGAACGTTTCCTTTTCGCCTTTGCGCCCCATGGAAGAAATCCGCATCCGCGGCGCCCGCACGCACAATCTCAAGAACATCAGCCTCGATCTGCCGCGCGACCGGCTGATCGTGATCACCGGGCTTTCCGGTTCCGGCAAATCCTCGCTGGCGTTCGACACGCTCTACGCCGAGGGGCAGCGCCGCTACGTCGAATCGCTCTCGGCCTATGCCCGGCAGTTCCTGCAGCTGATGGAAAAGCCCGACGTCGACCTGATCGAGGGTTTGAGTCCGGCCATTTCCATCGAGCAGAAGGCCACCAGCCACAACCCGCGTTCGACCGTCGGCACGGTGACCGAAATCCACGACTACCTGCGCCTGCTTTATGCCCGCGCCGGCACGCCGTATTGCCCCGATCACGACCTGCCGCTGGAAGCGCAGACGGTGTCGCAGATGGTCGATCATGTGCTGCAACTGCCGGAAGACACCCGGCTGATGATCCTGGCGCCGGTGGTGGCCAACCGCAAGGGCGAGCAACTCGACCTCTTCGCCGAACTGCGCGCCCAGGGTTTTGCCCGCGTCCGCGTCGATGGCAAGGTTTACGAAATCGACGCCGTGCCGCACCTGGCCAAGAGCCAGAAGCATAGTGTCGATGTCGTCGTCGACCGCCTCAAGGTACGCGACGACATGCGCCAGCGCCTGGCGGAATCGTTCGAGACCGCGCTGCGCCACGCCGAGGGCCGCGCCATCGCGCTGGAAATGGATAGCGGCCAGGAGCATCTCTTCTCGGCCAAGTTCGCCTGCCCGGTCTGTTCCTACGCCTTGCAGGAACTGGAACCCCGTCTCTTCTCCTTCAACAACCCGATGGGCGCCTGCCCGAAATGCGACGGCCTGGGCGTCATCCAGTTCTTCGACCCCAAGCGGGTGGTCGTTCACCCCGAACTCTCGCTGGCTGCCGGCGCCATTCGCGGCTGGGACAAGCGCAACCAGTTCTATTTCCAGATGCTGGTCTCGCTGGCGGCGCATTACGAATTCAATATTGAAACGCCGTTCGAGCAACTGCCGGAAGAAATCCGCAACGTGGTGCTGTTCGGTTCCGGCCGGCAGGTGATCCGCTTCCGCTATCTCAACGAGAAAGGCACCCGCTTCGACCGCGACCACACTTTCGAAGGCATCATCCCCAACCTCGAACGCCGTTACAAGGAAACCGATTCGCAGGCGGTGCGCGAGGAACTGGCCAAATTCGTCAGCAACACCACCTGTCCGCATTGCGCCGGCACCCGGCTGCGCATCGAGGCGCGGCATGTGCGCGTCGGCGAGAAGACCCTGCACGACATCAGCCGCCTGCCGCTCGGCGAGGCACGCAATTACTTCAACCTGCTGACGCTGACCGGCCACAAGGCGCAGGTGGCAGAGAAAATCCTCAAGGAAATCACCGCCCGCCTCTCCTTCCTGATCAACGTCGGCCTCGATTACCTGTGCCTGGAACGCTCGGCGGAAACCCTTTCCGGCGGCGAAGCGCAGCGCATCCGGCTGGCTTCGCAGATCGGCTCGGGGCTGACCGGGGTGATGTACGTGCTCGACGAACCTTCGATCGGCCTGCACCAGAGGGACAACGACCGGCTGCTGAAGACGCTGACGCGCCTGCGCGACCTCGGGAATACGGTGCTGGTGGTCGAGCATGACGAGGATGCGATCCGCGCCGCCGACTATCTGGTCGACATGGGCCCCGGTGCCGGTGCGCATGGCGGCACGGTGATCGCCCAGGGTTCGCCCGACCAGGTGATGGCCAACAGCGCGAGCCTCACCGGCCAGTATCTCTCCGGCTTCCGCCAGGTCCCGATTCCGAAGGTACGGCGCGAGCCACCGCCGAAGAACGGGCGCTGGCTGACCCTGAAGGGCGCCAAGGAGAACAATCTCCAGAACGTCACGGCCAGCATTCCGCTCGGCACCTTCACCTGCGTCACCGGCGTGTCGGGCAGCGGCAAGAGCACCCTGATCGTCGAGACGCTCTACAAGGCGCTGGCCAAGCGTCTCAATGGCGCCCGCGAGCATCCCGGCGCACATAGCGGCCTCGACGGTGTCGGCCAGCTCGACAAGATCGTCGACATCGACCAGTCGCCGATCGGCCGCACGCCGCGCTCCAATCCCGCGACCTACACCGGCGCCTTCTCGCCGATCCGCGACTGGTTCTCCCAGCTTCCTGAGTCGACCGAGCGCGGCTACAAGCCGGGGCGATTCTCGTTCAACGTCAAGGGCGGCCGCTGCGAGGCCTGCCAGGGCGACGGCGTCATCAAGATCGAGATGCACTTCCTGCCCGACGTCTACGTCCAGTGCGACGTCTGCAAGGGCAAGCGCTACAACCGCGAGACGCTGGAGATCGTGTTCCGCGGCAAGTCGATTGCCGACGTGCTGGACATGACGGTCGACGAAGGCTGCGAGTTCTTCAAGGCCGTGCCGGTGATCCGCGACAAGCTGCTGACGCTTCAGCAGGTTGGCCTCGGCTATATCCATATCGGCCAGCAGGCGACGACGCTTTCGGGCGGCGAGGCCCAGAGGGTCAAGCTCGCCAAGGAACTGTCGCGACGGGCCACCGGCCGCACGCTCTACATCCTCGACGAACCGACGACCGGCCTGCATTTCGAGGATGTGCGCAAGCTCCTCGAAGTCCTGCATCGGCTGGTCGAGACCGGCAATACCGTGCTGGTGATCGAGCATAATCTCGAAGTCATCAAGACCGCGGACTGGATTCTCGACATGGGCCCCGACGGTGGTTCGGGCGGCGGCCGTCTGGTCGCCGAGGGTCCGCCCGAGGAGGTCGTGAAGGTCGCCGAGAGTTACACCGGCCAGTACCTCGCCCGCCTGCTGCCACGCAGTTCGGCGGCGAAGAAGCGGGCCTAGCGGGGCGTGCGCCGCTCCCAGCGGATCGTCCCGAGCTCATAGCCGAACTGCCGCTCGACGACCTCCGGGGTCGCGTCGGACGCGTCGGCCTCGCGTGCGGCCACGCGCTCCTGGGCGACTTCTTTCGGCACGTCGAGCCAGATTCCCTGGAAAGGCACGCCGACTTTGGCGGCCAGCGCTTCCGCCGCCGCCCGCTCGGGCTCGCGGGCAAAGACGGCGTCGAGCACGACGCTCTGGCCAGCCCTCAATGCCCGCTCCGCCCGTGCCATGAAGGCAGCATAGACTTTGGCAGAGGCCTCGGCCGTATAGCTGCCCGCAGGCATGCGTTCCTCCAGAGCAACGCCGGCCTGTCGCTTGCGCTCGACGTCGCTGCGCACCACGACCGCGCCCGGCGAACGGCCGATCTCAGGGGCGAGCTTCAGCGCCAGCGTTGTCTTGCCGCTGCCCGAGAGACCGCCGACTGCCAGCAGCCGCGGCGGCGCGGGCTGCAGGAACTCCAGCGCCGCCTTTTGGTAGGCCCGCGCCGGTGCATTGTCGGCGCCGCTCACCGCCGTGACTGCCGAATCGACATAGGCGCGGATCGCAGCGCGGCGGGCGAGGAACATCGGCAGGAGCGCCAGCGCCTCCTCGTGCGAAGCCTCCGGCAGCTCGCCGATGCGCCACAGCCATTCGTTCAACAGCCGGTTGGCCAGCGCCCCGAGCCCTTGCCGCGCCAAATCCATCAACGTGAAGGCGAGATCGTAGAGCACGTCGATGTTGGCGATCTTGTCGGAGAACTCGATGGCATCGAACGGCACGGGCTCGCCCCGCAGCATCACGATGTTGCGCAGGTGCAGATCGCCATGGCAGCGGCGCACGGCGCCCGCCGCGACCCGGCGCGCCACCAGTTCGACGAACGGCTCGAGCGAACGCGGCATCGCCTCGGCCAGCGCCTCGCTGGTCGGCGGATCCAGCCGTTCACCCGCCTCGCGCATCTGGCGGACGTCCGCAGCAACGGAATGGCGGTAATCGTCGGGCGAGCAAAAGCCCCTCGAGATCGGAGGCAGGCCGTCGTGAAAGCGCGCGACGCGAGCGCCGAGCGAGGCCATCAGGGCCGGTGTCAGCGCTCCCCGCGCCGCCATGCGGTCGAGCATCCCCTCCTCGTCGAAGCGGCGCATGGCGACCAGCCAGTCGACGGCCTCCTCGCCTTTCTCGCCGATCTCGCCCAGGCTCAACTGCCCGTTACGGCGGAACACCGGCATGACGCCCAGATAGATCTCTGGCGCCAGCCGCCGGTTGACGTCGATCTCGGCGGCACACATGGCGGCACGTCGCGGCGGCGTCGAGAAATCCATGTAGGGAAACTTGACCGCGCGCTTCATCTTGTAGGCGCGCTCGCGCCCGAGAAAGACCACGGCGCCGTGCGTGTCGATGCGCCGCTCGGGCTTCAACTGCCTCTCGAGAAAGGCCACGGTCTCGGACTGGTCCTCGACGACGAAAGCGGGTTTGTCGGTCATGATGCGTGCGATGGATCGACGTGGAGAATGATCTCGGCCCCGGGAAAGGCCTTGGCGATCTCACCCTGCACCTGACGGCCGATATCGTGACCGGCGATCAGGGACAGGTTTCGATCGACATCGATGTGAAGCTGGATGAACCGCGTGGCGCCGCCGGAGCGCGTGCGCAGCTCGTGAACGTCCTTCACGCCGGGATTCCGTCGGGCGATCTCTTCGATCCGTCGGCGATCTTCGTCCGGCAGCTCGCGGTCCATCAGGATGTCGAGCGAATCGCGGCCGATCTTCCACGCGCCATGCAATAGATACAGTGCCACGAAACCGGCGATCGAACTGTCGATCAGCGGCATGTCGAACTGCCCCGAAAGAAAGAGGCCGACGCCTGTCACCAGCGTGGCCACGACGTCCGTGCCGTAATGCGCCATGTCGGCGCCAATTGCGATCGAGCCGGTGCGACGCACGACATGGCGCTGGAAGGCGACGAGACCGATCGTCAGAACCAGCGCCAGCGCGCTGATCACCAGGCCGACACCTTCCTCCCGCACCTGCTTCGGCGCGTTGAACCGCTCGACGACGGCGAACAGCAAGGCGCAGCCCGATGCAGCGATGAAGCCGGCCTGCACCAGTCCGGACAGTGCTTCGGCCTTGCCATGACCGAAGCGATGATCGGCATCGGCCGGAACGAGCGCCTGACGGACGGCGAAGAAGGTGATCAGCGATCCCACCAGGTCGAGCGAGGTGTCGACCAGCGACGACAGCATGCTCACCGAATCCGTGACCACCCAGGCGACGGCCTTGGCTCCCAACAGGATCAAGGCGACCGATGTGGAGGCGACGGTCGCCAGCCGCATCAGCCGCTGGGGGTCCATCGCCATCGTGTTCTCAGGGATAGAGGGCGCGCGTGGTCCACGGCTCGGCCGCCGAGCCACGCCGGTACTCGAGCCGGTCGTGCAAACGGAAGGCGCCGTCCTGCCAGAATTCGATCAGGGTCGGCTGCAGGCGGAATCCGGACCAATGTGGCGGCCGCGGCACCTTGCCGACCACATGCCGGGCCGTCACCTCGGCGACTCGCTTTTCGAGGGCGAAACGGCTTTCCAGGGCCCGCGACTGCTCCGACGCCCAGGCACCGATCTGGCTGCCCCGCGCGCGCGAGGCGAAATAGGCATCGGCCTCTTCCGCCGTCGTCTGGCTGACCGGCCCCTCCAGGCGAACCTGCCGGCGCAGCGACTTCCAATGGAACAGGAGCCCAGCCTTGGCATGGGCCCGCAACTGCGTGCCTTTGCGGCTCTCGTAGTTGGTGTAAAAGACGAAGCCGTCGGCATCATAGTCCTTTAGCAGGACCATGCGGACAGACGGTGTTCCGTCGGGCCCCACTGTGGCCAACGCCATGGCGGAGGGGTCATTGGGCTCGCTCTTCTCGGCCTCGGCATACCAGGTGCCGAAAAGCTCCAGCGGGTCGGTCGTTTGCCGGATCATGACCACAATATGAGGGGGTTGGAAGCCTTCCACCACCGGCATCTTGTCCCAATAGCCATCCCCCGCTAAGAACAAGGGATGACCGCTGCTGCACAACTGATGGCCGGCAAAAAAGGCCTCGTCATGGGCGTTGCCAACGAACGCTCGATCGCCTGGGGTATTGCCAAGGCCTGCCACGACGCTGGCGCCAAGGTAGCCTTCACCTTCCAGGGGGAGGCCCTTGAGAAGCGCGTCCGGCCCCTGGCAAGTTCCATCGGCAGCGAAATCATCTTGCCTTGCGATGTCACCAACCCGGCCAGCATCGACGCCACCTTTGCCGAGATCCAGAAGCAGTGGGGCGACCTCGATTTCGTGGTCCATGCCATCGCCTTCTCGAACAAGGATGAGCTGCGCGGTCGCTATCTCGACACGACCGCGGACAACTTCGCCCTCACCATGAACGTGAGCGTCTATTCATTCACGGCCGTTGCCCAACGGGCGGTGCCGATGATGAAGAATGGCGGCAGCCTGCTCACGCTCACCTACTACGGCGCCGAGCGGGTCATCCCCCATTACAACGTCATGGGCGTCGCCAAGGCCGCCCTCGAGGCCAGCGTGCGCTACCTCGCCGCCGACCTCGGCGAGCAGAAGATCCGCGTCAACGCAATTTCCGCCGGCCCGATCAAGACGCTCGCCTTCGCCGGCA
>JAIUNP010000127.1 GCA_020161975.1 Pseudomonadota bacterium
CCTCAACGAAGGGGGGCGGAAAGTCACCACCTTCGCCGCCGCCATGGTGCAGATTGCCGTGATCGACCTGGTTTTCTCCATCGATTCCATGGTGACGGCCATCGGCATGGCGCGTGATCTCTGGGTAATGGTGGTTGCAGTCATCCTGTCGATGATCGTGATGTGTCTTGCCGCCGGCCCCGTCTCGGCCTTCGTGCACCGTCACCCGACGGCGAAGATTCTGGCGCTGTCGTTCCTCGTGCTGATCGGCGTTGCGCTGATGGCGGAAGGTGTCCACCAAAACATCGACAAGAAGCTGATCTACGCGGCGATGGCTTTCTCGGTCTTTGTCGAGGCCATCAACCTCAAGGCCGCAAAGTCACGCGGCCGGCGCCACCCGGTGCCGGCTCAGGACGAAGGCGAGGGCGCCGACAAGTAGGTATAAGCCTCACGCACGGTCTGGAGACGCGGAACCCGCGTCTCCGGCAAGCCGAACTGTGTCAGCTCCCGATCAACCGGCGCTGATACCGCAATGAACGATACCTTCGCCTTTTTCTTTTCCGCCTGTTCGACATGGCGCTCCAGCGCAGCGACGCCGGTGGAATCGATGAAGGGCACTGAACGGAAATCGAAGATCACCACATCGGGAATGGTGCCGGCCCGGCTGAGCACCTCGATCAGGTCCGGCGCCGTGCCGAAGAACAGCGGCCCTTCGATACGGAACACCATCACCTTGCTGGGGTCGATGCCGGAGGGCAGGCCGTCTTCGCTTTCGTCGTCATCGGTCATGTTCATGTGCAGCGAGACTTCGGCGAGCCGCGCCATGCGGACGGCAAACAGCACCGCGCCCAGCAGCACACCGACGATGATGCCCTCGGTCAGGTCGCGGAAAACGGTCAGCAGGAACGTCGCGAGCATCACGCTCGCCTCGGCGCGATTGCCCTTCAGGAACGCCACGAACGTGTGCTTTTCGGCCATGTTCCAGGCCACGATGGCCAGCAGTGCACCAAGCGCCGCCAGCGGAATCCGGCCCATCAGCGGGGCGATCAGCATCATCGCGGCCAGCAGGAACAGCGAATGCAAAATGCCGGAGATGGGTGAGGTGCCGCCCGCACGGACATTCGTCGCCGTCCGCGCAATGGTGCCCGTGGCACACAATCCGCCAAACGCAGCACTGCCGATATTAGCGATACCCTGCGCGATGAGTTCGGTGTTCGAGCGATGCCGCGCGCCGGTCATCGAATCCGCGACAACGGCGGACAGCAGCGATTCGATGCCGCCCAGCAGGGCGATGGCCAGCGCATCGGGGGCCACATCGTGCATTTTCTGGAAGGTGAAAGGCGGCAGGCCCGGCACCTGCAACCCGCCCGGCACGCCGCCGAAGCGCGACTGGATGGTTTCAACCGGCAGGTTGAAGGCATAGGTGACCAGCGCCGTGCCGATCACGGCGACCAGAAAGCCGGGGTAGGCGGGTCGTGTCAGATTCGCCCCCTTGATCAGCAGGAAGGCCAGAAGCGCGACGCCGATTGCATAGGGGTTGATGGTAGGAAGCGCCTGCCAGAGCATCGACAGCTTGGGCAGGAAGGCCGCAGGCTCCTTGCCCGGCAGCGTCAGTCCCAAGACATCCCGCAACTGGCTGGTAAAGATGATGGCGGCGATACCTGCGGTAAAGCCGATGATCACCGGCTCGGGAATGTAGCGGATCAACGTGCCGAGGCGGAAGGAGCCGAGCCCGATCATGATCACGCCGGCCATCATCGTGGCCAGCAGCAGTCCGTCATAACCATGCCGCTCGATGGTGGCGGCCACCAGCACGATGAAGGCGCCCGCTGGCCCGCCAATCTGGTAGCGGCTGCCGCCAAACACGGAAATCAGAAACCCGCCGACGATCGCGGCGTAAAGTCCCCTCTCCGGCGCGGCGCCCGAGGCAATCGCAATCGCCATTGACAGCGGCAGTGCCACGATGGCCACCGTGAGGCCGGCCACTGCGTCGGTCCGGAATCGGTGAAAACCATAGCCTTCCCTGAGGCATGTAATGATTTTTGGCTGAAAAACTTCGCCCTTTGCCGTGGAACCCATCGACCTTGCCTGACTGACGGTTGTACATGCGCCCGGAGTGACATCGAAACCCCGAAGGGGCGGGCCGGGCTGCGGCGCGACAGGCAGCGGGCGGGCCGAATGGAGTCGATTCGCAGCCATTCTGCGCGGCGCGCACGAAAAGTGCAAAACCTGTGTGCCAATCCGCTGTTCCCTCTGGTCAGACGGCGCCCCGTGCGTATTCTGGAGGGGAAGCGGGGGGCGTGACAGTGAAGGCAATTCGAGTACATAAATGCGGCGGGCCGGATCAGCTTGTCTATGAGGATGTGACGCTGCCGCCGCCGGGCACGGGCGAGGTGCGGGTGCGCCACCACGCCATGGGCCTCAACTACATCGATGTCTATTTCCGCAGCGGCGCCTATCCGGCGGCGACCATGCCGTTTACCCCCGGCAACGAAGGGGCAGGCGAGGTGCTGGCCGTCGGCGATGGTGTGTCCGGCTTCAAGCCGGGCGACCGGGTGGCCTATGTCTCCTCGCCCGGCTCCTATGCCGAGGAGCGGAACGTGGCGGCGAGCGCGCTGGTCCATCTGCCCGCCGATATTCCCTATGAAACCGCCGCCGGCATGATGCTGAAGGGCCTGACCGCCGAATATCTTCTGCACCGCACCTATCCGGTGAAGAAGGGCGATACCATTCTCGTGCAGGCAGCGGCGGGGGGCGTCGGCCTCATCCTCTGCCAGTGGGCCAACGCCATCGGCGCGACGGTGATTGGTACGGTGGGTTCCGCAGACAAGGCGGAGCTTGCAAAAAAGCACGGTGCTCACCACACGATTCTCTATCGTGAGGAGGATTTTGCGGCGCGCGTGAAGACCATAACCGATGGCAAGCTCTGCAATGTCGTCTATGACGGCGTGGGCGCGGCGACCTTTCCGGCATCGCTCGATTGCCTCCGGCCCTTTGGCGTTTTCGCCAGCTTCGGCGCGGCCTCCGGCACCATTCCGGCCTTTGATATCGGTCTGCTCGCCAAGAAGGGTTCGCTTTTTGCGACCCGTCCGACGCTGTTCACCTTCCTTGCAGACCGGGCAATTCTGGAAAGCATGGCCGCGCGCCTGTTTGCCGCCGTATCCGCCGGCGCCGTGACGATCCCGGTCACGGCACGCTATCCCCTGGCGAAGGCGGCCGAAGCGCATCGCGCACTTGAGTCTCGGTCGACGACCGGCTCTGTCATCTTTGTGCCGTAACCGATGCGTTCGGCGCCGCCCCTTATCCGCTGTCAGGGCCTGAGCAAGACGTTCGGCACGCTGAAAGCCAACGATTCGGTCGATCTGCTCGTGGAATCGGGAGAAATCCACGCGCTGCTGGGCGAAAATGGCGCAGGAAAATCGACCTTTGTGAAGATGCTCTACGGCCTGCTGAAGCCGGATGCAGGCACGATTTCCTGGCTTGGCAAGGCGGTCACGCTGGCCGATCCCGACGCGGCGCGTGCGCTTGGCATTGGCATGGTGTTTCAACATTTCTCGTTGTTCGATGATCTGACCGTGCTGGAAAACATCGCGATCGGCACGGCGGGTGCGCGGGCCGATCAGGCCTTTGCTGCGCGCGTTTCGGCGCTGGCCAGGGAGTACGGACTCGAACTCGATCTCCAGCGTCCGGTCTGGACGCTGTCAGCCGGCGAGCGACAGCGGATCGAGATTGCCCGCTGCCTTTTGCAGGAGCCGCGGCTGATCGTGCTCGACGAACCGACCTCGGTGCTGACGCCGCAGGAAGCGGAGAACCTTTTCGCCTCTCTGCTGCGTCTTCAGGCGAAGGGGGCGGGCATCCTGTTCATCAGCCACAAGCTGGAGGAGGTGCGCCGCATTTGCACCGCTGCAACAATCCTGCGCGGCGGCAAGGTGGTGGCGCGCACCGATCCGCGCAAGGAAAGCGCCCGTTCGCTCGCCGCATTGATGGTGGGCGAGGGTGTGGCCGACGTGCGCCCGCCTTCGACGCTGGAAACAGGCCGCGACCTGCTCGCCGTGCGCGGCCTTTCGGTGTCGCCGGAAATTGCCCACGGAATTCCGCTGCGCGGCATCGATCTCACGGTGCGGGCCGGCGAGGTGGTGGCGATTGCCGGGGTGGCCGGCAACGGACAGAGCGAGTTTTTCGCTGCACTGACGGGCGAGGGCGGGCTGATCCAGTCCGGAACCGTCAGCATCGACGGGGAGGATGTGACGCGCCGGCCCATCGGGATGAGGCGCCGTCTTGGTGCAGCCTTCGTGCCGGAAGGTCGGCTTGGCCATGCCACCCTGCCGCAGCGGACGCTGAGCGAGAACATCATGCTCAGCTGGCACGAAACCGAGGATGTCGGCGGCTTTTTTCTCTCGCTGGACAAGCTCCGGCAGGCCGCGCGCAAGATCATCACGCGCTTTGACGTGCGCGGCCCGAATGCCGATCCGCGCGCGGCGCAGCTTTCGGGCGGCAACCTCCAGAAGTACATCGTCGGGCGCGAGATCGAGCGCAATCCCAGGCTGATCGTCGTCGATCAGCCGACCTGGGGCGTTGATGCGCGGGCGGCAAGCCTCATCCGCCAGACGTTGGTGGATCTGGCCGGGCAGGGCGCTGCCGTGCTGGTCATCACACAGGATCTCGACGAGGCTTTCGAGATGTCGGACCGCATCGCGGTGATCTGTGCCGGGCGGATGCATCCGCCGGTGCCCACCCGCATGACCAACCGCGAGGCCATCGGCCTGCTGATGACAACCGCGCACGGGGAGGCGGCATGATGGTGTTGTCGCTCGTTCCCCGTCAGGGCGTCAGCCGCGTTCGCGAGATCGTGACGCCGCTCGTTGCCTTTGTCGTGGCGCTGGTCATTGCCGCGCTGGTGCTGCTCGCGATGGGCAAATCGTTGAAAACGGCGGCGGATGTCTATGTCGTCGAGCCGCTCACCACCGCCTGGAGCCTGCAGGAGGTGATCCTGAAGGCAACGCCGCTGACGCTGATCGCCATCGGTCTCATTTTCGCCGTGCGCGCCAATCGCTGGAACATCGGCGCGGAGGGACAATATGTCGTGGGCGGGATGTTCGGCGGCTGGGTGGCAATTGCGGCCCATGGCATGGAGGGAGTGTGGATTTTGCCGGCCATGCTGATCGCCGGCATGGCGGGCGGCCTTGTCTATGGCCTCATTCCCGCCGCCTTGCGCAACCGCTTCGGCATTTCGGAGATCCTGTCCTCGCTGATGCTCGTCTATGTCGCAGAACTCGCGCTCGATTATCTCGTCCGTGGGCCATGGCGCGACCGGACGGCGTTCAACTTCCCGAAATCGGTGAATTTCGATGCGGCTGCCACGCTCGGCCCGCTCTGGGAGGGCGGCAAGCTGCATGGAGGTGTGCTGCTGGCGCTGCTGGCCGTTCTGGGCGCGGTGGTGCTTCTGGGGCGCAGCCGCTTCGGCTTTGCGGTCAGCGCCACGGGGGAAGCGCCGCGCGCCGCCAATTTCGCCGGCTTCAACGATCACCGGCTGACGCTGGCGGTGTTTGCGATTTCCGGCGCGCTGGCGGGGCTAGCCGGCATCATCGAGGTTTCGGCCAACATGGGCCAGCTTCAACCGTCGATCAGCCAGGGCTACGGCTTCACCGCGATCATCGTCGCCTTTCTCGGACGGCTGAACCCCGTCGGTGCGCTCGTCTCCGCGCTGGTGCTGGCCATTCTGCTGATCGGCTCGGAGACGGCGCAGATCATGCTGAAGCTGCCCTTCGACATGACCCGCGCCTTCATGGGGCTGCTGCTCCTGTGCATTCTCGCCGGTGAGGCGCTGACGCGATACAAGGTGAGGTGGAACGCGTGATCGAACTCCTTCCCCTCATCCTCGCCACCGTCATCACTGCCGCGACGCCGCTGGTCATCGCAGCGCTGGGCGAACATGTCGTCGAGCGTTCGGGCGTGCTCAATCTCGGGGTCGAGGGCATGATGATCATGGGCGCCTCGCTCGGCTTTGCCGGGGCGGTGGTCCTAGACAATTCCTATCTGGGCCTTGCCATCGGCGCGCTAGCCGGCATGGTGATGGCCGGCATTTTCGCGTTGTTCGCGCTCGGTCTGGCCACCAACCAGGTCGCGACCGGACTGGCGATCACGATTTTCGGGCTGGGGCTTGCCGGGCTGATCGGTCAGCCCTTTGTCGGCCAGCCGCGTCCGCCGATCCCGGCGCTGGTCTTCGGGCTTGATCCCATCGTCTGCCTCTCCTTCGTGCTGATGGTCGGCACGGCGTGGCTGCTGAACCGTACACGCGCGGGGCTGATCCTGCGCGGCGTCGGCGAAAGTCATGGTTCGGCCCATGCGCTCGGCCTGCCGGTCCTGAAGGTGCGGCTCCTTGCCGTGCTGTTCGGTGGCCTCTGCGCGGGGCTTGCCGGGGCGTATCTGTCGCTCATCTACACGCGCTTCTGGTCGCCGGGCATGACGGCGGGGCGCGGCTGGATTGCGCTTGCGCTGGTGGTCTTTGCTGCGGGCAGTGTCTGGCGGCTGGTGGCGGGGGCCTATCTCTTCGGCGCAATTCTGATTGCCCAGCTGCACGCGCAGGCTGGCGCTATTGGTATTCCCTCGCAATTTCTCTCGATGTTGCCCTATCTGATGACCATCGTGGCCCTTGTCGTGCTCTCCATGGCCGGGCGGCGCGGCGCCGGAGCAGCGGGGTCACTCGGCCAGCCGTTCGTGCCGGATCGGTAGGGGCAGGACCCTATCCTAATGATATTGTGCACGCCGAAAAACGCCCCTTGCCTTGTTTGAAAAAGGTCTGGAATATCAGGCTACAAGGAACAGGGAGTCCACCATGTTGAAATATCTTCTGGGCGCAGCAGCGGCTGTCGCCCTTTCGGTTGCGCCCGCTGCTGCCCAGCAGAAGCTGAAGGTCGGCTTCATCTATGTCGGCCCGGTGGGCGATTTCGGCTGGTCCTATCAGCATGATCAGGGCCGCATTGCCATCGAGAAGGCGCTCGGGGCGCAGGTCGAGACCTCGTATATCGAGAACGTGCCGGAGGCTGACAGCGCCCGTTCGATCGAGCAGCTCGCCCGCACCGGGCACAAGCTGATCTTCACCACCTCCTTCGGCTACATGGAGCCGACGCTTGCAGTGGCCAAGAAGTATCCGGATGTGAAGTTCGAGCACGCGACCGGCTTCAAGCGCGACAAGAACGTCGCCACCTATTCGGCGAAATTCCATGAGGGGCGCTATATCATCGGCCAGATCGCCGGCAAAATGACCAAGTCGAACACCATCGGCTATGTCGGTGCCTTCCCGATTCCGGAAGTTGTGGCCGGCATCAATGCCTTCTTCCTCGGCGCAAAGTCGGTGAATCCGAACGTCAAGATCAAGATCGTCTGGGCAAACACCTGGTTCGATCCCGGCAAGGAGGGCGATGCTGCCAAGGCGCTGCTCGATCAGGGCGCCGATGTCATCACCCAGCACACCGACAGCCCGGCGCCGCTCCAGCAGGCGGCCGCGCGCGGCAAGTTCGCTTTCGGCCAGGCCTCCGACATGTCGAAGTTCGCGCCGAACAACATCCTCACCTCGATCATCGACAACTGGTCGCCCTATTACATCGAGCGCACCAAGGCCGTTCTTGAGGGCAAGTGGGCGTCGCAGGACAGCTTTGAAGGTCTCGCAAAGGGTGAGGTCAAGATGGGCCCCTACGTCAACATGCCGCCTGAGGTGAAGGCCATGGCCGAAGCGACCGAGAAGGCCATCGCTTCGGGCGCGCTCAACCCCTTCAAGTGCCCGATCGTGAATCAGGACGGCAAGGAAGTTGAGTGCAAGGACGCGCTGACCGACGCGCAGGTCACCTCGATGAACTTTTACGTTCAGGGCATCGACGACAAGCTGCCGAAATAATCGCCGCCTTTTCGCACAGGATGGGACGGGGCGCTTCGGCGCCCCGTTTGCTTTTTGCCGCCCCCCCAAAGATTGCAAAGAATTCACTTGTGATTGCGGTGTTGCATCTTATGCCTGAGCACTGGAATAGATCGGAGGCCGATGATGCTGAAGCAGTGGTACCTGAAAATTCACGGCTGGCTTGCGGTCATCTTTTCGGTGCCGCTGGCCATTCTGGTGTTTACCGGACTAGTCCTTTCGGTTGAGCCGGTCGTCCAGTATAACAACATCGAAAACGGGACGCTGACGGCTGAGGAAATCGGCAAATACCTTGCTAAATACGACCCCGAGGGCAAGGCGCGCGGCCTCAATCATCGCACATATGAGAACACGCTGGTAATCGACGGCGCCGGGCCGGAAGGCGAGGTCGAGATCGATCTCTTGACCCGCGCACCGGCCGTCGACGACGGAAGCTGGTCGATGTCCGAGTTTTTCCGGGCGAACCGCCGCCTGCATGAGCACGTCACCATCGCCAATCTCGAACTGACGGTGGTGTCCACTTATGTGATGCTGGTCCTCATCGCACTTGGCATTTTGATGGGGTTGCCGCGCATTCTCAATACAGTGTCCGGTTGGCACAAGGCAGTGTCGTGGTTCCTGCTGCCGTTGCTCATTCTCTCGCCCCTGACCGGCATCTTCATCGCCACAGGCGTGTCGATGAATGTCACCGCCGCTCCGCCGATCGCGCGGACGCAGCCATTGCCCGTCGCCGAAGCCGTGAGGATCATCGGCCAGTCGCAGGACCTTTCGCGCCTGATCTGGCTGCGCCAGCGTGGTGGCCGCCAGATGGTACGGATGTGGGACGGGCAGGAGGCGCGCGCCTACGCCGTGACGAAGGAGGGGCTCCTGCCGCTCCAACGCAACATCGCGCGTGGCATCCATGAGGGCAACATCTTCGGCATCTGGACCGGCATTGCGATGATCATCACCTCGCTGGGCTTCATGCTGCTGATGGGGACCGGCCTCTGGCTGTTTTTCAGGAAGCAGTATCGCAAGTTCCAGAACAAGAAGGCGCGGGCGGCGCGTGCCGCTGCGACCAACCCGGCAGAGTAGGCGCATCAGAGCGCGCGGCGCTTTGCCGCGGCGCCCGCGCGGGTTCGGCCCGCGCCGAACTGAAATCCGCCCCCAGCGACGCAGGCGGGGCTGCATTTTGATCTGACGTGCCCGGCGATCAGACCGCGATGCCGTGCAGGTCGTAGGCGTCCGCGCGCTCGATTTTGACCGAAACGATATCGCCGACGCGCAGCGGGCGCCGCGAGGACACGAACACGTTGCCGTCGATCTCCGGCGCATCGTACTTCGACCGCCCCCTGGCGACGGACGGCCCGACCTCGTCAATGATGACCGGGAGCCGCTTGCCCACGCGGCGCTGCATGAGCCTGGCGGAAATCGCCTGCTGGTGCTTCATGAAGCGATCATAGCGCTGCTGCTGCACCTCGGGCGGCACCATGGCGAGGCCGAGATCATTGGCGGGAGCGCCGCGCACCGGCTCGTATTTGAAAGCTCCGACCTTTTCGAGCTTCGCCTCGGTCAGCCAGTCGAGCAGCATCTGGAAATCCTCCTCCGTTTCGCCGGGGAAGCCGACAATGAAGGTCGAACGGATGGCAAGATCCGGGCAGATTTCGCGCCATTTGCGGATTCGATCGAGCGTCTTTTCCTGATGAGCAGGGCGCTTCATGGCTTTCAGCACATTCGGCGCTGCGTGCTGGAACGGAATGTCGAGATAGGGCAGCACCACCCCATCCGCCATCAGCTGGATGGCCTCATCCACATGCGGGTAGGGGTAGACGTAATGGAGCCGTACCCAGGCGCCGAGACCGCCAAGCTCCTTCGCAAGGTCGTAAAACCGTGTGCGAACCTCTCGGTCGCCCCACATCGACGGCGCATACTTGAGATCGACGCCATAGGCCGAGGTATCTTGCGAAATGACGAGCAGTTCCTTCACGCCCGCCTTCACCAGCTTTTCCGCCTCGCGCAGCACATCGCCGGCGGGGCGCGAGACGAGATCGCCGCGCAGCCTGGGGATGATGCAGAAGGAGCAGCGGTTGTTGCAGCCTTCGGAAATCTTCAGATACGCGTAGTGGCGCGGCGTGAGCTTGACACCCTGTTCCGGCACGAGATCGAGGAAGGGCGAATGGGCCGGCGGGGCAGCGTCATGCACCGCATTCATCACGCTTTCGTAGGCTTGCGGGCCGGTGATCGCCAACACATTGGGAAACTTCTCGCGGATCTGCTCGGGTTCGGCGCCCATGCAACCGGTCACGATCACCTTGCCGTTTTCATTCAGCGCCGTGCCGATGGCATCGAGCGATTCCGCCTTGGCGCTGTCAAGAAAGCCGCAGGTGTTGACGATCACGAGGTCGGACCCCGGATGCG
>JAIUNP010000128.1 GCA_020161975.1 Pseudomonadota bacterium
TGATGTCGCTGTCTCCTGCCAGCAGCGCCTTGGTCGAGCACATTTCGGCGCAGAGCGGCAACTTGCCTTCGGAAAGGCGGTTGCGACCATATTTGTTATACTCGGCGAGGGTCTGCTCTCCATCCGGGCCACCGGCGCAGAAGGTGCACTTGTCCATCTTGCCGCGCGAACCGAAGTTGCCGACCTTCGGATATTGCGGCGCGCCGAACGGGCAGGCGTAGAAGCAATACCCGCACCCGATGCACAGGTCCTTCGAGTGAAGAACCACGCCATCTGCCGTATGATAGAAGCAATTGACCGGACAGACCGCCGAGCAGGGCGAATCCGTACAGTGCATGCAGGCCATCGAGACCGAGCGTTCGCCCGGCATCCCGTCGCTCAGTGTCACGACGCGACGACGATTGATGCCCCAGGGCACCTCGTTATCGTTCTTGCAGGCAGTGACGCAGGCGTTGCACTCGATGCAACGGTCCGCGTCACAGAGGAATTTCATGCGTGCCATGGTCGGTTCCTCCTCAAGCGGCCCTGATCTGGCAAAGCGTGGCCTTGCCTTCGTGCATCCCGGTCACCGGGTCGTAGCCATAGGTTGTGACAGTGTTGACGCTCTCGCCGAGCACGATGGGGTCCATGCCCGCCGGATATTTTCCGCGCTGGTCCACGCCCTGGAAATAGCCGGCGAAGTGGAACGGCATGAAAGCCACCCCCTTGCCGACGCGCTCGGTCACCAGCGCCTTGACCCGCGCCTTCGCGCCGCCCGCCGGACCGAGAACCCAGACCTGGCTTCCATCCGAAATGCCGCGCTCGCGCGCGTCCGCCGGGTTGATCTCGACAAACATGTCCTGCTGCAACTCGGCCAGCCACGGATTCGAACGGGTCTCCTCGCCGCCGCCCTCGTATTCCACGAGGCGGCCCGAGGTCAGGATGATCGGGAACTCCTTGGCGATTCCCTTGTCCGCCGCATCCTTCTGCACCGAGAAGCCGATGTTCGGCACGCGGAACTGCTTGGCGTCCGGCCGGGTCGGATACTTCGCCACAAGGTCCGGGCGCGGCGAATAGATCGGCTCGCGATGCACAGGCACCGGATCGGGCAGGTTCCAGGCATTCACGCGCGCCTTGCCGTTACCGAAGGGGATACAGCCATGCTGAAGCGCAACGCGAATGATGCCTGCGGAAAGGTCGACCGCCCAGCCGACACCATCCGGGTTAGCCCCGCCGATCGCCTCGATGGTGCTGCGCTCCTGATCGGTCAGATCCTTGTCCCAGCCGAGTTTCTTGAGTACGCCATAAGTGAACTCGGGATAGCCGTCGGTCAGTTCCGACCCCTTTGAGTAGGAGCCTTCCGACAGCATGTTGATCGTCTTCTTGCTGCCGTCGGGCTGCGGCTCCTCGTAGGTGACACCGAAGCGCGCGCGGAAGGTGCCGCCGCCCTCCATCACGTTCAGATTGGTGTTGTAGAGGATATGCGTCCCCGGATGCTTGAGTTCCGGCTTGCCCCAGCACGGCCACGGCAACCCGTAGAACTCGCCCTTGGCCGGCCCGTCCGTCGCCCGCAGCGTCACGATGTCGAATGAACCCTGATTGGCCATGTGCAGTTTCAACCGCTCCGGGCTCTGGCCCGAATAGCCGGTCGAAAGCCCGCCGCGGTTGATCTCGCGCAGGATATCCTCGGCGACGGGATGCTTCTGGTCGACCTTGAGGGTCTTGAACATCTGGTCGGCGAAGCCCAGCTTCTTTGCGAGCAGATAGATCATCTCGTAGTCGTTCTTCGAATCGAAGATCGGCTCGACGATCTTTTCGCACCATTGCAGCGAACGGTTCGAGGCCGTACGCGAACCATCCATCTCGAACGACGTGCAGGCGGGCAGGATGTAGGTCCCATTCTTGCGGCCAGACAGAACCGAGAAGGTCGTCGGATGTGGGTCTGCCACGACAAGAAGATCAAGTTTCTCAATGCCGGCGACCGATTCGGGCATACGCGGAATGGTGTTGCCGCCGTGCCCGAAGACGATCATTGCCTTCACATTGTCCTTCTGATCCACTTGGTCCCTCGGCAGGCTCACCGCGTCGAACCAGCGCGTGGAGGGAATGCCCGGCGCTTCCATCATCTTCTTGTCGACGAAGCGTGACAGCAGGTACTCGTAGGGCACATCCCAGACGCGGCCCCAGTGCTTCCACGCCCCTTCCGCCAGCCCGTAATAAAGCGGCAGGCTGGTCACATCGAGGCCAAGGTCGGTTGCCCCCTGCACGTTGGTGTGGCCGCGGAAAATGTTCGCGCCGGTGCCGTTGCTGCCAACGTTGCCGGTGGCCAGCAGCAGCGTACAGTAGGCGCGGACGTTCGCCGTGCCCACGGTGTGCTGCGTGCCGCCCATGCACCAGATAAAGGTGGAGGGGCGCTGCTTGGCGAAGGTCTCGGCGGCCCGCTTGAGCTGATCGCCCGGAACGCCGGTAACCCGCTCAACCTCTTCCGGAGTCCACTTCTCCACTTCCTTTTGAACAAGATCAAAGCCGTAGACCCGCTGGCGGATGTACTCCTTGTCCTCCCAGCCGTTCTTGAAGATGTGGTAGAGCATCCCCCAGATCACCGCGATGTCGGTGCCCGAGCGGAAGCGGACGTACTCGGTGGCATGGGCCGCCGTGCGGGTGAAGCGCGGGTCGAACACAAAGACGTTGGCCCGCTGCGTCTCCTTGCCGGTGAGAATATGCTGCATCGCAACCGGATGCGCCTCCGCCGCGTTCGAGCCCATGAAGATCACGGTCTTGGCGTTGCGGATGTCGTTGTAGGAATTGGTCTGGGCGCCATAACCCCAGGTGTTGGCAACCCCCGCCACCGTGGTCGAATGGCAGATGCGCGCCTGGTGATCGACGTTGTTTGTGCCCCAGAAGGCCGCGAACTTGCGGAAGAGATAGGCCGCCTCGTTCGTGAATTTTGCCGAACCGAGCAGATAGACCGAATCCGGCCCCGACTGGTTGCGGATCGCGGTCATCTTGTCGCCGATCTCGTTGATCGCCTGATCCCACGAAATCTTCTGCCAGGCACCGTCAACCAGCTTCAGCGGCGCCTTCACGCGGCGTTCGCCCTTCACAAGCTCGCGCACCGAAGCACCTTTGGCGCAGTGCGAACCCCGGTTGATCGGGCTGTCCCAGGCCGGCTCCTGCCCAAGCCAAACGCCGTTCTGGAGTTCGGCAATGACCGAACAACCAACCGAACAGTGGGTGCAGATGTTCTTCTTCCGGATGGTCGGCACGTTGGGCAGGATCGGCCCTGCCTCCGCCGTGCGCACCGAACCGAACGTCAGGGACGAGAGCGCCGCAAGCCCGCCCGCCGTCAGACCGGACTTGCGAAGAAAGCCGCGGCGGTCGAGACCCGCTCCGTTTGTTTCACCGAAGGCGCCCGCAACCGAGCGCCGGACATCGCGGGACTTGCGCTTGATCAGCATGGCAGCACCTCAGTAGCGGTTGACACGATAGAAATTTTTCACGTTGGCGGCATCCGGCTGATACCGGGCCTTCAACAGCTGGGTATCGTTCGCGGCAGCAGCCGGTGCGACTGCGGCACCAGTGGTGGCCGCGACTGTCACGCCTCCGAGACCGGCCTGCAGGAAGCCGCGGCGGTTCAGGCGATTTTCAGGACGCTTTTTTGTCATGATGTCCCTCCGGTCCATAATCTGGATGCATTGCATCGGCATTCTGATTGGCGGCATCGAGCGCAAACCCCTCACGCTCCAGTGCCATGAAAATCCGTCCGAGCCGACCGACGGCCCGGTAGAACGTTGCAGCGTCCGCCGCCTCGAGATCGGCAAAGACCTTCTCGGCCCAGGGAGCCAGATGCCGCGCGAAAAACGAACGCTCGAACCCCTCAGGCACCGGATAGCGACCGAGCGCCATGCCAGCCATCACCTCGCAGAGAAAGCCGATCCCGTCTTCCGGCTCACCGGTCCCGTCACCCCGCTCCAGTCCGAGAATCCTGAGATCCGTCCGCACATTCACCAACGGGCGTTCATAGAGGAAGCCAGTACGGTAGTAGGACGCGTAGGGCACCAGCTCGCCACGACCGACCCCGACAAAAAGCTCGAAGTGCTCGCGCGCGACCGCATCCGGCGAAACGTCCGTCGCCGCGTCCGACAGCGCCGCCAGGGCGCTGCCGATCAGATCATCGTCACGACGCGGCAACCGCGCAATTTCAGTCAAAAGACCGGCAAGGGGAATATCACTCAGCAGATTGGCAAGCAGCAGATAGAGCTGACCCCGCGCCTCATCCACCGCATCGACGCCGCCACCGGTCGTCGGATGCAGATCCGGCCTCAGAACGTGGCGGGGCACCGCCGCAATCGCTTCGACCGCCAGAACCCGTTCCGCCGGCACCCGCGACCAGGCCGAAACGGACGGCTGCGACAGGCCAAGTGCCCTTGCGAGAGCAGAAATGCCCCCGACGGCTTTGATCGCCTGTTCCAGACCCGAATCCCGCATGAACCTAGACGCCTCGCTGGTTGAATTTTCTCGTTATGCTGGACCAGCCTCGCATTGCTGACCCCATAGTGTTTACCTATGAAGGCCGCGTCAACTGAAATCAGAATAATGAAAAACTCAACGCAGTTCGTACGCGCCCCGCACGGATCGACAGCCTAGCGCGGCGTTGCACCGCCATGCCGTCGCCTGACCGGCAGATTGACGGTCGGATCATCTTCGCCGCCGTCGCCCGGCCCCGTCTCGACAGCCACATCGGGAGCCGTGTCGGGCAACGCCGCCGGAACGCCTCCGGGCAGCGCACCATCGGCATTATCTGCGGTCATTTCCGCGTCTGGCGCCGGTTTCAGGTGATATTCCGCCACCTCGCGCACCAAGCCTGCAATATCCGTACCCGGCGTCATCCCCCCATATCCCACAAAAGGACTGGCTGCGTTGAAATCCCACTGGTAGTCCGCCGGGCCAATGTAATCGCGGATTGCAACATTGGTTTCCCACATTTTGCGCAAGGCGGCATTGCGTAGGGTCTCCGGCACCCCCTTTTGCAGAAATCCGGTGATATCGGTCGCCTCGTTCAAATCATCGAGCGATGGCAGAAGATCGAGATCGACTTCTGGCTGAGACGCAACATCCGATGATTCGGCGGACGCGGCCTCCGGTTCGGGCGGGGCTTCGCGCGCCTCGGTCTTGCGTTGCGACCAGCGCTTGAGAAAACCGTCTCCCTCCCGGCTCATGCCTGTGCCTCGCCATCCCGATGCCGCTTGCGCTGGCGCTTGATGAAGGGCTGCTCGACATGATGGGCGTCGACAAAGGCTGCTATGGCCACTGCGATGTCGGCGGGCATCGGAACCGTGGCGACGATGCCGGACCCCGGCTCGGTATAGGCCTCCCCTTCAGTCGGGTCGGCAGTCACCGCAACCAGATGGAGCGGTCGCTCGCCCTCCTCGCGCAACACGACCCACAGCCGGGGCGGCGGAACCAGGAGATTGTCGCGATAGCGCGCTGTTTCCGTGGTGGCGAGCACGAGGTCGGCAGAGCCGACATAATAGCGCTCCGTGTCGCCCTCCCGATAAAGCAGCGTCCAGGGCGGGACATCCGGCACGCCGGACAGCACCGCCACCGGAGACCAGACATGATCGGCCCACTTGTGATCGATCTTGCGCTTTTCGCACACCACACCGACAGGGACGGAGACTTCGGGCATTCAGTTGGCTCCCGGGACAAATGGCAATCCGGCAATCAGGTTCTGGGCTTTGAGCACAAACAGATTGTCACCCTGCACAGCGGCAATCGCAAGCGCCTGCCGCCCACGATAACGCCCCTCGATTGCCGCACTCTCCGGCAAGCGGAAGCGATAGAGCGCCAGGATCTGCGCCTCACTCGCAGCATCAAGGCTCTCCCCGTTCCAGACGCGGTTGCCGATCTGGGTCGCGGCGGCATCGAAAGGCAGGAACCAGGCGACATTCTCGCCCCTGAGACGTTCAACCGGTTCAAAGGCGATGTCAACGCCGGTCAGATGGGCAATCCAGCGCTGCGCCGCCGCCCCGAGTGCCGCGCGCCCACGCGTTCCCTGCCCGAGATTGAACACGAAATCATGGGCATCCGAGCGACCGGCATAATCCCCGGCATTGGTCTCGTTGAGCACATCGAGTTCACTCACCGCCGGCCCGCCCAACATCGCCATCAGCGGTGAATGTGCGCGGGTATGCTCATGCAGCGCAATCGCCTCGGCATCCGCCAGGAGCAGGGCCCCCTCGTGAAACGTCACCTTCTGCGTCCGGAACAGGCATTCGGCCGCCCGCAGCACGAAAGGATCGTCGACGCCATCAAACGCGTTGCGCGCGATGACATGCGTGAGCTGTTGCAGGAACAGCGGCGGCAGACCCGCAATGCGCTGTGTCACCAGCGCGCGATAGGCCGCCTCCAGCGTGGGATGGGCCAGAAGGCGGTCGCGGAAGGCGAGGAACAGGGTAAAATTCTCGCGCGCATCCTCATCGGCGATATGGCCGATTTCCTCGACGCTGACAGCAAGGCGCGGATGGTCGAGCAGGGCCTGATGCAGCCCCCGTTCCACCGGACAGGCTTCATCGGGCGGCACCAGCTCGGGCCGGGCGAGATAGGCTTTCAGAAAGGTATCGGTGACGACGAGGCCGCCGCCATCGGCACGATCCAGCAGATGGTGCCCGCTTGCCACCCAGAAATCGCATCCTGTCATTTCCCGCCCCCGCGTTGGTCAAGCGCCATCAGATTCACCGCCTCCGGCGCTTCATCGTCCACGATCTCGAAAGCAAAGGCGCGGTTGTGCAGGGCATCTCCCCCCGGAAGCAAGGTACGGAACCGTTCGCGGATATCGCCATTCTCCACACTGCGATGCACCGCCACCAGCGTGCCTGCGGCCACATCGGCCAGCGTTGCGCTATAGGCGATTTCCTCGGCTGCCGCCCGGCGGGCCAGCGCCAGGTCCGGTGCGCCGAAATGCGCGCAAAGCTGGGTTGCGAGCTGTTCTGTCGCCGCCGACCGTTCGGCCTCGTTCGCCTCGACGGCCACTGCAAGGGTCGACCAGCCGAGACTGGAAACGCCAAGCAGACCGGAGCGGAAGGCGGCACGTTCCTTGCCGATCAGCCCGTCGAGCGGCTGTTCCCAGAAGACGAATGTGCCCGCCACCGCCCATTCGCCGGGCTCCGCCGCGCGGTTGAACACAAACCCATCCGAGGGGTCGAGCCGGATGGTCCGAAGAAGCTTCATACCCTGACGCTCCGGCTTTCCGGCTCATACCAGCCCGGATGTTCGAGCCCGGCCAGCAAGGGGGTGCGAGCCGTCGCCTCACCCTTCCTCTGCACCATCAGATCACCGTTGCCGTCGATGCCCCGCGTCATCACGTCAGCAGCCTTCGGCAACCGGGCAAGGTAGCGCTGGCCGATGCCCTGGAAGCCCCGCTCCTGCCAATCATCGATCTCGGCCATGAAATGTCGGCAGAACCGGGCCGTGAAGGCCTCGGGATCGACCGTTTCGAAGCCGGCCTCCCCCAGCGTCGTGCCATCGCGTGAAAGCGTGAAGCCGAGTTCCGCAAAGCCGCCGGTGCGGATGATTGCAGACAGCACGATCCAGTCAGGAACCGTGTTTTCATCCGCCCCGTCCGGCCAGCCGATCCGCATTCCACCCACAAGCCCATTGTCGAAATGAAGATCGGCCGGATAGCCGAAGTGCACCTCTCGTTCGGGCGGACAATCGGCGGCAATGGTCTCGGCCAGCGCATTCATGCCGGCGAACAGCACGCGGCGGGCGTTGAACAGCGGCGCATCCGGCTCCAGCACCAGCGCAAATTCCACCTGATCGAACCGTCCGACATGGAAAATGGTCCCCGCGCCCGCCTCCGAAGCATGCGCGAGTGCGTGCTCATGCGCATCGCTGAGTTCCCGCAGGCGCACCGGCGTGACCAGCGGCGGAAACCGCTCGCCATGAATCTGCCGGCTGTTCGTGCTCTTATCCATTGCGAATCCCATCCCTTGGGCCTCGTCACCCGGTACTGAACCGTTTATGGGTGAACTGGATTACCGATTGCAAGGCGTTTGAGGGGAGAAACCAGACATGCTCGATCAGACGATGACCGTTCTGGCCTGCTCCTGCGCGGGCACGGTTCCAGTTGATCTTGCTGCGCTCGCCCGCGCCTTCCCCAAGGCACAGCTGGTTGAAGGAAACGATTTCGCCGGCGCCGATCTCGGTCGCGCCGTCGCAGCCGCCAGGAAGGGGGCCCAGGTCGTCGTCGGCTGTGCCTGCCGACAGGCGGTTATCGAGGACGCCTTTGCCGAAGCGGGCGTGACCGCCGGCGTCACCTTCGCAAATCTGCGGGAATTGGCCGGTTGGAGCACGCAAGCCGCAGCCGCTGGCCCGAAGATGGCCGCGCTGGTGGCCCGGACCGCCAGCCCGGAACCCGACGTGCCGATGACCAGCCTCGACAGCGAGGGCGTGACGATCATCCTTGGCCATGACGAAACCGCCATCGAGGTCGCCCGTCAGCTCGCCGACGATCTCGACATCACCGTCCTGATCACCGGCACGGCGGCCATTCCGGTGCCCGCAGGCGTCGATTTCCCGGTGTTTCGCGGCAGGATCCGCAGCGCCACCGGCCATCTCGGCGCATTCGCGCTCACGGTGGATGGCTTTGCCGAACCCGCCCGTACCTCGCGCGGCACGTTTGCCTTCGGCCCGGCGCGCAATGGCGCCGCCTCCAATTGCGATCTCATCATCGACGTGACCGGCGGCACCGCGCTCTTTCCCGCGCCCGAACTGCGCCCCGGCTATCTTCGCGCCGATCCGGCCAGCCCTGCCGCTCTTGCCCGGCTGATCGCAGAAGCGCGCACCCTTGTCGGTACCTTCGACAAGCCGCGCTATGTCACCTTCCGTCCCGAACTTTGCGCTCATTCGCGCTCCTCGATCACCGGCTGCACGCGCTGCCTCGATGTGTGCCCCACCGGCGCCATCAGCCCGAACGGCGATACGGTGGCTTTCGATGCAGCGGTCTGCGCCGGCTGCGGCGGCTGTGGAGCGGTCTGCCCGACAGGCGCCGCCAGCTATGCCCTGCCCGCGCCGGATGTACTGATCGGTTCCCTCCGCGCAATGCTCGGCGCCTATAGTGCGGCGGGCGGAGCACGCGCGGTGCTGCTCCTTCACGATGCCGACCATGGCGAGCCGCTGTTGCACGCGCTCGCACATCACGGCCCGGGCCTGCCCGCAACCGTCATTCCCGTGCCGGTCAACGAGGGGACGCAGATCGGGCCGGAAACGCTCATCGCCGCCTTTGCCTATGGCGCCGCCGGCATCCGCGTCCTCACCCGGGAAAAGCCGCGCCATGACGAGACGGCGCTGCACCGCACGTTCGATCTCACCCGCGCCATTCTGGCCGGCCTCGGATTTCAGGATGATGCGCTCGGCATCATCGCCACCGACGATCCCGATGCGCTGGCCGATGCGCTGGCCACGCCCCCGCAAGGCCCCGTGGTCCGCGCTGCGGCCCGTTTTCTGCCCCTCGGCAACAAGCGTGAGGTCCAGCGGCTCGCTTTACGCGAACTCCACGCCGTCGCCCCGAAGGCGGAAGCAGTCATCGCCCTGCCCGAGGGCGCGCCGATGGGCCGCGTCGTGCTTGATGTCGCCGGCTGCACGCTCTGCCACGCCTGCGTCTCCGCCTGCCCTGCGGACGCGCTGACGGCGAACCCGGACCGACCGGAACTGCGCTTTGCCGAGGACCTCTGTGTGCAGTGCGGCCTCTGCGCGAAAACCTGCCCGGAAAAGGTTATTACGCTGGAGCCACGGCTCGACTTTGCGGCCATCGATGCCCCGCCCGTCCTGCTGAAGCAAGAAGAACCACATCTCTGCGACCGCTGTGGCAAGGCCTTCGGCACCAAGGCGACCATTGCCCGCGTCCGTGACAAGCTTGCCGGCAAGCACTGGATGTTCTCGGGTGCCCATGCGGATCGCCTCGCCATGATCGGCCTCTGCGAGGATTGCCGCGTCATCGTTGCCACAGAGCAGAGCATCGATCCCTACGGCACGGTCGAGCGTCCGCGTCCGCGCAGCGCGGACGATTATCGCAAGCAGGGCGACAAAGACGCCTAATATCGGGTCGTGAGTGTCGTCAGCCAGTTAGGCATGATGGCAACGAGCCAGGCCTCGATGCGTTTTTCGGCTCCTGTCAGGATCAGGAGGCCGATGATGACGAGCAGCACGCCGATCACCAGTCGCGGGTCGAGCACCGCCACCACACCGCGATCG
>JAIUNP010000129.1 GCA_020161975.1 Pseudomonadota bacterium
ACGGCGTTCCATCAGTGCGGATGCGGGCGACGCGCGTCGCGATGCGGCGGGCAGCGGCCAGCAGGAAGTGGCCCGAGCCGCAAGCGGGGTCGATGACGGACAGTTTCAGGAGTGCCGCGGCGGGGTCGTCCGCTTCGGCCTCGGTCTTGTCGAGCACCGGGTCGAGGGCGGTGTCGAGCAGCGCCTGAACCAAGCTGTCGGGCGTATAGTATGAGCCGGTGGTCTTGCGTTGGTTGCCCTTCTGCTCGGCCGCTTCGGAGGCGAAAAGCAGCGTCTTGCCGTCGTCACCCAGCTGCGGCTGAAGTTCGAGCAGGGATTCATAGACCGAACCCAGTTCCTCGGTTTCCATCGCCCGCCAGTTCACAGGGACCATTCCGGTCTTGTCGGAAAGCCAGGCAAGGCGGTAGAGCGCCTCCATGAAGGCCTTGTTGCGCAGGCGGGCGGTCTCCAAGTGGGGCAATTTGTCGTCGTAGAAGAGACCGCCTAGCGCCGGAAGCGCCAGCGCTTCTTGCCCTTGGGCGAGCGCCCGGAAGACGATCTTGATGCCTTCGTAGCGGTCGTGGTGTTTGTCCCACGAGGCGGCGCGGTAGCATTGTGCACGCAGCGCTGCCAGGCTGTAGCCTTCGGCGTAGAGCTTTCGAGCGTCTGGCTTGGCGCTATCGGGGTGAAGGAGATTCCGATCCTCGGCCACCATCAGGAAGATCAGGCGATAAACGAGCCGGAGAAGTTCGTTGAACCATTCAGTCAGGTTGACCTCGCCCGACTTCAACTTTGCGGCAAGCTCAGGGTTGGCTTCGAGGAAGCCGGAGCCCAGAACCTTGAGGGCGATCTGAACCTGAAGGGCTAAGCGGTCGCGGGCGACTTCGCCTTCCTTCGACCCGGCATCACGCCAGCGTTCCAGCGCGCAGTCGGTGGCTGGTGCGCCTGCCGCGCCGAAGCGTGTGCGGTGAATCAAAAGCCAGAGAACGGCGAAAGACGCAGCATCCTCGTTGGTGAATATCTGAGAAAGGTCAGCCTCAATGTACGCGGGTCGGGTCAGCGATGCGTTGTCGCGCATCAGGCGGATCAGGGTGCCATTGGTCACCAGACCCCAGAGCGTTTCGTCATGTTCGTTGAGGTAATCCTGAAGTGCGAAGGCCGGGGAGCGCGTACGGTCGGTCGAGAGTGTTGCACTGCGCCGGTCGAGTTTTTCGTCGGAAGGCGGCACGACGACGACTGGCATGCGCCCACCTGCGATGAAAGAAAGCGGCGCGTCCGCTGGGACAAGATCGTCGAAGCCGAAGGTTTCCTTCAGGAAGGCGCGGATGAAACGGCGTGTTGCCTCGGCCGATGGATTGGCGACCTTCGTAAAGGAATCGAAATGGGACTGGCCGACGCGAAAAGCGGTCGAGATTTCCTCGCGGATCGTCAGGCCCTTGCGGATGCGGTAATCGGCTTCCGTTTGCTCCGACCCCTCGCGGCGGTCCGCAGCTGCGACCATGGCAGGCGCGATCAGGTTTCCTTCGAGGTTTAGGGACGGCCAGGCGGACATGTCGATAACGGGTTTGCGCGCCATGATCAGACCTCGCTCGGCATCAGAACGAACAGACCGATGACGTCGGGCGGGAGGACTGCTTCGACGGTGACACGCGCGGCTGATCCGGCTGCGGCGCGAAGGCGGGCATGATCCTGCATGAGTTCATCGGCGCGGGATCGGACGAACTCCGCCAATGCGCCGTCGAGAAGACCGGGGAGATCCTCTTTGGCCTTGCTGATGAACCTGTCTCTGGCCGAAGACGCCAAGTCGGCAGCGGCGGACATATTCAAGAGCGCTCGTGCTGGTTCGCCGCTCGCGACAATCTTGCTGCCCTGCAATGCAACAAGGGCGGCTTCTTCAGCGAGAAGCAGGCGTTCCTTGCGAGCGTGGACGGTCAGTTTGAACCGGATCCGCAGGAGTGCAACGCGGGTCATCTGGTTGACAGCTGACGTAGGCCAGGCGCCAACCCGGCCAATTCCAAGACCAGATAACGCCTCTGGGTCAAGCGAGGCTTCCACAAGAGCTTCTGCCAAAGTCGCCGTGAGGGGATGCGTCCTGGTGAGCAGCGCCGTCCCTGATGGTGCCGGTTCCAGCGTTGCAAGACGGACCGAGCCGGTCAGGCCCCGCTGGGCCAAGCGTTCTTTCAGACCCAATTCCAGCGCATGAACATGGGCTATCAACAGCGATTTCCGGGGTTCAAGTGGCACCCCGAAGCGGGACATCGCTTTCTCAATGAACGTTGTCGCATCTTCCGGCGATCCAAGCAGCGTCCGTGCTTTTATCCATTCCGGAGCTACCTCCTGCGGCTTCATTGCATTTTGGGCAAATCGCGCGCGGGATTTCTTTTCATTTTCAGAAGCGTCTCGCCACCGCGCCTCCATGGCCTTGGTGCCGTCATCAAGGCGCAGATCGAGGGACAACTGCCGTGTTCCGCCACGGCGAAGCATCATCGACGCCATCAATGCATCGGTGACGGGTCCCCGATTGTCGGGCAGTGGCACAGTCACTCCGGTTGCTTTGCGAATTTCCTCTGCCTTTCGGAGAATCACGTCGAGCACTGCCCCGTCGATTGCGCTATCCTGAGAGAACATCATGATCGAGCGGACAAGCTCTGCAGGCTGACCGAACCGATCAACCCGGCCTTCGCGCTGCTGATGCCGGGTTGGATTCCAGGACAGGTCGTAATGAACGACCGTGTCAAACAGCTGCTGGAGGTTGATACCTTCCGACAAGCAATCGGTGGCGACTAGAATGCGCTGGACTTCCTTCTGATCGTCGGCGGTGGCCATGTCAGCCACGCGATCACGGCGTTCGTCGGGCGTGAGAACGCCTGTCACTGCTTCGACGACTAGCTTGGGAAATGCCTTGCGTAGACCGTCCCGGACATGTTCGGCGGTGGCCAGATAGCGGCAGAACACAACGGGGTTTGCCCCCTTCTTGATCAGTGGTGCTAGGGCGTCGATAAGTGCCGTGAGCTTCGGATCGGTTTTGCGGATCAGCTCTTCCGCGCGGACAACCAAAGCCAACAGAGCGGGATCTGTATCGAAGCCGGCGCTCGGCTCTATATCCACGGCGTCTTCGTCGTCAGAATCTTCATCGTAGAGCTGGGTTTCGAGGCGGTCGCTCTCATTGGACATCCGGTTACGGAGAGCGCTGAGGGCGGCCGCTGGCGATGAACCTACACAGCGCATTAGGGCGAGCGTGCCCCAGAAGGCGAGACGCCGTTCCCGCAGGCCAGAGCCCGCGCGCGACAAAACGCTAAAGCAGTAGTCGAGCACCGCTTCTTGGAAATCGAGATGGATTTGCGACAATCGGTAGGGAGATTCGGTCGTTTCGTGTTTCGGGAAAGCGCGGATTTCGCCCCATTCACCCGACACGAGGTCAATCCGCTGGCGCTGCACGAAGTGCCGGGCCAGCCGTTCCCGGTAGCGGACGTCGTCGAAATTCATAGCGCCAAATGACGGTTCGATCAGCGAAAGAAGGCGTCCAAATGCGTCCTCGTCACCCGAATGTGGCGTCGCGGTAAGTAGGATCATGCGGCGCTCTGGATTTCGGGCCAGTCCGGCGAGCAGCTCAAAACGCTGCTGCTTGCCCTTGTGGGTGCCGACGCACGCATGGGCCTCATCGACGATCACGAAATCTGGACATGCACGGGCGAAGCCTTCTCTGCGCTTTTCCGCCTTAATGTAGTCGAGGCTAACCACGGTATGAGGGTAAGCATCGAACAGCGTCTGTGCGAGCGGCAGGCCGCGTTCGAGATGAGCAGCGCTGCCCGCTGTTACCGCGACAGCCTCGATCCCGAAGCGAAACTTCAGCTCTCCAACCCATTGCTCGACAAGATGCGGAGGGCATAGAACAGAGAAAGCATCAACCTCTCCCCTGTCCATCAGCTCTCTCAATATCAGGCCAGCCTCGATCGTCTTCCCGATCCCCACATCATCCGCTATCAGAAGGCGTGGTACCTGCAGGCGAAGCGCCATCAATAAGGGAACAAGCTGGTAAGTCCTGGGTTCAAACGCCAGTTGCGCAGCCGAGCGGAAAGGGCCCGCTCCACGTCGAAGGGTAAGCCGCAGCGCGTCTGCCAAGAGCGCGGCTTTCGATTGCACGGTTGGTGCGGCGTCAACTGGCAAGTCAAAGCGAGCGACCGTCAAAGGAAGCGTTTCGAGATCCGGGTCGAGGATGACCATATCATATTCGCTGCCCGATAGAGGGCGGAGGGCCAGAATGCCATCGCGAGGTGGAGGCAATGCCACCCATTCGCGCCCGCGTGCACTCACAAGATCTCCAGGGGCAAAACTGACTGTCATCAAATCAATCCTTGAACATCGCAGTCAGTGCGTGAGGCACACCTGCAGCGCTGGTCTCCGGTAGCTCGAACAGCGCCCAGCCTTTTGCTTCCGCGACGGCCTGCGCTGCTTCAGTCAAGGCCTCGGTGCAGGCCGCAACAAAATGACTGCGCCACGAAAAGCGCATCTCCTGATCGGCGAAGCTAACGCTAGTGCCGTCTGGAGCAGGAATTCCGGCTTCCTTGAAAGCTGGCTCCCATCCATCAACCGTCACGGACGGCGTACGCGCGACCGCAAGCACAACCTCGCCGCGCGCAATATCGACAAGCATCTGCTTCGCCTCATCGCTCCCGCGATCAATCAGCTCGTGGTCCGGCTGGTTGAAATAGGAAAGCAGACAGCGATAACAGCCTCGCACACATGCATCGTCTTCCCGGTTGAGCAAAAATTTGGCATTGCCTGCAGCAATGGCTTCGTCGACCTTGTCGAAATGCATGAGCAACAGAGCTTCCTTGGCGACCCTACTGAGAGCATGAGCGTCATCAACAAGGCGGCTCAGCACGCCGGCACCGCCTTCAGTCGCTTCATACGCGAGGATTGAGCGGCGATTGTCGCGGGCGGGTAGTGGCTCGCCAAGGATTTCGCTTTCTTCTAGTTGGAAGGTAACAGCGATTCCCCGTAGGAGGGCATGCTGGACAGTCGCGATTGTTTTAGAGGCATAGGTTTCTGGGTCACGGAATCGAAGTAGGAGAGCGTTCTTCCGGTCCCTTACGATTGGCACAATGCGAACCGGCCTCACGACATCCGGCGGCACATCGACGTCTGGATCCTCGTCTTCTGACTTCGCCCAATAGCCGCTGCGGGGGTCGATGTTGAAGCCAAAGACAGTCTGGTTTTTCCGCCGCTTTAGCCCTTTGTTGATACGGCTGATCTCAGCACTGTTGGCATATTGCAGGGCGAGGATCGACGTTTCGCCACAACGGCAATCGGCCTCCGTGACCTGAAGCCGACCGTCCCGCTTCGGCCAGGAGAACACTGTCTGGATGTCAAAGCCTTGGCGAACGCGCTCCTCGTCATTTGCTGTGATCCGGTCGGCGGGGGCAGCTTCGACGTTGTCGATCCGGAGTGTGCGCTGAACTGGAACCTCGCCTGCCATAGGAGAGTTACACGCATGACACCGCTCGACTTCACCTTCGTGACAAGCACCGCAATTGGAACAAATGAAGATGTCCTTTGTGGCAAGTTCTGACCCGTCTCCAGTGCGGACTTCAGGCGGTAACTTCGCCTTCATGACCCTGTATGCCCGGCCCTCATGATAGATCAGGCTGCGCGGCCCAAATTCCGAGATTGCGAGAAATCGAGCGCGTTGAAGAAAGGAGCCGGCCTTGCCTTCGCCGGGGACAAAAGCATAAAGCGGAAGCCGAGGAAAATTATACCCCGGCAGAAAGCCTTCGGTCGCAAGGTAGCGATAAGAATAGAAATCTGATCCGTTAGTGGCCTTACCCTGTTCCAGGATGGCGATCTGGTCGCTTGCCTGCATCTGAGCTGCCTTGATCTTCCGCCGATCTGCACCCGACAGACCTGTGATCTCGGAGCGGGCATTCGCTTCCATTAGCTGGGTCCGAGCCGAATTGTAGAGTTCGCGCCAGCGATCAAATGCTCGATCAAACTCCTGCGGCGCGCGCGTCGCGACATCAAGGATGAAGTCATCGATATCACCCATCCAGGCAGGTATCTTGTCGTCCATTGATGCGAGGATCTGGTCCAGGACTCTCTTCATAGGAGCGCACGCGACTGTCAGGAGGCTTCGCCGGGAGATCACGTCGAGAACATTCTGCTTCAGCGGATACTTCGCCTGTTTCAGATCGAGAATCTCGGGGATGTCGGGCGAGAGCGCCAGCTTGGCTTCAGCCAGCCAAACGGCGTGCAGATGTGACCGAACTAATTCCTCATTCGTTATGTCGAGCGCTGGCGGTCGCACTACACCAGCCACCATGTCATTTCGGCGCTCGAAGAAATACTGATCGTGCGGCGACTGTGCTGCACAATAGGTGACGATCACTGCTGCCTGGCCAGATCGACCTGCGCGCCCTGCGCGCTGAGCGTAATTGGCTGGGGTCGGAGGCACGTTACGAAGATAGACGGCATTCAACGCCGAAATATCGACGCCGAGCTCCATTGTCGGCGAACAGAATAACGCAGGCAAAAACTGATCCGATTCTCCGGATGCCTTGATTTCTGCGATATTCTCCTTGAGTTTGGCGCGGTCGTCATCCTCGAAGCGAAACCGCCATTCCCGCCATTCTCGCTGCTTTTGTGAAACCTGAGCCGTGTGCTCACGACCTTCAAGCCCCCAATAGGTGCTACTACCCCGTTTGAGATCGGCCGCGATTGAATTGTAAAGGTCGTGAAAGTACCGGTTTCCCTGCGCCTGCCCGGCACGGACAGCCTCGCCTGGCACCAGACGAACAGCCGAAGGAGACAATCGCCATCCGAGCAAATTGGCCTCGATCTCGACAAGTGAGACCAGACCCTCACGGGCCATCAACTCCAAAAGGCCGGTCATGACGGCGATGTAGTCCGCTTTGTTGAGCTTTGTTCCGATCATGCTCCTGCGGTTGATTGATCGGCCGATCCGTGAGTTGTGCCCCGCACGGATAATGGTCTGCTCCTCACGCAGTCCAACACGGTCTTTTCCCGGAGCTTGCAAGAAAAGGGTCGACCTACTCCGGGGTGTTTCCTTCTGGTCGATAGCCCAAGGCGTTCTCAAAAGGTTCCGCGACTTTTGTCCGACGGTGTCGAGCACGGTCAGATCAAGGGCCTCTGTGCTGACGGCCAGACCCTCCAGCATCGCGCTGAGGATCTCCTTAAGCAGCTTCTTGCTAGCTGTGGCATCCAAGCTACCGAGCGCTGGGTGCACTGCCATCAACGCTTCCCGATCTTCCGCGATATCGTCGAGACCGATGAACTCGACATCGACAAGCTTGAGCACGGACAGGCTGGGGTTAGTGTAGCGCCAGCCGCGTCTTAGGTCTGTCCAAACCCGGTGCGCAAGGACCTTGGCGAGTGAACGTTGGGCATCCTCGCGCACCACTGCGCCAGCTTCAGGGTCCAACATCCAATGAATTCGCGCCTCCTTGTTCGATGCAGTGAAGCCGAGAGCTTTCACAACTCGAAGACCGAATTCATCCTCCGCCATACCGTCCGAGCCCGCGTCGAGAACCGCACGCAGAATTGCACCGCGTAGAAGACTGACGAACAAATAGTCGTTGAAGTGCCCTGCCTGAAGAGCTGCGTCCTGCCGATTGTCCGTGAATCCAAGAAGCTTCCGCTTCTCTGCCGGAACACCGCTATCGTCTCCGTTCATCCACTCTAGGGCAGTTGAAACAAGGTGTGTTGTTGCCGAGCTTCTGCCTTCGCCTGAAAGGCCACCGAGTTTGCTGCGTTCCCGCATGCTCGGATGAGGTTGGTCAAGGCAGCACGGGCAAAACCCAAATTTGCCGGGTATGAACCAATAGCTGACACCGTTCGGACCGAACCGACCATCCGGATTCACTGTCGTTAACTCCGGCAGGCGACCTTTACGGTTGGAACGCAGACGCTCCACACCATTGCGCTCTTCACGCCAATCCTCTGGATAAGTTTCGGTGTCGCCGGTGAAGGCATAGTTCGAGTCACCGTCTCCGATGGGCGTCAGATAGCCCGCAACATCGCCATCGGGGTCCTCGATTGGCGTGTCGTCGATGCTTCTGGGCAGGAAGCGAAGTCCCTCCGCATCTTCCGTCTTGGTAACCACATGGACTTCATGGCCACACTCCCGACAAAACCGTGTCGGGTAAAGGCGGTGACCAGGTGCGTCCGGATCTTCCAGCTGGCCTTCGAACAAGACGCGCCTTGGGCGGCCCATCAACGTCGTAAAGATCTCACCGGCGCCAGAGATGAAGCGATGCAGCTTGAATGCGAGGAACGCGCCTGTGCCCATGCCACCGCGCGCCGACTCTGGCAGACTGACTCTGGTTAGGAACCGTTCAAAACCAGTTCGGCAGGTTTCCTTTTCGAGACCGCTATCCTGCGCAAGCTGTTCCACAGCGTGGTCAAAAGGGATTGGCTTCTTGCGCTTGAGTTCCTGACCATCATCGAGGCCGATCGCGAGTTCAGCCCAGACAGCGAGGGGGTGCCGCCGCAACATCTCATCTGTCATCACCTCAGGCAAGTCGTTGCCAAGTACCGTCGCCAGCTGCTGTTGCACATCTTCGAGCTTTAACCGATCATCGGTCGCCCGCTGAAGGGACTCATCGATAACAGCGTCAGTGCCTATTGATGCCCCGAACAGGCGGGCAGCAACGTTGGCGACTGCTCTTGCGCGACCGGCCTCTGAGCCTTCACTGGCCATGGTTGCCGAGGTGCCGATACAGATAGGTGCATTGACTGGAGCGCAGCGGTTCCGGAGACGTCTAACAAGGATGGCTACATCGGCGCCTTGGCGGCCGCGATAAGTATGAAGTTCGTCGAGCACGATGAACTCGAGCCCGCTGGCATTATCGATGACCTTGGTGTCGAGGGGGTCTTGCCTGGTTAGCAGCAGCTCGGCCATCATGAAGTTCGTGAGCAGGATATCAGGCGGATTGTCGGCGATCTGTTGACGCTCCTCCTTGCTTTCCTGACCCGTGTAGCGTCGTACCACCGGTTTCAAATCTTCTGGCAGCCCGGATTGAGAAATGAACTTCTCGATTTCCTTGATCTGGCTGTTTGCCAAGGCGTTCATAGGGTAGACGATAATTGCGCTTGTCTTGCGCGGCCGCCCGGCCTTTCGTGAGCGCACGATGGCATCGACCACGGGAACAAAGAAACACAAGGATTTGCCTGAGCCTGTGCCCGTCGTCACAACAAAGCTCTGACCTGCTCGTGCCTTAGCTATAGATTGTGCTTGGTGCCGATGAAATCGAATTGGTAAAGCCCCAATTCTGAAGATCTTGCCGGAGGCCTCGTCGAGGTCGCCCGATGCCACTAGTTCATCAACAGTGGGGCCAGTTAGAAACCTTGGGTTCAGCGAAAGCAGTGCGTCTGGCCAAAAGCGCCCCTTATCATATTGGCGTTCGATTTCTGTTTTTATGTCTTCAGCTCGTATTGTGCAGAAAGATCGCGAGAATAGTTCATAAGAATTTATAATACTATGATCAAACTCAAACGCTTTCATGATAAACCCTCATTTTATTCTGATAAATTCGATCTGCGCAGGCAATAAAAATCATTTTAAGAGGAATATTAACATAAATCATAATTTCATTTCCGCTGACAAGTTTTTTGATCTCTAAAAATCCAAGGACAAACTTGAATATGTCCTTGAAGATTTGACATTAGCCGATTCAGTAAAAGGGGCAATGCCGACCGTAGCTCTGCCCATAAGATTGCTGGGTTATGAGAATTTCTCTCCTACCCCGTCATTCTTGGCCAGTGTGAGAGTTGCGTTTTCCGGGGCATGAAGCCCGGGATGTGAAGAGAGAGTTTCCGGGCTGGTTCTGAACCCCTGGAGACTTTGCGATGACCCCTCCCGCTGTTGCGGTTTGCGCTGCTGCGCCTCAATTTCACCCTGTCCGTCCGACTGTTGACCGAGCTGCTGCGATCCAAGCGGCTGGCGTTGCCCTGTCCCAGTCCATTGCCAAGGGTCGGCAGATCGACGGTACTGCCCTGCGTTCAGCGATGGAGCGCGCCTTCGGCGCTTCGGATGCCTACGGTGCCTGGGTCTGGAAGGACGCGTATGAGGCGGTTGAGGTTGCGCAGATTGCCAATCTCACGCGGCAGCTCCTCGAGACGGCTGTTGTCGCGGATGTCGAGCTCGACGAGGTTGTTGAGGGTGCCGATCTCGCGCGGCTGACGGCGGATGCCTCCGCCTGGCTTGTGCTCGCCGATC
>JAIUNP010000130.1 GCA_020161975.1 Pseudomonadota bacterium
CTTGTAGAGCTGGCCTGTGATGCCGGGAATGAAGGCCGTCGGCACGAACACCGAGAGCAGCACGAGCGTGATGGCGATGATCGGCGCCGTGATCTCCTTCATGGCGTGTTCGGTCGCATCCGCCGGTGAAATCCCCGGCTCGGTTTCGAGTTTGTGCTCGACCGCTTCCACAACGACGATCGCATCGTCCACCACGATGCCGATGGCAAGCACCAGCGCGAGCAGCGAGATGGTGTTGAGCGAAAATCCGAGCCCCGCCATGATGGCGAAGGTGCCGACGAGCGCGACCGGAATCGCAAGGATGGGAACCAGCGCCGCCCGGAAGCTGCCGAGGAAGATCAGCACGACAAGCGCCACGAGGATGAAGGCCTCGATCAGCGTGTGAATCACGCTTTCCATCATCTTCTCGACGAAATAGGTCGAGTCGTATGTAATCTTGACCTTGACCCCTTCGGGAACGCGCTTCTCGATGTCCTCGACGACCTTCTTCACCTGTTCGGCGGTGGCAATCGCGTTCGCGCCCGGCGCCTGATAGATACCGATACCGGCGGATGCCTTGCCGTTGAAGTTGATCTGTGCGTCCTCGTTCTTGGCGCCGAGTTCGACCTTCGCCACGTCCTTGACCAGGACCTTCGCACCACCCGGATCCGCGCGAACAACGATGTTCTCAAACTCCTCAACAGATTTGAGACGCCCGTCGGTCGTCAGGTTGATCTGGAAACTGGTGCCCGGAATCGCCGGATTGGCGCCGATCCGACCGATCGCGGCCTGTACGTTCTGCGATTTGATCGCACTGACCACATCCAGCGGTGAAAGCCCCAGACTGGACAGTCGGTCGACATTCACCCAGATTCGCATCGAATAATCGCGCGCACCGAAGGCATAGGCCTGGCCGACGCCAGGAACGCGCGCGAGGGGATCGACGAGGTTCAGCTTGGTGTAGTTCGACAGGAAAAGCGCATCGCGCGACCCGTCCGGCGAGTAGATCGCGATCACCTGCAGCAGGCTGGATGATCGCTTCATGACCGTCACGCCGAGGGTCTGAACTTCCTGTGGCAACGACGCAATGATCTGGTTGACGCGATTGGACACGTTGACCGTATTCATGTCGGGGTTGGAGCCCACCTCGAAGCTGACGGTCAGCGTGTAGGTTCCGTCCGATCCCGACGTCGACTGCATGTAGATCATGTTGTCGACGCCGTTGATCGACGGTTCGATGACCTGGGCAACCGATTGTTCCAGCGTGGCAGCATCCGCGCCCGGGAAAACAGCCGACACCTGCACCTGCGGCGGCACGATATCAGGGAACTGCGCAACGGGGAGCGCCCTGTAGGCCATGAGGCCCGCGATGGTAATGATCAGCGAGATGACAATCGCCATCCGCGGACGTTTGATGAAGACCGAGGAAATCATGGCTTACTTACCCGCCTGAGCCTTCTGGGCATTGACCTTCATGCCGTTCCGGACGCGCTGCATCCCCTGCACGATGACGTTCTCGCCCTCCTTCAGGCCGTCGGTGACGACGGCAAGACCATCGCGGCTCTGCCCCAGCTTGACGTAGCGGGTGGCAACCTTCTGCTCGCCATCGACCACCATGACGAACGTCCCTGTCTGATCTGCCGCAATTGAATCCTGCGACACCACCAGCTGCGGTGCCTCGGGCGCCTGCTCGATCAGGACGCGGACCGTCTGGTCATGAACGAGCGTCCGGTCCGGATTGTCGAACACCGCGCGAATGACCTGGCTGTCCGTCTTGGGGTCGATGACATTGTCGATGAAATCGATCGTGCCGGGCTTGTTGTAAATCGAGTTGTCGGCAAGCCTCAGCCGGACTTCCGGCGCCTTGGTATAGGCAGCTTTCCGGTAGTCGAGCATCTCGCGCTGGCTCACGGAGAACAGGGCGCGCACCTTGTCGTCGCGCACGATGGTCGTCAGGACCCCTGACGACGGGGAGACGATGTTGCCTTCGGTGATCGCCGTCCGCCCGATTCGTCCGGGGATCGGCGCCGTGATCTTGGTATAGCCGAGCGTGATATTGGAATTTTCGAGCGCGGCGGTGGCCATCAGGACCGAAGCATCGGCCTTGGCCAGATTCGCCTTGGTCAGATCATAGTTTGCGCGTGTGCCGGCTGCGGTCTTGAGCAGTTCCTCGGCGCGCTTGAAGCTGATATCGGCATTGAGCGCATCGGCTTTGGCGCTCTCGACTTGCGCCTTTTTCGAGTCGACATCGGCCTGGAACGGCGCGGGATCGATCTCGTAGAGCAACTGGCCAGGTTCAACGCGCTGCCCGTCTGTGAACTGCGGCTTCAGCAGAGTTCCGGTCACGCGGACCCGGACATCGACCCGCTCAATGGCGTTGATCTGCCCGACAAACTCGCTGACGCGCATGACTTCCCGCTTTTGGACCGGCGAGACGAGCACGACCGGTGCCTCTTGCGCGAAGGCAGGTCCGACGACGGACAGCACGAGAGGAACAACAAGATGGCGGCTGGATGGGAACTGCATTGTTGAAGGTACCCTGAGTCACAACGGTAAAATCGTAGGCTCTACGATGGAGCGGGCAGGGGGCGCCGGTCAATCCTTATATTCACTGGAGCTTCAAACATTCTCCGGGCATCCCGCGCGTTTTGGTTGGCGTGACAGGGAGTTGACAGCCTTTGGTCTGCAATGTCACGGCAACCCCATGCCAACGACACAAACAAACCGGACAGGGGCCTTCCGACTATGGTGTTAAAGATCCTGGCCCGCGCGGCACCTGCGGCCATAGCGACCTTGACAAGCACTGGATTGGGAATTCTGGCGCGGATCTATCTCGTGCCGGACATCCACGCTGTCTCCAACGTCATGACGCTGACAGTCGCACTGGTAGCGAGCCTTTTTTCCATCGTTCTGGGTCTGTTGATCTCGTCGAGCTACAACACGTTCAACAACTACCAGTCCGATTTCCAGAAATCCTTCTCCCAGCTCAGTCACATCGAATACATCGTCCGGCGCATGGTGCCGTATTCCGAGTCCGCCCATAAAAACGTGCTGGAGGTCGCCGCGCGCGTGAAAGCGCGCTACTGGCCGAATGGCCGGGGGGTCAAGCGCGGAGAGGTCAGTTACAACATGGTCCATGCCGATATCACAGCGCTTGTTGCGGTGCTGGAGACGATCATGGCTCTGCCGCAAAGCGACAAAAGCGAACTCGGGCGCGTCCGCGATCTGGCGGCCAGCTTCATCGAGTTGCAGTATTCCATTGTCCGGTCGCTGACCAATGTGATGCCGCTCTTTCTCCTGCTGGTGATATTCGGCTGGGCCTGCCTGCTCTTCCTGTTCTACGGTCTTCTGGGGTCTGATGTTCACTTGACATTGACCGTTGCCGCATTGGCATCCTTGGCGATCTCAAGCGCCTATTTCCTGATTTCCGAACTGACGGATCCATTCCGGGGGGTGTTTCAGGTGTCGAGCGAGGCGCTCGACATGCTGATCGAGGATTTGCAGCAGCAGACCGATTCCCAGTCGGACTGAGCTGCTGTCAGGCGGCGGGCGACGCGGCCCGCCGGATGTCCGCTCCGGCTTTCGCATATTCCGCGGCAAGGAAATCGATCAGTCCGCGAACCGAGGGCAGAAGCCCGCGCCGCGAGGGAAAGACCGCCTGGATCACGCCGGTCTGGGGCGCCCAGTTTTCAAGAATGTCGATCAGCGCGCCGCTTGCAATATGGGAATCGACCACCATCCCGGGCAACTGGACGATGCCGACGCCATCGAGCGCCGCATGGAGCAGTTGCGACAGGTCGTCGGTGATAAGGCGCGGCCTGTGTGGCACACGCGCCTCCGCACCCTCGGGGCCGAAGAGATGCCACACCGGCGTTCGCCCCGGCATGTCCAGCGACAGGCTTGGCAGTCCGGACAGATCGGCAGGCCTCAGCGGCAGGGCATGACCGGTGCAAAGGCCCGGCGCCGCCACCAGCCGCTGTGAACTGTCGCCGAGCTTGCGGACCACAAGATCGCTTTCCTCAAACGGCGGAAACCGGACACGCAGGGCAAGATCGATCCCTTCCGCAATCGGATCGACCCGACGGCTGGTCGAAAGAAGCTCCAGTGAAACCCGCGGATTGGCCGTCATGAAGCGCGCGATCATGGCGCCCACCTCGAAGCAGACGAGCGAGGGTGGCGCGCTGATGCGGATCAGCCCCTGCGGGCCCGATCGCGTCCGGTCGATCACTTCCTGCGCGGCTTCCGCCTCCAGCATCATCGCGCGGGCATGGGCGTAATACTCCTGCCCGATCTCGGTGACAGAGAACTTGCGGGTGGAGCGCTGGATCAGCCTCACACCAAGCTGCTTTTCCAGTTCGGAAATGCGGCGCGAAAGCCGCGACTTCGGCAGGTTGAGCGCCCTGGCCGCCGGCGCGAAGCCGCGATGGTCGACGACTTGCACGAAGAAATAGAGATCGTTCAGATCCTGCATCGCCCATCGTTCACATAATGGAACGATCCGATCAAGCTTTGCCATCTAATCAGACATCAGTCAGAGTGCTACCTCATCACCAACGCGAAACGGGAGGCGATCCTCCCATCCCGTGAAGGAGATAGTACCATGAGAGAGATTCTCAGCATTTATACCGCCCCCCGCGGCCACTGGGTCGGCGATGGTTTTCCGGTCCGCACGCTGCTCTCGCATCATGAACAGGGTGCCCACATCAGCCCCTTCATCATGCTCGACTATGCCGGCCCGGCGGATTTCGATCCGACCACCCGTCGGCGCGGCGTCGGCGCTCATCCCCACAAGGGCTTCGAGACCGTGACCATCGTCTATTCCGGTGAGGTCGAGCATCGCGACTCCACCGGTGCGGGTGGCATCATCGGCCCCGGGGACGTGCAGTGGATGACGGCGGCGAACGGTATCGTCCATGAGGAGTTCCATTCCCCGGCTTTCGCGGCCAAGGGTGGACCTTTCGAGATGGTGCAGCTTTGGGTGAACCTGCCTGCGAAGGACAAGTCCGCCCCTGCCGGCTACCAGAACATCCTCAACGCCGACATCCCCGATGTCGCGCTGCCGGATGGCGCGGGTTCGCTCCGCGTGATCGCGGGGGCTTACGGAACCGCAAAGGGACCGGCCCGCACCTTCACGCCGATCGACATCTGGGATGTCCGGCTGAAGAACGGCAAGCGCGTCGACCTCGATGTGCCGGAAGGCCACACCCTGTCGGTGATGGTGCTTGACGGTGTCGTCGAGATCAACGACGCGCAGATCGCCCGTACCGCCGAGACGGTCATCATGGGCCGGACAGGCGGTGGCATCACCCTTGAGGCGAACAGCGATGCCAAGCTGTTGATCCTCGCCGGTGAGCCGATCGACGAGCCAGTGGTCGCCTACGGTCCGTTCGTGATGAACACCGAGGCGGAAATCCGCGAGGCAATCGACGGGTTCAATGCCGGCAAGTTCGGGCGGATCGCTTCCTGATACCCGACCAACGGCGCGCCGTCCCTCAAAGGGGCGGCGCGCTGGCCTTCCAAGAAGAATCCGCCGTACAATCCGTCATTGTAGGAGATGCGCTCATGAGCTGGAACCCTTCGCTTGAACCGGGCTGCCCCGACGAGGTCGGCGTCGATGCCATCGAGACGCTGATCATTCCGCGTTCGCGCGATCTTGGCAGCTTTTCGGTGCGCCGCGCCCTGCCGGCGCCGAAGCGCCAGATGGTTGGCCCGTTCATCTTCTTCGATCAGGCCGGCCCCGCCGAATTCCTGACCGGACAGGGGGTTGATATCCGCCCCCATCCCCACATCGGCCTTGGCACGGTGACCTACCTTTATCGCGGCGAATTTGAACATCGCGACAGCCTCGGCTCGCGTCAGATGATCTATCCCGGCGAGTTGAACTGGATGGTCGCCGGGCGCGGCGTCACCCACTCGGAGCGCACCAGCGAGGCCACGCGGCAAAAGCCGCACAGCCTTTTCGGTATCCAGACCTGGATTGCGCTGCCCGAGGCGCAGGAGGACAGCCTTCCCACCTTTGAGCATCATGGCAAGGAAGCGCTGCCCCGTATCGAGGGCGATGGCGTCGACATGCGCCTGATCCTTGGCAACGCCTACGGCGAACGCGCACCCGCCCGGCTTTTTTCCGAAACGTTCTATGTCGATGCGATACTGAAGCCCGGCGCCCGCCTGCCACTGCCGGTGGAGCACGAGGACCGGGGCATCTATGTCGTGGAAGGGACGATCAGTGTTGCCGGCCAGAGCTTCGAGGCCGGGCGCATGATGATCTTCCGCCCGGGGGATGCGATTTCGGTGGCCGCCGGTGATCAGGGCGCCCGACTGATCCTGCTCGGTGGCGCCACCCTGAACGGACCACGCTACGTCTGGTGGAATTTCGTTTCTTCCAGCCGCGAGAAGATCGACGAGGCCAAGGAGCAATGGCGCCATGGCGCCTGGGGCAAGGGGCTTTTCGATCTTCCGCCCGACGACCGCAACGAATTCATCCCCCTGCCGTGATGGGCACGGCAGGGCTATCCAACGCCAACCGGAGGCACAGATGATGGACGTGACTGTAACCAAACAGACCATCGATGCCCGCCATGGCCGTTATGTGGTGCGGGTGCCAGGCTTCGAGGCGGAGGGGGAGCTTACCTTCACGACGCGTGGCCCGAAGGTGATCAGCGCCGATCATACCGGTGTGCCCGAGGCCCTCGGCGGACGCGGCATCGGGCGCGCGTTGATCGACGCCATGTTGGCGGACGCGCAGCAGAGCGGATTCAAGATCATTCCGCTCTGCTCCTACATCCGCGCGCAATACGCCAAGCACCCCGAATGGGCAGATCTGTTCACAACGGCGCCGGGGGAAAATCCGACCGGCTGAACGGACGCCCCGTTTCAGGCTTGACGTGTCGGATTTTTCCCATTCCGTTGCCGGATGCGATCATCGTGGCGGTATCGAAGGGAAAGGGGGCGGACTGTGGCGGGGCGGATTCTATGCCTCATCGCGATCCTGTTCGGTGCTGTCCCGGCCCTTGCGCAGAAGGATGGTGCGCGGAAGGATGTGGTCGTCGTCACCTCCTTCCCCAATTCGCTGAGTGAGACCTTTGCGCGGGTCTTCGAGGAGGAGACGCCGGGCTATCGTCTGCGCATTCTCAACCGCAAGACCACCGCTGCGCTCGCGCTGCTGGCCGAGGGCCGGGCCGAAGCGGATGTGTTCTGGGCATCGGCGCCGGATGCATTCGCGATCCTGAAGGCCGCGGGTTTGTTGCTGCCGATTCAGGCGCGGGCGGCGCCGGCGGGGGCCGAGATTGACGGCTATCCCCTGGATGATCCCGACGGTCTCTTTCGCGGCTTCAGCATTTCAGGTTACGGGATCATCTGGAATCGTCGACGCCTTGCGGATGCCGGCATCGAACCACCCGTCTCGATCCGCGAACTGGGGCAACCGAAATTCCGTGGCCTCATCGCGATGTCGGCGCCTTCACGCTCTGGCACCACGCATCTGATGGTCGAGAGCATCCTTCAGCGCTATGGCTGGCACGAGGGCTGGCGCCTCTGGCTGGCGATTGCCGGCAATCTTGCCAATGTCGCCGCACGCAGTTTTTCGGTTGCCTCCGGGGTTGCGCAGGGGCGCTATGCCATCGGCCTGTCGATTGATTTTCTCGGGCGCGGCGAAGGCAGCGCCGCCGAGGTTGGTGTGCGTTATCCGGCAGAAAGCATGATCCTCCCCGCTTCGATTGCGCTGCTGCGCACGGGAGCCAATCCGGAAGGTGGCGAGCGCTTTGCCCGTTTCGTCCTCGGGGCAAAGGGCCAGCGGCTGCTTGCCTCCCCGCACATCCGGCGCGACCCTGTGATGCCGGAGATTGCAGCCAGCCTGCCGCCGCCAGCCTGGCGGGAGCATGCACGCGACACTGCGGGAAGGCCCTTCGATGCCACCCTGTCCGGCCAGCGCTATGAACTGGTCAATCTGCTGTTCGATGAGTTGATCACCGACAACCTGGCCCGCATCCAGCAGTTCCGGGCCCAGCATGATCGGCTGATGGCGCAGGCCGGAGCGCGGGGCGACATTCAGGCGGAGCTTGCCCGCGCTGCCGATCTTGCCGCCACCCCGCCCGAGGTGGTCGACAGGCTGCAATCGCCGGGCGCGTTTCCGACGCTCCGGCGCATCCCGCGCGGCATTCCCCCGCCGCCTAAACAGGCCCGCTTCATCGAGACGATCCGCACCGCCGTGGATGAGCGCCTGCGCGCTGCCGAGGCGCAGTTGCAGCAGGTGAGCCGCCGGCTGGATGCCTTGCGCGCAGCGGAAACAGGTGCAGGCCGGTGATGGCAGGGCCACCACGGTTTGGCATCGGCGGGCGGCTGGGGCTCGCTTTCGGCCTTTCCGCCGTCCTGGCGATCCTTGCCTGCGTGATCGGCTGGCTGTCCTACGACCGTGTGGGCGATGCCGTTCGCGATGTTGCCCGCGTCAATCTTCCGTCAGCCAGTACTGCTGCGCAGATCGCGCAGGTCTCCGGGAGCATCATCGCGCTGATGCCACTGCTCTCACAGACGGGGACCGAAGCGGATCTCGAACAGCTCTCTGCCCAGATCAGCCAGCGGTTTTCCAACCTGCGTGGCGCCACCGCCCGGGTGCCGCAGGCGCAACTGGAACCCTTGCAACAGGTGCTGGCCGGGCTTGCCGACAATCTCGGTCGCATCGGCACGCGCCAGCGCAGCGCCATCGCGCTAGCGGCCGAGAATGAGGCGATGCTCCGCAATGTCCGCTCGCTGCACAGCGATTTTGTCGAGGAGGCCGAACCCCTGATCGACGATGCGCGGTTCATGACCCGCAGCCTGCTGTCGCGCAGCTCCTCCGGAAGCCCGCCTGATCTTGTGGCTGAACTGCGGCGCCACACCGCGAATGCGGAAGCAATCCTGCAACTCTCGGCCCATGCCAATCTCGCGGTGGGGCTGCTCAGTCGCATAGCGGTCGTTTCCGGGCGCGAACAACTGACGGTCGACGACCATTTTCTTGCCGAAACGGGCGATCTTCTGCGTCAGCAACTGGCAACTCTGGAGAATGCAGCCGAGTTCGTTACCATCCGCCAGATCGTTTCGCGCCTGCTCGAACTGTCGAATTCGGCCAGCGGCCTGCCGCATGTCCGGCGGCTAGAACTCGAAACCCGCAGCGCCATTGAGGTTTTGCTCGCTGAAACGCGAGGATTGCTGGCGCGTCTCGAGGCCATCGTCTCCGCCATCGTCACCACCGCCGCCGCCCGCGCCGGACAATCGACAGCCACCATTGCTGCGACAATCAACATCGGACGCAACCTGCTTCTCGCCATTGCCGGCGCTGCGGTTCTCGCCTCCGGTCTGATCGCCTTCGCCTATGTGCGGGGCAATCTCATCAATCGCATCCGGCGGCTGGCCGATGCTGCGCGGCAACTGGCGAGCGGGCATGTGCCAACGCCCATCGAAGTGACGGGTCGCGATGAACTCACCGACATGGCCCAGGCGATGGAGAGCTTTCGTCGCACGCAGGAGGAGTTGGTGCAGTCGGCAAAGCTCGCGGCGCTCGGACAGATGTCGGTGGGCCTTGCCCACGAACTCAACCAACCCCTCAATGCAATCCGGGCCCAGGCTCACAATGCGTTGCTGATGCAGCAACGTGGCAATGGAGCGGGCGTTGAAAAGGCACTGGAAAAGGTGCAGGCCCTGACCCAACGCGCAAGCCTGGTCGTCGCCCATCTCAACCGCTTCGCCCGCCGCAGCGACCGCAAGATTGGCCCCGTTTCGGTGGATGCGGCGATTGACGATGCCCTGTTCATCGCCGATGCGCGGCTGAAGGAAGCTGGCGCCACCATCCGGCGCGCCAAGTCTGCCGGCGTGATGGTCATGGGCGATGATATTCTGCTCTCGCAGGTGCTGGTCAATCTGCTGTCCAACGCGGCCGATGCGGTCGCCGGTCGTACCCGGCGGGAGATCGGAATCGCAGTCGAGCGGGATGAGGATCGTGTCGTTATCATCATCACCGATACCGGCCCCGGCATCCCGCCGGAGGTGGCCGCGACCCTGTTCGATCCCTTCACCACCACCAAGCCGCCGGGGCAGGGGCTCGGGCTTGGCCTGACGATCAGTTACAACATCATCCGCGATTTCGGAGGCCTGTTGAGCGCCCGGTCGCATGAGGGCGGGGCGACATTCCAGATCGCCCTCAAGGCCGCGACGGAGGGCCGGCATGATGCATGATGTCATT
>JAIUNP010000131.1 GCA_020161975.1 Pseudomonadota bacterium
TGAACTTCTGAAACGCGGCGATAATCGCGCGTGATGAAACCATAGAGGATTTCGGCAAGGAAGCGGCGCTCGCGAAACCCCAGACGCCCCATAATGCCGCAATCGACGGCAACGAGATTGCCATCCGCATCGACGAACAGATTGCCCTGATGCATGTCGGCGTGGAAGAAACCGTCCCGCAACGCATGGCGCAGAAACATCTGCATCGCGGTTTGCGCGAGACGCCGCCGATCATGCCCCGCCGTCTCCAATGCCTGGTGATCGGAAACCGGGATACCGTCGATCCATTCTGTTGTCAGAACCTCGCGGCCCGTCCGTTCCCAATCGACGTAAGGCACACGGAAGCCCTTGTCCTGGCGGGAGTTTTCCCGAAGCTCTGACAGCGCCGCCGCTTCAAGCCGCAGATCCGTCTCCAGCTCGACGGAGCGTGCAAAGCCGGCTATTGAATCAACCGGCCTCAAGCGGCGCGTGTCGGGAATGCAGTTTTCCGCTGTCTGCGCTGCGAAGACCATTGCGCTGACATCGCGGGCGAAACGCTCGCGGACGCCCGGACGCAGCACCTTGACGGCCACCGGTTTGCCACCGACGGACGCCTTGTGAACCTGCGCGACGGATGCTGCCGCAACCGGGGCGCCGAACGTGCCGTATAATTCCGAAACGGGTTTGCCGAAGGTTGCCTCAATGCTCGCCCGGGCAGTCGCATCGGGAAACGACGGCATCCTGTCCTGCAACTGTTCGAGCTGCCTGGCATTCTTTATGCCGACAAGATCGGGCCTGGTTGCGAGAAACTGCCCCAGCTTAACGTAGGTCGGACCAAGCCGCGTGAACGCACGGGCGAGCCGCTCGCCGCCGGCATCCCTCCGCTCGAACATGCGCAGAAACCGCACGCCCACCCGGGCCGCCGGCGTCAGCGCCGCAGGATCCGCCAGGCCGAAGACGCCCTCGCGCGTCAGCACGAAGCCGGTGCGTCCGAGACGAACGAGGTTGATCAGCGCAGAGAGCACGATGTCAAAGCTTCCAGCCCGAATGAATGTTGACGATCCCACCCGAATAGCTGCGATGGGTCACGCGTGCGAAGCCTGCGTCGCGGATCATGCCTGCGAAACGGTCTGGCCGCGGAAAGCGACGGATCGATTCGACGAGGTAGCGGTAACTCTCGGCATCGCCTGTGACGGACCGGCCCAGCGTCGGAATGACGTTGAACGAGTAAAGATCATAGATGCGGTCGAGGACGGGCGTATCGACCGGCGCAAATTCCAGCACCATGAAGCGCCCGCCGTGACGAAGGACACGGTATGCCTCGCCGAGTGCAACCTCAATGCGCGGTACATTCCTGATGCCGAAGGCAACCGTATAGCCATCAAAGGTCTTGTCCGGGTAGGGCAGGCTTTCGGCATTGGCCTCGATGAAATCGATCTGCCCCTCGAAACTCTGCTTCTCCGCGCGGTCGCGGCCCACGGCCAGCATATCGCCGTTGATATCAAGCACGGTGACATGGGCGCCAGCGCCCGAGGCATCGAGAATGCGGAAAGCGACATCGCCCGTGCCACCGGCCACATCGAGATGGCGGTAAGGCGTATTGCCTTTGGGCGGGCGAAGCCAGGAGACGAGCGCGTTCTTCCAGGGGCGGTGCAAACCAGCCGACATGAGATCGTTCATCAGGTCGTATTTTTTTGCGACCGAATGGAAGACCTCGTTGACCTTGCCCTGTTTTTCGCCGAGCGGAACCTGGCGGAAACCGAAATGCGTTTCCTCCGCCCCTCCATCCCTAACTTCCACCTTCGCCTTGCGGGCCTGACGTGCCATGTCCATCTCTCCGGCGTTCACCGGCAGAAGCAATAGCGAAAGCCACGCCCGCGCGCTATGCGTTCCCTGAGCTTTAATTGACGCAGGTTGCCCATGCCAGAACTTCCCGAGGTGGAAACCGTTCGTCGGGGCCTTGAACCGGTGATGACCGGGCAGCGCTTCTGCACCGTCCGGCTGAACCGGCCCGGTCTGCGCTTTCTCTTTCCGGAGCGCTTTGCCGAGCGGCTGACCGGGGAGACCGTGCTGGCGTTGCGGCGCCGGGCAAAGTTTCTCGTCGCCGATCTGGCGGGCGGCGCACATCTCATCATGCATCTGGGCATGAGCGGGCGATTCATCATTGAACGCGAAACGATGGTGCGCCCGGGCACTTTCGTCCACGAAACCCCGCGCCTGCCTGCCCACGACCATGTGGTGTTCGACCTGACCGGTCCCGCGCGCATCATCTATAATGACGTCCGGCGCTTCGGGTTCATGGTGCTGGCAGAGGCAGGAGCACTCGACCAGCACCCCCAGATGGTCGGGCTCGGCATCGAGCCACTTGGCAACGACTTCCACGCCGATGCGCTCGACAGGCTGTTTTCCGGCAAGTCCACACCGCTGAAGGCTGCACTGCTCGATCAGCGCCTGATTGCAGGCCTTGGCAACATCTATGTCTCCGAAGCGCTGCATCGGGCCCGACTATCGCCCCTTGCCGAAGCGCGCAGCATCTGTGGGCCCGCAGCCGCCGCGGCGCGGGATCAACTGGCCGGCGCTATCCGTGATGTGCTCAACGAGGCGGTTGCCGCCGGTGGCTCCACCTTGCGCGACTATGTGCAGACTGATGGCGCGCTTGGCTATTTCCAGCATCGCTTTCGCGTCTACGACCGGGCCGGGCAGCCCTGCCCGACGCCGGACTGCCGGGGCACTGTTGAAAAAATCGTGCAAGCGGGACGCTCGACCTTTTATTGTGCTGCCTGCCAAAGCTGAGGCTTGCCGATCCGAAAGGGGTCGGATAGCCAAATCGAACCAGACGAGGAGACGACCGATGGGCCTGAAGCCGACCTATGACAACATCATCACCGAGGTGCATGGCCGGGTTGGGCTGATCCGTCTCCATCGTCCGCAGGCGCTCAATGCGCTGAATCAGGCGCTTATCGACGATCTCAACCATGCGCTGGCGGTTTTCGAGGCCGACCGTGGCATCGGCTGCATGGTCCTTACCGGGTCTGACAAGGCTTTCGCTGCCGGCGCCGACATCAAGGAGATGCAGTCCAAGACCTATATGGAGGCGTATCTCGACGATTTCATCGCCTCCTGGGAAAACCTCAGCCGCACCCGCAAACCGGTCATCGCCGCCGTTGCTGGCTTCGCGCTCGGGGGTGGGTGCGAAATCGCGATGATGTGCGATTTCATCATCGCGGCGGACAACGCCAAATTCGGTCAACCGGAGATCAAGCTCGGCGTGATGCCGGGCGCGGGCGGAACCCAGCGGATGGCCCGGTTCATCGGCAAGTCGAAGACGATGGACCTATGCCTCACCGGGCGAATGATGGATGCGACGGAGGCCGAGCGCTGCGGCCTCGTCAGCCGCGTCGTTCCGGTGGCCGATCTCATTGCGGACGCCATGAAAACCGCCGACGCCATCGCCTCCATGTCTTTGCCGGCCACGATGATCGCCAAGGAAGCGGTGAACCGGGCGTTCGAGACCACGCTCGCAGAAGGCATCAAGTTTGAACGCCGCACCTTCCATGCCATGTTCGCGACCGAAGACCAGAAGGAAGGCATGGCCGCTTTTGCCGAAAAGCGGAAGCCCAATTTCAAGAACCGCTGATCCGGCACCCCGGATCGATGGACCTTTTTGTTTCGCTGTTTCATCTGCCGCCTGAGTCGGTTCTCCTTCTGGCAGCGGTGTCCTTTGTCGCTGCCATCGTCGATTCCATCGCCGGTGGCGGGGGCCTTCTCAATGTTCCGGCCATGATGTTGGCCGGTCTTCCGCCTGTGTCGGCCGTGGCGACCAACAAGTTGCAGGGCACGTTCGGGGTCCTGTCCTCAGCGCGCACCTATGCCCGCGCCGGGCTGATCGATGCACGGGCGATGCGCGGCTCGTTCATCGCGGCATTTGTCGCTGCCGGAATTGGCGCCATCGCGGCGCAGATGATTCCGTCCACATTGCTCAGGGTGATCGTGCCATTCATCCTGCTCGGGCTAGCGCTGTTCGTGGCCCTTTCGCCGAAGCTGACCGATTCTGAATCCAGGGTGCGCATGGCCCCCCTGCCCTATGCCCTCGCCGTTGCTCCGCCCATCGCCTTTTATGACGGTTTCTTTGGCCCCGGTGGCGGAACCTTCTTCTTTATCACGCTGGTGACCCTTGCCGGGCTGGGCGTGACACGGGCTGCGGCCAATGCCAAGTTCCTCAACGTTGCCAGCAATGCCGGCGCGCTGGCGCTCTTTGCCTTCTCAGGACATCTTTACTGGGCTCTGGGGCTCGTTCTGGGGCTTGCCGCCTGGTTCGGTGCGCGGATCGGGGCAAGAGCGGCGCTCAGCAAGGGAGCAGCCCTCATCAAACCGCTCGTCATCATCGTTTCCTCGCTGATGGCTCTCCGGTTGCTTTTCGACCCGACACATCCTGTCGGCGCCTGGCTGCGCGGCGGCTGACGAAGGAAATGGCGCATCAAGGCCGCATTTGCCGTTGACGACGGCGGTAGATCGTGCAATTGAGCGCGCCAAGCGCCAGTGGGGTTTCTGCTGGCGCGCCCCTATTATCACGACATTGAGGGATCAGGCACCGCCGGGGTGACATCCGGTCCCGCAAAGCCGTCCCGGAGAAGTGAACGATGGCGAATACGAAGTCTGCCAAGAAGGCCGCCCGTCAGGCGCTGCGCAAGACCGAAGTGAACAAGGCTCGCCGCAGCCGGACCCGGACTTCGGTTCGCAAGGTTGATGAGGCCATTGCCTCGGGCAATGCTGATGCCGCCTTCGCGGCCCTTCGGTCTGCCGAGGCCGAGATGATGCGGGCCGCGCGGGCCGGCGTCATGCACAAGAACACCGCCTCGCGGAAGGTTTCGCGCCTGACCCGGGCCATCAAGGCGCTTCAGGCCTGATCACCGCCATTCAATACGCTGTATTCAACCCGGCTTCGGCCGGGTTTTTTATTGTCTTTTCACGGTCTTGTGGCTTCGACTTCGCAAAGAATCGTATGGAGCGTGCTGAGTCATTTAAGGAAAATTGAGTCAATTGGCCTCTGTCCCCTATTGACTCCTGCTACCCTGGGAACGCTCCAGAGGGGGGCGACAATTGCGCAGGAAAAATTCATTTATTACAATGTCTTAGTCGCCAAGCGTCGAAGGGGGAATGAATCGACCGCGGCGGAGGGGGATGAATAAAATAATTGTCACAATTCGTTTCACTGTCGAAACGTTAAAAATCCGTTAAGGCGCCGGCACGATTCCCGTTTGAGACTCAATGTCTTGTCCGTGCGAGGGGAAAATTGTTGCGCCGATTTAACCATGCCAAAAAAATCGTTCTGGCCTGCCGGGACATGAATCGTGTTGCGCGGACTTTCGGAGGTGGCTAACACTGACCTCAACGGCGGTCGAACTGCCGGGGCAACTGAAACAATCATCGGTGCACAGTCCAAAATCTCCCTGTCTAAAGCGGGGGCGGGTGATTTTGCGTACTGTAATCAACACAGACACGTCCTTTCCAGAACAGGAAGGATCTAAGCAATGGCAAACAACAACTTGCCAGTGTCTGGACGATTATTGTTTCAACAAACAAAATGGACAGAAAAATGCTCGACCTCTGGCATTCAGATCTTTTGTTCCCTGCCGACAGCCTAGACAGCGTGCGCTGTCGACGGTGTTGACCCTGCGAAACGTTCCCTGGGCGCGTCGTGCCCTTCGCCTGCAAATACCCAAGCCCACGTAGTCCGGAATTGACCATGCTGACCACCAGTCTTGCAGAAGATGCCACGACACTGTTTTCGGAGACTTCTACAGTGCGCACCGACCACGGCGATATTTGGAACCGCGTGCGGGCCCGGCTTCGGGCGGAACTTGGCGACGATATCTTCGCGAGCTGGTTTGCGCGGCTGGAACTTGTTGGCGTGCAGGGGGATGCGGCTCATCTGACTGTGCCGACCCGGTTTCTGCGCAGCTGGCTGCAAGGACACTATATCGACCGCATCGAGGCGCATTTTGCCGAAGAATATGCGCAGGTGCGGCGTGTGATGATCACGCTTCGCGAGGCTGGCCAACGCAGCGTCTCGGCCGCGCGACCGGCAATGCCCGAGACAGCAATCACTGCACCGACATCTCGTGCGCCGGCCCTTGCGCCTACGGTTGCCGTGTCCGCCACTCCGCAACGTGCCTTCGAACCGTTTGAAAGCTCCCCGCTCGACAAGCGCCTTGTGTTCCAGACCTTCCAGGTCGGTCGATCGAATGTGCTGGCCCATTCGGCGGCCATGCAGGTGGTTGAGGCGGGCCCCGAGGATACACCGATCTACAACCCGCTGTTTGTCCATTCCGCCGTCGGGCTGGGCAAGACGCATCTCTTGCAGGCTACCGCGCAGGCCGTCGCCGCGAGCGGTCGCAGAATCATCTATCTGACGGCGGAAAAGTTCATGTATGGCTTTGTCGCCGCGCTGCGCTCGCAGACCGCCTTGGCTTTCAAGGAAAACCTTCGGGCGATCGATCTTCTGGTGATCGACGACGCGCAGTTCCTGACGGGCAAGCAGATCCAACAGGAGTTCTGCCATACGCTGAACGCGTTGATCGATGCCGGCAAGCAGGTGATCGTTGCAGCCGATCGCAGTCCGGCGGAGCTTGAAACGCTTGATGAGCGCATCCAGTCGCGTCTCGCCGGCGGGCTGGTCGTCGAAATCGGCGCACTGGACGAGGCCCTGCGCATGAAAGTGCTGGAGCATCGCATCCAGACCGCGCGTCAGCGTCTGCCGGGCTTTACCATCACGCCCGATGTTGTTGCGCATGTCGCCCGGGTGGTGACCGCAAATGGGCGCGACCTTGAGGGAGCCGTCAACCGGCTTCTGGCCCATGCGACCCTCACCGGCGGGCCGCTTGACCTTGAAGGCGCGGAAATGGCCATCCGCGATCTTGTGCGCACCCATGAGCCGAAGAAGGTCAAGATCGAGGACATCCAGCGCCTTGTTGCGAACCATTACAACGTCAGCCGGGCAGACATCCTCTCCTCGCGGCGTACAGCAACTGTTGTGCGCCCGCGCCAGATTGCGATGTATCTCTCCAAGCTCCTGACCCTGCGCTCGCTGCCCGAAATCGGACGTCGTTTCGGCGGGCGCGATCACACAACGGTCCTGCATGCGGTGCGCAAGATCGACGGGCTTGTAACGCGCGACACATCGCTGGCCGGCGAAATCGAGCATCTCAAGCGGATGCTTCAGGAATAGGCCAGCACCATCCCAGAACGGGCGATTTTGGTTGAAAGCCGGAGATCGGCGCTTGCGTGATGCCCCGTTTCCGGTCATCGTCCCCTCCCCTTTGCTGGGGCTGGCAGGACGACGCGTTGAGGGTGAACAGGCGGTTGTGATGAAGGTTACGGTTGAGCAGGCAGCGCTCTTGAAGGCGCTGGGGCATGTGTATCGTGTCGTCGAGCGGCGTAATACTATTCCGATCCTGTCGAATGTGTTGCTCAGGGCCGAGGACCGCCAGTTGTGGCTGAAGGCGACGGACCTCGACATCGAGGTGACCGAAGTGATCGAGGCCGAGGTCGGCAGCGCCGGCACCACGACCGTTCCGGCGCATGTGCTGCATGACATCGTGCGCAAGCTTGCGGACGGGTCGCAGGTTTCTCTAGACCAGACCGGCGATGGCAGTCAGCTGCTGCTGCGTTCCGGGCGTTCGCGCTTTACGCTCCAGTCCCTCCCGGCCAGCGATTTTCCCGATCTTGCGGCAGGCGCGCTGTCGAACCGCTTCGAGGTTGCCGCCGCCGAGTTGCGCCGTCTCGTCGAAAAGACCCAGTTCGCGATTTCGACCGAGGAGACACGCTACTATCTCAACGGCATCTATCTGCACACGGTGCAGTCGGAAACGGGTGTCCTGCTCAGGGCCGTGGCGACAGACGGGCATCGTCTTGCGCAGGCCGACACGCCGGCCCCGGCGGGAGCGACCGGAATGCCGGGCGTGATCGTTCCGAAAAAGACAGTTGGCGAAATCCAGAAACTGCTGGCCGAGGCCACAGGCGATGTCACGGTCGAGCTTTCGACCGCCAAGGTCCGCTTCTCGCTCGGTTCGGTCGTCTTTACCTCCAAACTGATCGACGGCACCTTCCCCGATTACGGACGGGTCATCCCCAGCCGCAATGACAAGCGTTTGACGGTCGATCTTGATGATTTTGCCCGTTCGGTCGACCGGGTTTCCACCATTTCGTCCGAGCGGGGACGCGCGGTGAAGCTGTCGCTTGTTGAAGGAAAGCTCACGCTTTCGGTCAACAATCCGGATGCGGGCCAGGCGACCGAGGAACTCTCGGTCGATTATGAGGATGCCGCGCTCGATATCGGGTTCAACGCCCGTTACCTGCTCGACATCACGCAACAGCTTGATGGCGACACCGCCCTGTTCAAGTTGGCAGAACCCGGTTCGCCGACGTTGATCCAGGACCGGGAAGGGGCACCGAACCTTTACGTTCTGATGCCGATGCGCGTCTGACGGATCGCTGACGTTTCTGCCGAATCTGCCTATAAGCGGCGGTCATGGTTGCCCGCTGCCGTGTGAACCGGCTTCAGATTACCGATTTTCGCACCTATGCCCACGCCGAAATTCACCCCGGCGGCGGGCTCGTGGTGCTGACAGGAGAAAACGGCACCGGCAAGACCAACCTTCTCGAAGCTGTCTCGCTGCTCACGCAGGGGCGCGGTCTGCGGCGGGCTGATCTTTCGGATATGGTGCGGCAGAGCGGCGGCGGTGGCTTTGCCGTCGCGGCGGATGCAGAGGGAGGCGCCGGCCCCTGCCAGCTCGGCACGGGGCTGATCCGGGGGGAGCCCGGACGCAAGGCCCGCATCAACCGGGCGCCCGTCAGCTCGGTCGCCGCCTTTGCCGATCACATGCGCATTGTCTGGCTGACCCCGGATCAGGATGGTCTGTTCCGGGGCGGAGCGGGCGACCGGCGACGCTTTCTCGACCGACTGGTCCTGGCGGTTGATCCCGGCCACGGGGCGCGGATCAGCGCGCTTGAACGGGCGTTACGGGCGCGGAACCGGCTGGTGGAGCAGCCATCAGGTGACGATCGCTGGCTTGATGCCGCCGAGCGGGAGGTTGCCGAACTCGGGATCGCCGCCGCGGCGGCCCGGCAAGAGACCGTGGACCGCCTCGCCCATCTCATCGCCGAGACCCGGGGCGATCACGGACCGTTTCCTCATGCCGAGATCGCGCTTGAAGGCGCGCTTGAGAGCCAGCTTCGCCTTGGCAGCGCCGGCGCTGCCGAAGACTGGTATCGCGCGGCGCTGGCCGAAAGCCGCCCGCGGGACCGGGCCGCCGGACGCACCTTGATTGGTCCGCAGACGTCCGACCTTGTGGTGCGCCACGGGCCGAAGGATATGCCGGCGCATCTCTCCTCCACCGGCGAACAGAAGGCGCTGCTGATCGGTATCGTGCTCGCCCATGCCCGGCTGGTGGCCTCGATGTCCGGCATGGCGCCGCTGGTGCTGATGGATGAGGTCGCAGCGCATCTCGACCCTGTTCGGCGTTCCGCGCTGGTGTCGCTGCTGGGCGATCTTGGTGGACAAATCTGGATGACCGGTGCCGATCCCGCGCAGTTTTCCGATCTTCCGCGCGACGCTGCCCGTTTCCTGGTCAGCCCCGGTGCCGTCAGACCGCTCGACTGAGCCTGCTCAGGCCGTAGCGGTGCGCAGGCGTCCGCAAATGGCGGGACGACAACCGCAGATGTTCAGAACGACGGCCATCAGGCCATAAGCCGCCGCGCCGACAATCACTGTGCTGATGAGTGTTGAAGGCCCCGGCGTAAACCCACGCAGCGGCAGAGCGACGAGCAGCATGACACCTGCGGCCACCAGCGCCTTGCCGAGATCGCCCCAGGGAATAGCCACCGGCGCATGACGCACAGCCAGCGTGATGATCACCGCCAGGCCTGCAACAAAGCCCGCCGTCGTCGCCCAGGCGCCATGTGCACCATTCGAGCCCGGCAGGAGAAACAGAACAGCAGCAGTCACGCCCAGGCTCGCGAGGGCGGCCCAGACGACCGGAGCGGTTTTCTTGGCAATCTGGAACAGGGGGTTGATCGCATACTGGATCAGGGCGCAGGAAAACAGACCCGGCAGCAGGATGGTGAGGTAGTCAGCAAAAGCGCCACAGTAG
>JAIUNP010000132.1 GCA_020161975.1 Pseudomonadota bacterium
ACGCCGCCGATTGCCGAGCGGCAGCCCTTCAATCCGAACGATGATGCCGAGGAACGCAGGCTCGCCGAACTCGAGCGCCAGCGGCTTGCCGAGGAGGAACGCCGGAAATGGGAACGTCTCCGGGCGCCGCAGGTCGTGGCGGATAATGCCGATGCCAATATGGGCGCAGCGCGTTCCTCAGGACCAGGGGAGGCCGCGCGTACCGGAGCGACAGAGCGCGAGGAAGACCCGAACCGGCGGTTTCTGGCGAGCGCGGGATCGGCCGGCGTCGAGACCTCGGTCGCCACCAAGAACACCCGCATTGACGCCCTGATCGCGCAGGGCACATTGATCCGGGGCGTTCTCGAGACGGCGCTGCAATCCGATCTCCCCGGAATGGTCCGTGCGATCACCACAGAAGATGTCTGGTCCTTCGACGGCCGAAGGGTTCTGATCCCTGCGGGTTCCCGCCTTGTCGGGGAATACAAATCCGGCATCGCCCAGGGCCAGACCCGTGTCTTCATCGTCTGGACGAGATTGCTGCGGGCGGACGGCGTTTCGGTGCAGCTCGCATCGATCGGCACGGACTCTCTGGGTCGCGCCGGCAATGCCGGTCAGGTCGACAACCATTATGTCGAGCGCTTCGGTTCTGCGATCCTCCTGTCCATCGTCGGCGGTGTCGCCCAGTTCATCGGCGGTTTGGGACAATCGAACCAGCAGAGCCAAGGCCAGGGCTACACCGACCCTGTCACGGGCCAGACCATCACCATTCAAGGAAACTCGGCTCTGGGGCAGGCGAGACAGATCGGCGCGACGCAGACCGCGCAGACCCTGACGAACCTTGCCAATGAAGCGCTGAAGAACTCGATCAACATCCCGCCGACGATTCATCTCGATCAGGGTGCGAAGATTATCGTCTTCGTTCGCCGCGATCTCGACTTCTCGCTGTTCTACCCCGACCCGGTGCGGGAAGCCCTTCGCGACATCAAGGAGGAGATGAGGAGGCCGAAGCCGGCCTATGTCCCGCCGCCAGCAGCTGCACCGCCCCCCAGCGGAAAGATCACGAAATGACCGCGAAGGCGCGGAAATCTGCGCCCGAGACCGTTTTCCTTGAGACAGCCCTGCATCCCCTTCGGCCCTGGCTCGATGATCCTGAGGTCGTCGAGATCTGCGCAAATCGCCCCGGCGAAATCTGGGTTGAAGTCTTTGGCGAGGCCGCGATGCAGCGCCACGTCCTGACCGCTCTGACGCAATCCGCTCTGCGCCACATCGCCGAGCGTGTCGCAGGACATTCCGGGCAATCCATCAATGAGGAGCATCCGCTGCTCTCGGCCGCCCTTGCCACAGGCGAGCGCTTCCAGGGCGTGCTGCCACCGGCAACGACGGAGGGCGGGGCCTTCGCCATCCGCAAGCAGGTGATCAAGGAGATGCGCCTCGACGATTATCGCGCCATGGGCTCCTTCGACGCGGTCGCTGGCAGCGGCGAGGGTGCGCTCTCAGAGGTCGAGGCGGAACTGTGTTCACTGCTCGACGCCGGGGAGATCGAAGCCTTCATTCGCCTCGCGGTCAAAAACCGGATCTCCATGCTCGTCTCCGGCGGCACATCCTCGGGCAAGACGACGTTCCTCAATGCCATCCTGAAGGAGGTTCCGGAAGGCGAGCGCATCCTCTCGATCGAGGACACGCGGGAACTGAGGCCTATCCAGGCCAACTATCTCCCACTCGTGGCATCCAAAGGTGATCAGGGGCAGGCCCGCGTCACCGTTGACAGCCTGTTGCAGGCCTCCCTCCGTCTGCGGCCCGATCGCATCTTCCTCGGCGAGATCCGTGGGGCAGAGGCGTATTCGTTTCTGAGGGCGATCAACACCGGACATCCCGGCTCCATCACCACGGTCCATGCCGACAACCCCGCCGGCGCTTTCGAGCAGCTCGCCCTGATGGTCATGCAATCCGGCCTGGGCCTGAGGAAAGACGAAATCATCGCTTACATCCGCGCCGTCCTTCCCATCGTCATCCAGCAGAAAAAGATCGGGGGATGGCGCGGGACGTCAGAAATCTACTTCTCGAAAATGGCGGAGTGGCGGAATGAGCGGGCAACAACGCCACGCAAAATCGAGGCACGCGGAGCAAGGGGGTTTGAAGCCGCTGCGGGGTTGGCCAAGGGCACTGCTGAGCAATCCGGGGCAGGGCAGGACCGGGCGGCCAACGGCTCTGGCACGCCGCCAACTCGGCGCTGATCCATGCGCGGCTTCCTCGGGAATATCTTCATCGCGGTCTTCAGCCTCGTCTGCTTCGCGCTGGTCTGGACGATCCCTTACGCCACGATCACCGGCTATCGCTCGGGGATCACGGATCGCACCAAGAAATGGGACCTTCTGGTTCGCGTCACCACCGAGAACCCGGCATGGGACATGGCCAATGTCCCTCCGGTCTCGCTGCAAAAAGGGTTCCCGCTGGCGTATCGCCACGCTTACGTTTTCGGGGCTGATCCAAGGTATCGTGGTCGCGTCCTCGAGAATGCTGCGCTCGCCGCCGGGGTTGTCCTAGCCCTCGTCGCCGGCCTCGCACTGTTCCTGTTCTTGACCCGGCGCTCGACCCTCCATGGCGATGCCCGTTTCGGCACAATCCGCGATGCCGAGAAGGCTGGTCTGCTCGCGAAAGACGGCCTCATCCTCGGCAAGCTCGGCGGGCGGACCCTAAGATCGAACGATCCAGCGCATATCCTGGTGGTCGGACCGACGCGCTCGGGAAAAGGCGTTTCCTTCGTCATCCCCAATGGCCTGGCTTGGAAAGGCTCCATCGTCGTTCTCGACATCAAGATGGAGAACCACAACGCCTTTGGCCCGGCGCGCAAGAAGATGGGCCATGACGTCTTCGTCTTCGCGCCGGGGTCCCTGAAAACCCATCGCTACAACCCGCTCGACTTCGTGCGCCCCGGCCCTGAGATGGCGACGGATTGCCAGAACATCGCCGGGTTCCTCGCGACGTCACACACCGAGAACGAATGGACCCTCGCCGCGCGCAAGATCATCGCTGCCCTCCTCGGTTACGTCCTGACCAGCGAGATGTGTGCTGATCAGCGCAACATCCGCTCCGCCGTGAACCTGATCTCCACCGGGCGGGATATGGCGGATGTCCTGAAATCCATTGTCGAGACGGAGCGCGCCGATCTCCCGCAGTGGGTCCTGGATGATTTCAGCCAGTTCATCGCGATCCCCGACCGCACCCGCGGTTCCGTCATGTTCAATGTCGCCAATGCGTTGGCGCCCTGGTCCTCGGAGCTGATCACGCAGGCGACTTCGGGAAGCGATTTCGACATCCGGCTCCTGCGAAAAAAGCCCATGGCGATCTTCATCGGCACGCCCCTCGCCGATCTCGAGAGCTACCGGCCCCTCGTCCGCATCCTCTTCCAGCAGATCCATGATCTCCTGATGCGAAATATTCCGGGGCGGGATGAACCGCATAAGGTTCTGCTCATGCTCGATGAGTTCTTCGCACTCGGGAAGATGACCTCGCTCGCGTCCAAGATCGCGGTATCAGCCGGTTACGGCTTCCGCATGTCGATCATCCTGCAGAACCTGTCCCAGCTCGATGAACTCTATGGGAAAGCGACACGGGAGACGCTTGTGGCAGGCGCGGCACTCAAGCTGTTCGTCGCGATTAACGACAATGCGACGGCAGAATATGTCTCCGAAGCTCTCGGGAATTACACCACTGACAACCGCACCAAGGTCATCGGCACCGGCCTCACGCAATCGGCGCGGGTGTCCGTCACCAAGATCGGCGTGCCTCTCAAAAGGCCGGAGGAGCTGATGCGGATGGCGAGGAGGAAGTCGATCCTGCTCGTGGCGAATGGGAGGCCGTTGGAGGTGGAGAAATTGTTCAGGCCATAATGCGGACTATCGCCTTTTCAGCAAGTTTCCCAGTTTCTGAAGCGCGATGTCCTGCTTTTCATGATAGTCGATGGTCCCGACAAAGCGCCCCTTGCCATCCAGCATGAACATGAGTGCTGTATGGTCGACGGTGTAGTTCCCAGCACTTGTCGGCACAAATCGATATGTCGCCTTATATGCCTGCACCATGGAATCGATCTGTGCTTTCGTGCCTGTCGCAGCCCTGATCCTGGGGTCGAACGCCTGCAGGTATGTATCCAGCAATTCAGGTGTATCCCGACCCGGATCGACAGAGACAAACAGAACCTGCAAACGGTCAGCATCGGGCCCGAGAGCCTTGAGCCATGTCGTGGCTTCAAAGAGAGTGGTCGGGCAAACATCCGGGCAATGTGTAAAACCGAAGAACACCAGGAGCGAGCGCCCGAGAAAGTCCTTCTCGGTGATTTTCCGGCCCTTGCTGTCAGTCAATTCGAAAGGGCCGCCCACAAGCTGGCTGACATCCGCTGGACTGTTGCCCGATTGCAGCTGATTGGCCCTCCAATAGCCGAGACCAAACGCGACCAGAGCAACCACAACACCGACCCAGGCGATGTTTCTGACGATCTTGAGCAGGCTAGATGCATCCAGCATGATGAGCCGCCTACCGGTCTTCTTCATAGAGATCGGCCAGAGCGGCATCAGGCCGGCTGATCTCGACGTCGCCTGAGGTCGCCACCTGCAGGCCCTGCGGCCCAACCGATTTCAGAACTCTGCGGAAAGACGGGTGCATTCCGCCATCGGCAAGCCGGTAGCTCGAGCTGGCGATGCTGGAACCGGACGCAACGAACTTCGCCGTCTGTGATGCCTGATATTGCGCGACGAGTGGCGCAATATCAGGATCGGGTTCGATCTTTCCGCAGGCTTTACCGGGTATGAGGGATGCCCCGTCCTTTGCGTTGAACACATAGCGGTTCTCACATGCCGCAACCCGTGGCGGCTGTCGGGTCGCTTCGAAATGATCGACACCGTCCTTCAAGTTTTTCCAGAAGGCAGTGTGCGGACTTTCCCTATGGCGCGCCATGTTCTCGGCGGTCATCCGGAAGGGCAGCGCCTGCACCTGGAACGAGGCTTGCCCGCCAGCCAGCGCATCCCGCGCGACCGAATAAATCTCGCGGATGCCCTGATCGGTCATGGCAAAACAGCCCGCCGATGTGCAGGCGCCGTGAACCATCAATGCGCTGCCGGTATAGCCCAGGCTTGCCTCCAGCGCATTCGGGAAGCCGAGATTGAAGGACAGGTAGAACTGGGATCTGGGGTTCAACTGGCTGGCATTGACCACATAGAACCCCTCAGGCGCTTGTCGGTCGCCCTCCCGCTTCTTGGGGCCCAGCTGTCCTGACCATCGGCACATCGGATAGGTCTTGAGCAACGCGAACTGTCCGGTTTTGTCCCGCTTCCACAGTTCGAGTTCGCTCTCCTTCTTGTGTATGCGGATCATGATCGGATCTGACGGGGACATCCCCTTGGCGGACATCTCTGACAGCAAGGCAGCGGGAATCGGCTGCAAGTGCCGATTGTCGCCGCGTTCGAGCATCACGCAGCCCGAAATCGCAGAGAAAAGCGCACAGAGTGCAATGATCCTGAAGTGAGTGCGCAGCGACACGTGATCTTGCCAAACCAGTTGAGTTTCCAGAGCGGGCACCCTTAGAACCTCAAGCCGCTAGAGGATCAATCAATTTCTGAGAGCCTCTTGAACCTCCAGCGACTTGAGGTTCTAGAGACAGAAGAAGTCAGGAGAATCTTCATGATCAATCGTCGCATCGCCCTCGCAACGGTCGCTTCGCTGGCTGTGCCATTGCCAGTTTCTGCGCAGCAAGCATCTGTCATGAAGCTGATGGAGCCGGGGCCGCTTCCGGAAAAGTCCTTCGGCCCCGCCGACGCCAAGGTGACGGTAATCGAATATGCATCAGTTACATGTCATCACTGCATGAATTTTCACACCGAGACCTGGCCGAAGCTGAAGGAAAAATACGTCGATACGGGCAAGATTCGCTTCATCATGCGCGAATTCCCGCTCGACACCCTTGCGACGGCAGGCTTCATGCTGGCCCGCTGTGCCGGGGATGATCGCTGGTATCCGATGCTGGATCTGCTCTATCGCTCTCAGGAAGCCTGGGCCCATGCCAAGAACCCTGCCGATGAATTGGTGAACGTCGTCAAACAGGCCGGCATGACCAAAGACGGCTTTGAAGCCTGCCTCAGTGACCAGAAACTGCTCGATGGCATCAACAAGACCCGCACCCGTGGGTCGGAGCTTGGCGTGAACTCGACGCCGACATTCTTTATCAACGGCCAGAAGCACGCCGGCGCATTGACGGTCGAACAGTTCGACAAAATTCTTGAGCCTCTGCTTAAGTAGCCCCCGGCTTGCCGGTCCCCCGCAGACTGGCAAGCATCAGCATTCCTGCGCCGATTGTGATGAACACATCCGCTATGTTGAAGGTCGGATAGTGCCAGCCATTCCAGTAGAAGTCGAGAAAATCGGTCACGGCGCCTTGCCGGTAGCGATCCAGCATGTTGCCGAGCGCGCCTCCGGCAATCATCGACAGCCCCAGGCGTTCAAGCCGCATGGATGTCCGGAACGCCCAGATCAGCAGCCCCCCGGCGATCACGAGTTTGATCACGGCTAGAACCAGCGGATTGCTCTCGAAAAAGTCGCTGAACAGCCCAAAACTGATGCCTGAATTGAAGCCAAGGCGCAGGTTGAAGAAGGACGTGATCCCGATGATCCTTGGCGGGACCATGACGAGGTTCAGGATCAGCCACTTCGTTGCCTGATCCATAATGAAGACAAGGGCGCACACCGCCACGATTTGAAACGCGTTTCGCCTCATGCCGCTACCAAAACCGCCCCATGCTGCATTACCTGCCTCCGCATCACGGTTTGGCATCGGGCTTGAAATTAAGCAGGCGCAGGGCGTTCAACGTGACAAGCACGGTCGCGCCGGTATCGGCCAGAATGGCGACCCAGAGCCCCGTGTAGCCGAGGATCGACGTCACGAGGAACACAGCCTTGAGACCAAGCGAAATCGTGATGTTCGCCTTGATGTTCTCCATCGCGGCGCGGGCCAGCCGGATCATGCGCGGCACATCGCGCACATTGCTCCGCAACAGGGCGGCATCGGCCGTTTCCAGCGCCACCTGCGTGCCGCTGCCCATGGCGGCGCCCACGGTTGCTGCGGCGAGCGCTGGAGCATCGTTGATGCCGTCGCCCACCATCATCACGCTCTCGCTCTCCGCCAGACGGCGGACTTCTCGCACCTTGTCATCCGGCATCAATTCGGCGCGAACATCCATGCCCAGCACCCCGGCAATGGCGGCTCCGGTGCGCTGATTGTCGCCCGTCAGCATGATGGATTGCACACCGAGAGCCTTCAACTCAGCGACAGCAACCTTTGCATCTTCCCGTGGTTCATCCCGCATGGCGATGATGCCGATGACATGCGATCCCAGAACGATCACCACCGCCGTCTTGCCCTGAGTTTCGAGGTTTTGTGCCACCTCGATCTGCGCAGTCGACAAAATCTGCTGCTCGATAGCATGGCGGGGGGAGATGACCTGCGCCGAAATGCCCTCGACCTCGGCAACAACCCCCTTGCCAACAACCGCGCGACTGTCCTTCGATGGCAGCGCCGCAATAGCCTTATCTTTTGCAAACTGAAGAATGGCCTCGGCCAGCGGGTGGCTCGATCCTGTTTCCACGGCGGCAGCGATCGAAACGAGCCTTTCCTCGGTCACATCGAAGGGAACGACATCCGTCACGCGCGGCTTGCCTGCCGTCAGTGTCCCCGTCTTGTCGAAGGTCACCCATTGAATGCGGGCCGCGTTCTCCATCACGACGCCGCCTTTCATCAGCAGGCCATGACGGGCGCCGACAGAGAGCGCCGAGGCAATGGACGCCGGAACGGAGATCACCAGCGCGCAGGGGCATCCGATCAACAGCAGCGCCAGCGCCCTGTAGATCCAGACCGACCATTCCCCGCCGAACGCCAGCGGCGGCACGACCGCTACCAGCGCTGCAATGCCCACGATGGCTGGCATGTAGATGCGGCTGAAGCGGTCGATGAAGCGTTCGGTCGGCGCCTTGGCCTCTTGCGCCTCCTCGACGAGGCGGATGATCCGCGAAATCGTGTTGTCTGCCGAAGCACGCGAGACGCGCACCGTGAGGGCGGCGTCGATATTGATCGAACCGGCGAATACATCCTCTCCGGCACCCTTTGTGCGCGGCATCGACTCACCGGTGACCGGCGCCTCATTGATGCTGGAAGCGCCCTCGACAATCGCTCCATCGGCGGGAATACGATCACCGGGGCGGACCAGAACCATCTGCCCGATGGCCAGCGACGCTGCTTCCGCCTCGCGCGTGGAACCATCCTCGGATATGACAAGCGCACGCGTCGGGACAAGTTCCGCCAGCGACCGGATGCTGGCGCGCGCCCGATTGGCCGCCACGCCTTCCAGCACCTCGCCAACTGCAAAGAGAAACACGACCAGCGCCGCTTCCTCGGCCGCGCCGATGAACAGCGCGCCGATGACAGCAATCGTCATCAGCATCTCGATGGTGAAGGGAATGCCGGCAAGGGCCGCAGAAATTGCGCGCTTGGCGACCGGCAAGACCCCGATGAGACATGCTGCCAGAAAAGCCCAGTAGCCGACGCTTGCACTCGCGAACCAGTTCAGGCCCCAGGCTGCTGCCAGCAGAAATCCCGAGGCAAGAACCAGCCGGCCCTTGGCGGACTGATACCAGCTCCCACCGCCCTCATCCTCATCATGCACATGGCCCGGCAGGCCATGGGACGCGGTTTCGGATTTTGCAGGAAATTTTTGCGTCTCGCCGTGGTCATGCTTCTTGGCATGGTCATGAGACTGGCCGTGATCATGGCCGCAACAGGCGTGTCCATCATGGGAACCTGTCGCGGCAAACGGATTGTCGCCAGACTTGCGTTCAATGGTGTAGCCCAGCGCGCGCACCTGCTTTTCGAGTGCTTCAGCCGTCGCCGGATCGTCCGCAACCTTCGCGCTCAGCGTCTCGGCCATGACCGAGACCTTGATCTGAGAAATTCCAGGGATGCGCTCAGCAGCCTTTGTGATCTTTGCTGCACAGCTCGCGCAGTCCATGCCGCCGATTGTCCAGGTGCTTAACCGCTGTGTCTGGCCTGCTGTTTTATCTGGCATCTGTCGCATCCCATCTTTTCCGATGCGACAGATAGTTTCTCTAGTCACTAGAGGGTCAAGCCCCCCTTCGCACAATTGCATCTTCGGTATGGGCGTGGTCATGCGCGCACTGGCTGTGGTCCGAAAGTGCATGAACGATACGACAGTCGGAGATCGAGGTGCCGCCACGGCAACTGTCCGCGATTCTTGAAAGTTCGGATTGCAAGGTCTGCAATTGCGATATCCGGCGCTGGATAACCAGCACCTGCCTAGCCGCAATAGAATGGGCCGCGTCGCAAGGGGTATCGGGGCGATCCGACAGATTCAATAGCTCCCGGATATCATCGATGGTGAACCCAAGATCGCGCGCATGTTTGATGAAGCTCAACCGGTCCCGGTCCGCAGCGGTATAGCGCCGCTGGTTCCCTTCGGTTCGGTCGGCATGCGACATCAGCCCGATCTGCTCATAGTAGCGGATGGTCGGCACCTTGACGCCAACGGCACGGCTCAATGTCCCGATTGTTGCTCCGCTGCTCGTCACGACAATCTCCCCGATTTGGCGCGGCCAATTTGCTACGAAACACGCCCCAAATGGGGCGCATCTCTCCGTGTTAATAGCACAAACTCGAACATTGGCGACCGCATGCGGCAACATTCGGATGTCAAGCTGTATCAGGCGACAGCCGGAATCGGGCTTGATGAGCCGCCTTGCTGCTTTAACTCTCGGCGGCTTGCGATCGCGGCAAAGCGCCTGCGCCAGGGATCCTCAATCAGATCATAGGTCCATTTCGAGACGACCAGCGTCAGCGCGATCTGCGTCGCGAAGAAGGCGGCATCAAGGGCCACGTTGTTGAATGTCCAGAGCTTGCCGGTGGCAGTCTGGACCGCTGTAAGGCCGAGCACGCCTTTTTTAGCGAGCAGGCCCATACCCATCTTTTCGACCGTGAAGATCAGCACATGGACCATGTAAATCGAGTAGGACCACAAACCCAGCGCCTGCACCGGGCGGCGCTCCAGCAGGCGGTTCACCGGCCCGCGCGACTGCGCAAACACCACCACCAG
>JAIUNP010000133.1 GCA_020161975.1 Pseudomonadota bacterium
CGCTTCCGGCGAAATGCCCTTGCGCCCGGCCCGATCCATGTAGGTCTGGACATAATCGCGATAGCGCGGATCATCCTCGGGGTTGACGAGTTCGAAACTGCGCCCCGGCTTGATGTTGAGGCCAAAGCGCTTGATCCGCGCTTCGATAACGCTGGGGCGCCCGATCAGGATCGGCTGAGCAAGCCCATCCTCGATCACCACCTGCGCCGCGCGCAACACGCGCTCGTCTTCACCATCGGCATAGACGACGCGTTTGGGATTGGCCCGCGCCGCACTGAACACCGGCTTCATCACAAACCCGGATCGGAACACGAAGCGCTGGAGACTGTCGGCATAGGCCTCGAGATCGGCAATCGGACGCGACGCGACGCCGGTTTCCGCCGCCGCCTTGGCCACCGCCGGCGCAATCCTGAGGATCAGCCGGGGGTCGAACGGCGACGGGATGAGGCTGGTCGGCCCGAAGAGCCGAACCTCGCCGCCATAGGCCCGCGCCACCACATCGGACGGCGCCTCGCGCGCGAGACCCGCAATGGCCTCAACCGCCGCCAGCTTCATCGCCTCATTGATTGCCGTCGCCCCGCAATCGAGTGCGCCACGGAAAATATAGGGGAAACAGAGAACGTTATTGACCTGATTGGGATAATCCGAACGCCCGGTGCAGATCATCGCATCGGGCCGAACGGCCAGCGCTTCTTCCGGCATGATTTCCGGCGTCGGATTGGCCAGCGCGAGAATGAGCGGCGATTCCGCCATCCCCTTCACCATGTCGGGCTTCAGCACACCCTTCGCCGACAGACCGAGGAACACATCAGCCCCTCCGATCACGTCGGCCAGTTTCCGCTTGTCGGTCTTCTGCGCGAATTTCGACTTGTAGGGGTCCATGAGCTCCTTGCGGCCCTCGTAGACGACGCCTTCAAGATCCGTCACCCAGATGTTCTTCACATCCGCGCCGAGCGAGACGAGCAGGTTGAGACAGGCAAGCGCCGCCGCCCCGGCGCCTGAAGCGACGATCTTGACCTTGGAAATATCCTTGCCGACCAGCGACAGACCATTGCGCACCGCCGCCGCGACGATAATGGCCGTGCCATGCTGATCGTCGTGGAACACCGGAATGTTCATGCGCTCCCGGCAGATGCGCTCCACCTCGAAACACTCCGGCGCCTTGATATCCTCAAGGTTGATGCCGCCGAACGTCGGCTCCAGCGCACAGACAACGTCCACGAGCTTGTCGACGTTCTTCTCGTTCACCTCGATGTCGAACACGTCGATGCCGGCAAACTTCTTGAACAGAACGGCCTTGCCTTCCATCACCGGCTTGGACGCGAGCGGACCGATATCGCCAAGTCCCAGAACCGCCGTGCCGTTGGAAAGCACCGCAACAAGATTGGCGCGCGCGGTGTAATCCGCAGCCTTGCCGGGATCCTCCTTGATCGCCTCGCAGGGCGCGGCCACGCCCGGTGAATAGGCCAGCGCCAGATCACGCTGGTTCCCCAGCGGCTTGGTCGCGACAATCTCAAGTTTCCCCGGCTTTGGCAGGCTATGGTAGATCAGCGAACCGGAAAAAAGGTCATTGCTCATTCGTGCGTTTCCCCAGACTTTCGGAGCACTCTAAACATTCCGAACGTCTTGGGAAATCTTCATTTCAAACTGATCACCACTGATCAATTTGCATACCTCAATGCTGGGTTGCAGCCAGCTTGACGGCTTGCGCACAATAAAGAAACGGGCGCTCCGAAGAACGCCCGCAGGCCGGGATTCACAGTGGTTTTGCGATGGGACGCGAACCTCGGTCTTTCCTCGCCGAATTGGCAGGGTCGAAGGCGCGCCTCCTGCCCTGCCAGCCCGGCTGTAGCCCTCAGCCGAACAGACGCAACACGGCCTGATCCTGCTGGTTCGACATCGACAGCGCGGTCGAGGACAGCTGCTGGCGCGTCTGGAGCGCGAGCAGCGTCGCGGCTTCCTCGTTGGTATCGGCATTCACGAGGTCATCAGCGCCGCCTTTCAGCGTGTTGATGGTGGCCTTGGTGAAGTCCTGCCGGGTCTGGATGATCGACAGCTTCGAGCCGAAGGTCGAGGACCCTGCCCTGAGCGAGGAGAGCGCATTCGTCAGTTCGGTCAGCTTGTTGGTCGCCTCGGCATCGTCCATCGAGGTCGCCGTGCTCAGCCCAAGGCCGGAGCGGGTCATATCGACACCATCGAGCGACATCTCGTTCTTGGCGGAGCCGGTCTTTTCGTTGAACGCGATCTTCAAAACGCCCGTGCCGCCTTTCAGCAGGTTGACGCCGTTGAAGTTCGAATCATCCGCGAGTTTGTCGATCTGGGTGAGGATTTCGTTGTACTGCGAAACCAGCTTGGCGCGGTTCGTAGTGGGCGAACCGGCGGCCAGCACGATCCGGGTCGTGTCGGCGTCACCAGCGGCAGCGCCATCGGTGTTGGTCACGGTGGTCGTTCCGCCCGTCGCCTGCGTCAGGCCGAGCTTGGTTGCAGCGTCGGCGCGGGTCGAACCGGTCGCGGCATCCGCCGATTCGATGTCGATCGTGATCTGCTCATCAGCCGCACCGGTGATCTTGAGCTTGCCCGTGTCCGTCACTTCTGCCGAGGCTACGCCCGAGGCATTGATGGCGCTGACGAGATCCGACACATTCTTCGAGCCGACCGTCGCCAGGTCCATCGTGAACGACTTGTCGACGCCACCCTTCGAGGTGGTGATCTTGAACGTATCGCCGTTGGCAAAGCCGAGGTTCGACAGAAGCTGGTTGGAGGCCTGCTCCTTGGCCGTCGCGCCGGTCGAGCCGGTCACATCGATCGTCGCGTTTCCTTCAAGGGCATTGTAGCTGCCGCTGCTCTTGTCGGCCAACGCCTGACGCGCCGCAGACTGGGCCGATTCGACCAGGCGCGTGATGCCGGTGATACCGTTGTTGGCCGCATCAATGGTCTTCACCGCGCTGGAAATGCCATCGAGGAGATTGCTCAGATCGTTGGCGCGGCTGTTCAGACCAGCAGCGGTGAAGAAGTTCGACGCGTTATCGAGCGCAGAATTGACCTTCTTGCCCGTGGCAAGGCGGTTCTGCGTCGTTGCCATCAAATCGGCTGTCTGCTTCAGCGACAGCAGATTCTGACGAACGGTTTTGGATAGCGAAACATCGGCCATGAAAGACACCTCAGAATGAAACTCAACACAGACGAGTGCATCCCGTCATGAGCCCATCATAGGTGGCATTTCTAAATTGAACGTTATAGTTGTATAGAACCTTTTATACAACTAACGATTAGTTACGCAGCAGACCAGTCAGGTAGCCTCATCCCAACTTCGTCCTCTTCGTCGCTGCATAAATCGATGCGGCTGAGAAAAGCCGCATGCCCGTCCAATATTGTGGTTTCTGCCTGCAGGTGCTGGATAAGAGCACCAAGTTCATCCGCAAAAATCGAATGCTCTTGGGCAATGAGTTCGGCAAGGTCATCAGCAGCGAACTTTAGCAGGGAAGAGGCAGCCTCCATCTGGGAAGCGATGAGTGCGATAGTTTGCCGCGCTTTCGAATCTGCCATAGCGAATCTTCTTTTTTTGTTGGTAACACAACCGTAGGGTGCTTTTTATTTTTTAACAACCCTAAGTTTGTTACTCCTGTCCCGTTTATGGGGTCGTCCCCCAAGCCCAAAACCCGCATCTGCCCAAATTGTTCCGCCGACCTTCAATTTAAAATTGCACCGCCGGAAGCGTCTTGTCCGATCCTTCCCGCCACCGGGTTCGTGTGGCATAGCGAGGTTCGACCATTTTAATGCGATTCGGCAAGTGATTCCGTAGATCGGGGAGCCCGCAGGGCAAAATGAAGTACACTGTCTGGATTGATACCGACTGTGGTTTCGACGACATGGCGGCCATTGCCATGGTCGCGGATGACGGCAACTGGCACATACTCGGCGCGAGCCTGGTTGCGGGCAATGCGTCCCTGGCAGACGCCATCGGCAACATGACGCGGATGCAGAATTTCTTCGGCTGGCAGTTTCCGGTTTACGCCGGCGCGGACAAGCCGTTGATCGGTCCGCTCGTTACGGCGGAAAATGTCCTTGGCAGCGGCGGTCTTGGCACAGTTGGACGCACGCTCCCCCCTGCCCGAGATCCTGAAATCGCCGGCGATGCTCTGGGCGGGCTCGTGACAGCGCTGGGTTCTGCCGAGGCACCGGTGACGATTCTGGCGCTCGGCCCGCTGACCAACATCGCAATCCTGCTTTTGAGCTGCCCTGCCCTGAAGGCAAAGATCAAATCAATCCTGTGGATGGGGGGCGCAGTCACCGGTGGCAATCACACCGCCGCCGCTGAATTCAACGCGGCTTGCGATCCCGAAGCCCTTGCCATCGTGCTTGAAAGCGGCCTGCCCGTCCGCATGGTCGGGCTTGAGTGCTGCCGGCAGGTGACAGTGAACGCCACCGATGCGGCAAAACTCCGCGGCCTCCTCACCGAGCGCGGGCGCATTCTCGCCGATCTTCTGGATGGTTACGTCCGCATTGCCAGCGCAGATGGCAGCCGTCCGCAACCGCTCTATGATCCGGTCGCCGCAGCCGCTCTGCTTGATGAGCGCGCAGTTGCCTTCATCCCCGCCCATGTCACGGTCGAACGCGCCGGCGCGCTGACGCGCGGCATGACCGTTTGCGAATTCCGCACGCACAGGGCCACCCCGAACGTATTGATTGCGCGCAGCGCCTTGCAGGCCCGCATCATCGACCGGATGCTGGCGGTCTTCACCCGCGCCGCCACAGGTTCGATGTCCGGCATCCAGCAGGAAGCGGCGGGTTGAGACCGGGGATTCAGTTGCCCGGCCTCACCCCCCGGGGACATCACCAAACCGGGCTACCTGCGCGGCAATTCCTGTTCGACGAGGCTGGCAAAATAGCTCGCACCGATCGGGCTGAGATCATCGTTGAAATCGAAGGCCCGGTTATGCAGGGCAATGCCGGACTTTTCGTTGGCGCGCTGACCCATTTTCACGTAGGCGCCGGGCTTTTCGAGGAGCATGTAGGCAAAATCCTCCCCGCCCATGCTCGGCGTCCAGTCGGTATGCACCCTGTCTGAGCCGACGATGCGCGCAGCGGCCCGGGCCGCGCAATCGGCCTCATGCGCGGTATTCACCACCGGCGGATAGCCCCGGTGATAGGTGACATCGGCTGCGGCATTGTGCGTTTCGGCGGTCATGGTGACGATGTGGCGCAGCAGGCGTTCCGTATCGTCCTGTGTATGCGGACGCAAGGTCCGGACTGTCCCGGTCAGCACTGCGGTTTCGGGGATGACATTCATCGCCGAGCCGGCATTGAAGGTGGAAACACCCACGACCACCGAATCAAACGAGTTCGTCCGGCGCGAGACGATGGACTGCAACGCCACCACGATGTGGCTGCCCACCAGCACCGGATCAATGGCGTGATGCGGACGCGCCGCATGGCCGCCCTTGCCATGAACGGTGATCTCGAACCGGTCCGCAGCCGCCATAACCGGACCGGGAACGGCGGTAAAAGTGCCGAGTGGCAACAACGGGTCGCAATGGGCGGCATAGACGGCATCACAGGGAAAACGCCGGAAAAGCCCTTCGTCCAGCATGGCTTTTGCACCGCCGCCGCCCTCTTCAGCCGGCTGGAAGATGAATACCACCGTGCCATCGAAATTGCGCGTTTCGGCAAGGTAACGCGCGGCACCAAGCAGCATTGTCGTATGCCCGTCATGCCCACAGGCGTGCATCTTGCCCGGAACAGTGCTGCGGTAGGGATGATCTCCGACTTCCGCCATCGGCAGGCAATCCATGTCGGCCCTCAGTCCGATGCTGCGCGCTGAACTGCCCTGCCCGCGCAGCACGCCAACCACGCCGGTTTTCGCAATACCGCGATGCACCTCTATGCCCCAGGACGCGAGTTTCTCCGCAACGATGGCGCTGGTTCGCACCTCCTCGTAGCCAAGCTCGGGATGGGCATGAATATCCCGCCGCCAGGCGGTCAGGTCCGTGGCAAAACCAGCGATGCGGTTGTTGATGGCCATGTGCATTCCGTCCTTCGAGAACCTATTTGACGAAAGCCGTGCGGCAGAATCAAGGGCAATGCCGGTCGGGCCACATTCGCGGAGCGTTGATAAGCCCAATTGCTGCTTGACGGACGGGGGGCGTGAACGCGAATTTGTCACCGAACTGTCACAGAGATTTTGCACAAGCAGCGGCCGCCAGTTATTGCGCGGACCAGGCTTCAGGAGAACCCGACATGACCCACCGTAACCGGATGCTGGCTTCGGCGGCCATGCTGGCCTTCATGACCAGCCCGCTGTTCGCTCAGACCGCCAATCTCGACACGCTGATTGCCGAGGCGAAGAAGGAAGGCGAACTCACCGTCATCGCACTCGCCAACGACTGGTGTGGCTATGGCGCGCAGATCAAGAGCTTCAAGGACAAATACGGCATCAAGGTCAACGAACTGAACCCCGATGCGAGTTCGGCGGACGAGATCGAGGCCATCAAGGCCAACAAGGGCAACAAGGGCCCGCAGGCACCGGACGTGATCGACGTCGGTCTCTCCTTCGGCCCTTCTGCCAAGGCGGAAGGCCTGATCCAGCCGTACAAGGTCGCGACCTGGGCGACCATCCCCGACGGCCAGAAGGACCCGGAAGGGTACTGGTACGGCGATTATTACGGCGTCCTCGCCTTTCAGGTGAACAAAGACATCGTGAAGAACATGCCGCAAGACTGGGCGGACCTTCTGAAACCGGAATACAAGAATTCGGTAGCGTTGGCGGGTGATCCGCGCGGCTCCAGCCAGGCCGTGCAAGGCGTTTATGCGGCCGGCCTCGCCGCCGGCAAGGGCGCGGGCGCCGTGGCGGGCGAGGAAGGGCTGAAGTTCTTCGCAAGCCTGAACAAGGCCGGCAACTTCGTGCCCGTGATCGGCAAGGCCGCCTCGCTGGCCCAGGGCGCCACGCCCATCATCATCCGCTGGGACTACAACGCCCTTGCCGACCGCGACACGCTGAAGGGTAACCCGCCGGTCGAGGTCGTGGTGCCGAAGTCCGGCGTCGTCGCTGGCGTCTATGTTCAGGCGATCAGCGCTTATGCGCCTCATCCGAACGCCGCCAAGCTGTGGATGGAGCATCTTTATTCGGACGAGGGCCAGCTCAACTGGCTGAAGGGCTATTGCCACCCGATCCGTTTCCAGAATCTCGTCGACACCAAGAAGGTACCTGCCGAGCTTCTTGCCAAGCTGCCGCCGGCTGAAGCCTACGCCAAGGCCGCCTTCCCCTCGCTGGACGAGCAATCCAAATCCAAGGACGTGATCACCAAGCAGTGGGATGCGGTGGTGGGCGCCAACGTCCAGAAGTAACCGCGCCTGAATTTCATGGGCCGCCGCGCACTGAGCACGGCGGCCTTTTCACACCCGCACGTCCCAAGGACATCGCATGGCTCCGCTCCGCTTTTCGCTCATCGCCCTGTTTGCGACCACGCTGGCAACCGCTTCCGGCCATGCCCAGACACCGGATCTCGATACCCTCGTCGCCGCCGCGAAGAAGGAAGGTGAACTGACCCTCATAGCGGCTGCACGCGACTGGTGCGGCGTTGGCGAGCTGATTGATACGTTCAAGGCGAAATACGGCTTGAAGATCAACGAACTAAATCCAGATGCCAGTTCCGGCGTGCAGATCGAGGCGATCCGCGCCAACAAGGGCAACACCTCCTCGCAGGCCCCCGACAGCATCAATGTCGGCCTGTCCTTCGGACAAATAGCCAAGGCGGGTGGGCTCGTTATGACCTACAAACCGACCGTCTGGGCGAGCATTCCGGCGCAGTTCCGCGATACGGATGGCGCCTGGGCCGGCACCTATTTCGGCGCCCTGTCCTTCGCCGTGAACACCGACATCATCAAGACCGTGCCCGAGGACTGGGCCGACCTGCTGAAGCCTGAATACCGGAATGCCGTCGCCCTTTCGGGCGATCCGCGCGCCTCCAGCCAGTCGCTGCAATCAGTGGTCGGCGCCGGCGCCGCCATGACGGGCGGTGATCTTGCCAAAGCGGGCGAGGCCGGGCTCGATTTCTTCATCCGGCTCAAGAAGGCCGGCAATTTCGTGCCCGTTGCGGCGAAAGCCGCTTCGCTGGCGCAGGGCACCACCCCCATCGCCATCCGCTGGGATTATCTTGCCCTGATGGACCGCGACACCCTGAAGGGCAATCCGCCGGTTCAGGTCGTCGTGCCGAAAACCGGCGTCATTGCCGGCCCCTATGTGCAGGCGATCTCGGCCTATGCGCCCCACCCCAACGCCGCCAAACTCTGGGTGGAGCATGTCTTTTCGGACGACGGGCAACTGAGCATGCTCAAGGGGTACTGCCGGCCGATCCGTTTTGACGATCTTCTGGCGCGCGGCAAGATCCCTGCGGATCTGTTGGCAAAACTGCCCCGGCAGGATGGCTATCGCAATGTCGTCGTGCCAACCACCGCCGAGGCGGAGGCGCTGAAAGCCACCATCACTGCCGGCTGGGACCGCGTGGTTGCAACCCCGGGGCCGCAATGAGGCCCCCTTGCATCGCGATGCGGTGGCATGTGACATAGGGTCGGGGTTGGATCAGGGCTGGTGACAGACAGCAGAACGAAAGAGCGGAGACTTGCGGGGGGCGCCAGCGCGCATTGGCTGGGCGTCGCGCCGTTCTTCATTTTTGCCTTCCTCTTCCTCATCGCGCCGACCATGTATCTGCTAATCGGCGCGTTTCAGGATTCCGCTGGCCAATTCACCCTGAAGAACTTTTACGACCTGTCGCAGCCCTCGATTGTTGCGGCCTACAAGATATCGATCCAGATCTCCGTCACCTCGGCGTCCAGCGCCGCGCCGCTCGCCGCCAGCCGCTCCGTCGCGGGCTGGCGCAACTGCCGCTTGCCCATGGCGAACGCGGCGGGAGACACCGCCGCGAGCTTTTCAGCCGCCGCGACGGCACGCGACAGAATATCCTCGCGCGGCACCAGAGCGTTGACCCAGCCCCGTGCCACAGCCTCGTCCGGCGCAACGGTCGCGCCGGTGAGGATCGCCTCGGCGAGATATTGAGGCGCCGTGACGCTGCGCATCACCTCGAACGCCAGCGGCGGGAACGGCACGCCGACGAGGATTTCCGTGACACCCATTCTACCGCCATCCTGCGCCATCAGCCGATGATCGGCGCAGCAGGCGAGAATGCAGCCGCCGGCGATAGCGTGGCCGTTGATCGCCGCGACCACCGGCTTCGGAAAATTGAAAATGGTGTCGTAAAGCCGATGCAGCGCCGGCAGGAATTCGCGGATGTAAGGCACGCCGGCCTCGACCATCTGCGGCAGATCGACACCGGCGGAGAACATCTTACCCTGTCCGGTGAGCACCACCGCGCGCGAGGACGTTTCCCGCAGCCGCTGGAACCGCAAGGTCAGCGCGTCGCAGAACGCAACGTCGAGCGCGTTGGCCTTGCCGTGGTGCATCTCGACCACGGCGATATCGCCCTGCTCCATCACATCGATCATGTCGCCTGCTCCAGTGCACCGGCCGGAACGTCGAGCGGCCGCCGCTCGACCCGATGCCGCAACCGCTCGGCATGGATCACCGCGACGGTGAGCACCACCACCGCCATCGCCTGATGCGTGATCGCGAGATCGAGCGGCACCACCAGCAGCAATGTCGCGATGCCGATCCCGGCCTGCACCGTCACCAGCGCCGCGACGGTGAGCGCCAGCGTCCGGGCGCGGTCGCCGAGCGGCAGGCGCAGCGCATCGGCGGCATGCAACATCGCCAGAATCCAGATCAGATAAGCCAGCATTCTGTGCTGGAACTGCACCGTGAGATGGTTCTCGAACAGATTGCGCCACCACGGCGTGTCGAACCACAGCCGCGCGCCATCGGGAATGATGTGCCCGTCGATCAGCGGCCAGGTGTTGTAGACGAGCCCGGCGTCGAGCCCGGCCACCAGCGCGCCGAGATAGATCTGCCCGAGCACCAGCAGCGCGATCAGCAACGCCAGATTGCGCGTGCGCGACGGCGCAGAAACCGGCGGACGCGGTAGCACCTGCTGCGCGGTCCACACGATCGCCGCGTAGATCGT
>JAIUNP010000134.1 GCA_020161975.1 Pseudomonadota bacterium
TTGTTCGCCCGCTGCTGCACGGCGAGATACTCGACGATGCGGTCCTTCACCTTGTCGAGGCCATAGTGATCGCCATCGAGGGTCTCCTGCGCAAGCTTGAGATCCTTCTTCACCTTCGACCGCTTGCCCCAGGGCAGCGACAGCATCCAGTCGAGATAATTGCGCACGACGGTTGCCTCGGCGGACATCGGCGACATCTGCCTGAGCTTCTTCAGCTCGTGCAGCGACTTGTCGCGCGCTTCCTTCGACAGCTTGGTGCGATGGATCTTCTCTTCGAGTTCGGCAAGTTCGTCCTTGCCATCCTCGTCGCCAAGCTCCTTCTGGATCGCCTTGATCTGCTCGTTCAGGTAGTACTCGCGCTGGGTTTTTTCCATCTGCCGCTTCACGCGGGTGCGGATGCGCTTTTCGACCTGGAGAACGGAAATCTCGCTCTCCATCAGTCCGAGCACCTTCTCCAGCCGGTCTGCAACCTTCGGCAATTCAAGGATCGCCTGCTTGTCGGCAATCTTCACCGCAAGATGCGAGGCCACGGTGTCGGCGAGCTTGGCATAGTCCTCGATCTGGCCAACGGAGTTGACCACATCGGGCGAAACCTTCTTGTTCAGCTTCACATAGCCTTCAAACTCGGTGACAACCGACCGGGCCAGCGCCTCGACCTCGACACGATCCCCCGTGTCGTCGGCCAGAACTTCGACCTCGGCCTCGAGATGTCCGTCCTCGCGGACATATTTGCGAACGCGGGCACGCGTCGCACCCTCGACCAGCACCTTCACCGTGCTGTCGGGCAGCTTCAGCAACTGGAGAACGGTCGCCAGCGTGCCGATCTCATAAATGCCGTCGGCGGACGGATCATCTTCGTCCTTGTTCTTCTGCGTCGCGAGCAGGATGTAGCGATCCGTGCGCATGACTTCCTCAAGCGCCTTGATCGACTTCTCGCGGCCAACGAACAACGGCACGATCATATGCGGAAACACCACGATGTCGCGCAGCGGGAGGACCGGAGCGACCTCGATGCTGCCTGCGATCAACGGGGGACGTGCCTTTTGACCAGTCATTTGCTTTCTCCTAGGACGCCGCACCAGATGTTGGCACGGCTCGGGCCGGCAACGTTCACGACCTGCCGCACAATGCGCTCAGGATGTGGGAAGCCCGCGACTCATGGCGCTTCCGTTGCCATGAAAGGTAAGGTGGCGGTTGCGAAGGGAGAATTCAAGTCTGCTGCAAGAGCCACTCTGGACTTGCCCGGCCGTCGTGTTATCGTGAGCCACTGAGACCCGGTGGAGGTATCAATGCCGAACCGTCGTGACCGCTCAACCGCGTGCGCTGCGAGGCGCAGACTGACCCGCCTTTCCACAAGCCTTGGCGCACTGCTGCTTCTCGGTGGCGTGGCCTTCGGACAAGCATCCCCCCCAAAAGCCGACTGCGACTGCCGGGCGGCGGGCACGAACTGGAGCCAGGGAATGGAAACTTGTCTCGGCGGCCAGATCTATGTCTGCGGAATGAACCAGAATGTCTCGTCCTGGCTGGAGACGGGCCAGAGCTGCCCGTCCGCACGCCGCATCGGCAGGCCCCGGCATTACGCCGAGGCTGCCTTCTCCTCCTTGTCGGAGTAGATGTAGAGGGGCTTTGCCTTGCCCTCGATCACCTCGGGCCCGACAACGACCTGCTCGACATTCTCAAGGCCGGGCAGATCGAACATCGTGTCGAGCAGGATGCCTTCCATGATCGAGCGCAGGCCGCGCGCGCCGGTCTTCCGTTCGATGGCTTTGCGGGCGATCATGCCCACGGCCTCATCCTGGAAGGTCAGGTCAACGTTTTCCATCTCGAACAGGCGTTGATACTGCTTGACGAGCGCGTTCTTCGGCGCGGTCAGGATCTGCTTGAGGGTTTCCTCGTCGAGATCCTCGAGCGTCGCGATGACAGGCAGACGACCGACAAATTCCGGGATAAGGCCGAACTTGAGCAGATCTTCCGGCTCAAGCGCGCGGAAAATCTCGCCCGTGCGGCGATCATCCGGCGCTTCCACCTTGGCGCCGAAGCCGATGGACGTCCCCTTGCCGCGACCTGAAATGATCCGCTCCAGCCCCGCAAAGGCGCCGCCGCAGATGAAGAGGATGTTGGTGGTGTCGACCTGCAGGAACTCCTGCTGCGGATGCTTGCGCCCGCCCTGCGGAGGAACGGAGGCAACCGTGCCTTCCATGATCTTCAGGAGCGCCTGCTGTACGCCTTCGCCCGACACATCACGGGTGATCGACGGATTGTCCGACTTGCGGGAAATCTTGTCGATCTCGTCGATGTAGACGATGCCGCGCTGCGCCCGCTCGACGTTGTAATCGGAGGCCTGGAGCAGCTTGAGGATGATGTTCTCGACGTCCTCACCGACATAGCCGGCTTCGGTCAGCGTCGTTGCGTCCGCCATGGTGAAGGGCACATCGAGAATGCGCGCCAGGGTCTGCGCCAGCAGCGTCTTGCCCGAGCCGGTCGGCCCGACGAGCAGGATGTTCGACTTCGCAAGCTCAACGTCGTTGTGCTTGGTGGCGTGGTTGAGGCGCTTGTAGTGGTTATGAACTGCGACCGCGAGCACACGCTTGGCGTGGAACTGGCCGATCACGTAATCGTCCAGAACCTTACAGATTTCCTTCGGCGTCGGAATGCCGTCCTTGGTCTTCACCAGCGAGGACTTCGATTCCTCGCGGATGATGTCCATGCACAGCTCGACGCACTCATCGCAGATGAACACGGTCGGCCCGGCAATGAGCTTGCGCACCTCGTGCTGACTCTTGCCGCAGAAGGAGCAATACAGCGTGCTGCGCGTATCTCCACCGGACTGCTTGCTCATTTCACCCTCACCATCATCCGCGAAAGGCCGCCCCGGTGCCTCGCTTCACAATCCGTTGCGTTGGTGGGACTCACCGCCCCGGCGCAACACCTTCAGTATCGCCCATTTACCACACGGGACAATGGAAGAAACGTTAAACCGGGAAACGGACAGGAATGGGGCGCACCCAAATGGATAACGCCGCATCAACATGTCGGCCCGGGCCGCCACTTACGCCGGCTTGCTTTCAGCCGCATCCTCGCCACGCTTGGACACGACCTTGTCGACCAGACCGAATTCACGGGCACGCTCGGCGCTCATGAAGTTGTCGCGCTCCAGCGCCTTTTCGATCGTGTCATAATCATTGCCCGTGTGATGGACATAAATCTCGTTCAACCGGCGCTTGAGGCTCTTGATTTCCTCGGCATGGATCAGGATGTCGGTTGCCTGGCCGCGGAAGCCACCCGAGGGCTGATGCACCATCACGCGAGCATTCGGCAGCGCAAAGCGCATCCCGGCTTCGCCCGCCGCCAGCAGCAGCGAGCCCATGGAGGCGGCCTGCCCCGTACACAGCGTCGTCACCGGGCAGCGGATGAACTGCATCGTGTCGTAGATGGAAAGGCCCGCCGTCACCACGCCGCCGGGCGAGTTGATGTAGAGCGAGATTTCCTTCTTGGGGTTCTCGGCCTCAAGGAACAGAAGCTGCGCCACGACCAGCGAGGCCATGCCATCTTCCACCGGGCCGGTCAGAAAGATGATGCGCTCGCGCAGCAGGCGGGAAAAGATGTCGAAGGCGCGCTCGCCGCGGTTCGACTGTTCCACAACCATGGGCACGAGGTTCATGTAGGTTTCGATGGGATCGCGCATCAGGTCTCTCTTGGTCGATGGCCGGGCGACTCACCCGGCAAGAATCGGTTCACGCCAGAATTCACATGAAAATAGTAGCGGACAGGTGAATCGCAAAGGGTGCTACCATTGACAATTATCGGGACAGCGGCTTTCCGCTGAAAGAACAGGCGCAAGGGGCGCCAGATTCGCGCCGGACAGACCCCATGATTCTCATTGGACAGTATGATTCGCCCTTTGTCCGCCGCGTCGGAATCGCAATGACGCTTTACGGGCTTGCCTTCGAGCACCGGCCCTGGTCCGCCTTTTCGGATGCCTTCCGCATCCGCCAGTTCAACCCGCTGATCCGGGTGCCGACGCTTGTGCTCGACAGCGGCGAGGCGTTGATCGACAGCCACGCCATCCTCGACTATCTCGACGGGCTCGCAGATGAAGGGCGGCAGCTTCTGCCCGCATCCAACCCCGAGCGCTATCGCGCCCGCCGCGTCACCTCGCTGGCCGCCGGCCTCGGCGACAAGGCCGTGAGCCTTTTTTACGAACGGACGATGCACAAGGCAGCCTCGGACATCTGGGTGGAGCGGCTCAAGGCCCAGATCGACGGCGCGCTGACCGTACTCGACATCGAGCGCAGCACCATCGCCACCGACTACTGGTTCGGCAGCCGCATCAGCCATGCCGATATCACCGTCGGCGCAGTCTGGCGCTACATCAACGATGCGCATCCCGGCCTCGTCACGGCGGAAGATTTCCCCACGCTTGCTGCCATGTGCGAGCGGCTGGAAACACTGCCCGCCTTCCGCCAGATCAGCCAGCCGCTCATTGCGCCGGTGTGAACCGTCAGCTCCGCGCAAAGACCAGATAGGCCAGCCAGCCGATCTCGAGCCCCCAGAAGGCTGCGCCGATGCCCCACAGGCTGAAGCCGGAAGCAGTGATCAGAAAGGTCATCAGGGCAGGAAGGCGCGCATTCTCGGTCTGCAACGCGCCGGTCATCGCGCCACCGAATGCGCCGATCAGCGCCAGCCCCGCCGCCGCCTCGATGAGAATGGGCGATGAGCGCGCCACAAAGCCGGCCACCACGGCCGCCAGCGCGGCCAGAAAAATGTAGCCGATGCCGGAAAACACTGCCGCAACATAGCGCCGGGCCGGATCGGCATGGGCATCGGGCCCGGCGCAGAGCGCAGCAGTGATCGCCGCGAAATTGATGGTCGGGGCGCCAAAGGGCGCCGTCAGCGCCGAAAGCGCGCCCGTCACCCCCAGCCCGAGCTTCGGATCGGCCTGGTAGCCAAAGCTCTTCAGCACGGCGAGGCCCGTGATGTTCTGGCTGGCCATGGTGACGATAAAGAGCGGCAGCGCGAGGCTGACCAGCGCCTCCACCGTGAAAACCGGCATCGTGATCAGCGGCTGCGGCCATGCAAAACTGAGGTCCTGCACGGCATCGCCGCCCGTTACAGCCACGGCGCCGAGCGTGACCACAACCGCAGCCGGCACGGCATAGAGGCGCGCAAACCGCATGAACACGAGCCAAGTGACAAGAATGGCCAGCGCCGCTGCGGGAAAGGTCTTCAGCGCTACAAAAGGCGCGAGGCAGAACTTCAGCAGCACGCCCGCCAGCATCGCGCTGGCCAGCGGCGTGGGAATGGCAGCAACGAACCGTGCCAGAACCGGCCAGTAGCCGGCCAGAATGATCAGGAGGCCCGTGACGATGAACGCCCCCACCGCTGCGGGAAATCCACCCGCAACCGCCCCGGTGGTCGCCAGCAACGCCAGGCCGGGCGTGGTCCAGGCAATGGAAATCGGCATCCGCGTCTTCAGGCTGAGCAGGATCGCCGCCAGCCCCTTGGCAAAGCCGAGCAGCAGCAGGCCCGAGGCAATATCCGCCGTGCTCGCCCCCACCGCAGAAAGACCCGCAATCACAACCGCCACCGAACTCGCATAGCCGACAAGTGCGACAATCAAGCCCTGAAGGGCAGCATGGAGCGAAAAATCCGCAGAGAACGACCGACTCATGCCACCATGCTAATGCATGTGGCCACGAAGTGAAAACCAGTTGAGCGTTTGAGTGATGCTCCAGAACACTGCAATTAATCGCCTCTCTGATGCTTTGATTTCCCCTTCAAAATATAATAAATTAAGCTACAATAATTTACAGATCGAGACCGTTTTATGTATTTTATAGAGTAAATATCGAAAAATATACGATGAGTGTCGCGAATTTTTATAAACAGAAAATTTTATAACAGAAATTGTGGTTGAATTCATGCAGAACTGCATACAAACAGATATAAAAAATAGAATAGATTAAAGAATTAATCTCCGAATTTTTTTTGCAAAAATCAGGATAATTCGCAGCTAAAGTCCATCGTTGCTTTAAAATTGGCTGCTCTTGGAGCCTGCGTCATACGCTGCGGGCTTTACCCGCACTTCGTACAGAAGTAGCCGGCGCAACGGGATGTTGTCCGGCAAGGTCTGGCCGACCGCTTTCCCGACGAGACATGCGAGTTGATTTCCGGCAGGTAGCCCACGATGACGCCACCGCCGTCGGCAATTCGCAGCAGGAAGCCTGGCCCGGTCACTACACCGCAGAACGGCATCGCGTGAACGATCCCGCTCAGCGAAAACAACCGGCAGATTTTGGCCTTTTCTGGTAGTTCCGCCAATTAAATCAAGGATTTAACTGGCAGGAGTGGAGGGACTCGAACCCCCAACCCCCGGTTTTGGAGACCGGTGCTCTGACCAATTGAGCTACACTCCTAAGATCATGGTCCAAGATGCCCTTCGGCGGCTCCGTCGATCATGACCGTCACGTTTCCGTGTGCGCCGCCTATAGCCCGATGTGACCCGCGTCGTAAAGCGGGAAATCACCGCCGTTCGGCAATCACGATCCACTGCTTGGCGATCCACTCGCGCGTGAAGCCGAGACTGACGAAATTCAGCAGCCGCCGCACCTCGTACGGCCTGTAGGTGCGCGCATCCACCGAATCGACCAGCTTGAGCCCACCCGCCTCGGCCAGTTGCCCAGCGGTCTCGCGCGTGAAAAAGCGCAGATGCGTCCGGTCGAGAATGCCGGAATCGCGATAGCGAAAATCGCCGAGGAAAAAGAGCCGCGCGAGGAACTTCCAGTTCCGCACGTTGGGCAGCGAAATATAGAGCCGTCCGCCCGGCGCCAGCAGCGGCGAAACGCGTTTCACCACGGCCCAGGGATCCACCAGATGTTCGAGCACATCGAGGCAGAACACGGCATCGAGCGAGCCGGGCGCGATGACTTCCTCGAAGGGGGCCGCCTCCACCGTGCTGACATAGAGCGTATCGAACAGCGGCCTTGCCACCGCCGCTGCGTCGGCATCGAGTTCCACCCCCACGGCGAAGGTGGCGCCGCCGCGCTGCTTGAGCACGGCGAGCGTACTGCCCTGCCCGCAGCCGATTTCAAGAACGCGGGCCGGCGCGCCCGCCACATGGGCGAGAACGTCATGCCGTGCTGTGGCGAAATAGCGGAGATCCTGTCCGGGCGGGCTCATGGCCCGCCTCTAACATCCGCTTTGCGCAGACGCCAGCCCGATCAGAAGAACGCCTGAAGCCCGGTAATCGCCCGCCCGAGGATCAGGGCATGAACGTCATGCGTACCTTCGTAGGTGTTCACGGTCTCAAGGTTGGCGGCATGGCGCATCACCGGGAACTCATCGGAAATGCCGTTCCCGCCGTGCATGTCGCGGGCCATGCGGGCGATATCCAGCGCCTTGCCGCAGTTGTTGCGCTTGACGATGGAAATCGCTTCCGGCGCCAGCGTGCCGGCATCGAACATCCGCCCCACCTGAAGCGAGGCTTGCAGGCCCAGGGTGATCTCGGTCAGCATGTCGGCAAGTTTCTTCTGGAAAAGCTGGGTATTCGCCAGCGGCCGCCCGAACTGCTTGCGGTCAAGACCATACTGCCGCGCCGCATGGAAGCAGGCCTCAGCCGCGCCCATCGCGCCCCAGGAAATGCCGAATCGCGCCCGGTTGAGGCAGCCGAACGGCCCTTTCAGGCCGGCCACATTCGGTAAAAGCGCATCCTCACCCACCTCGACATTATCGAGCACGATTTCGCCGGTAATCGAGGCGCGCAGGGAAAGCTTGCCCTCGATCTTCGGCGCGGACAGTCCCTTCATGCCCTTTTCGAGCACGAAGCCCTTGATCTCTCCGCCATGCGCCTCGGACTTCGCCCAGACGACAAAGACATCGGCGATAGGCGCGTTGGAAATCCACATCTTCGTGCCGTTCAGGCGATAGCCGTTCGCGGTCTTGACGGCCTTGGTGCGCATGCCGCCAGGATCGGAGCCGGCATCCGGCTCGGTCAGCCCGAAACAGCCGATCCATTCGCCGCTGGCGAGTTTGGGAAGATACTTCCGCTTCTGCGCCTCCGATCCGTAAGCCTCGATCGGATACATGACCAGCGAGGATTGCACGCTCATCATCGAGCGGTAGCCCGAATCGACCCGCTCCACCTCGCGCGCCACGAGCCCGTAGGACACGTAATTCGCGCCCGCCCCGCCATATTCTTCCGCAACCGTCACCCCGAGCAAGCCAAGCGCGCCCATTTCACGGAAAATCGCCGGATCGGTCTTTTCCTTGGCATAGGCCTCTTTCACGCGTGGCTGAAGCTTCTCCTGCGCATAGTCGCGGGCGACATCGCGGATCATCCGCTCTTCGTCGGTCAACTGGCTGTCGAGCAGAAGCGGATCCGCCCATTGGAATACGGCTTTCGAGGTCGGCGCGGCCATGGTCAAATCCTCTGTCAGGGGGAGGCGAATGATTGCCCTTCGCGGGGCGCAAGACAAGTGGATCGCCTCTGCGCCCTTGCCCTTGACCGGCGCTTTGCCACGTTCTACCTATGATGTCAAATTTGCGGAATTTATTTCCGCTATGCAGAATTAAGTGTCGATCATTCGATTGCGGGAGGCTGGCATGGAGCTTGAGTTCACCCCGGAGGAAGATGCCTTCCGCTCGGAAGTGCGGGCCTTCATTGCGGCGAACCTGCCCGCCGCCACCCGGCAGCGGCTCGCCGAGGGTCGTCCGACGACGAAGCAGGATGTCATGACCTGGACGCGCATTCTGCATGACAAGGGCTGGTCCACCCCTCGCTGGCCGGTGCAGTATGGCGGACCGGGCTGGACGCCGGTGCGGCAGCACATTTTTCTGGACGAGCTTCTGTCTTTCCCTGCGCCGGAACTGCTCTCCTTCGGCGTCTCGATGGTCGGACCGGTGATCTACACCTTCGGCAACGCGGCACAGAAGGCACGCTTTCTGCCACGCATCGCCCGGCTGGATGACTGGTGGTGTCAGGGCTTTTCCGAACCCGGCGCCGGCTCGGACCTTGCGAGCCTCACCACCCGTGCCGTGCGGCAGGGGGAGCACTATATCGTCAACGGCCAGAAGACCTGGACCACCTATGCCCAGCGGGCTGACTGGATCTTCTGCCTCGTCCGCACCGATCCCGCCGCAAAAAAGCAGGAGGGCATTTCCTTCCTGCTCATCGACATGACAACGCCCGGTATCACCGTGCGTCCCATCGATACCTTCGACGGCGGGCAGGAAATCTGCGAGGTCTTCTTCGACAATGTGAAGGTGCCGGCGGAAAACCTCGTGGGGCAGGAAAACCGCGGCTGGGACTACGCCAAGTTCCTGCTGGGCAACGAGCGCACCGGCATTGCCCGGATTGGCACGGCAAGGTCCCGCCTCATCCGCGCCCGCGCCATCGCCATGCGGTCGCAGCGCGATGGCAGCCGTCTGATCGACAACGCCCGCTTTGCCGGTCGGCTGATCGAGGCGGAAGTGGCCTTGAAAGCGCTGGAAATCACCCAGTTGCGCGTCTTGAGCGCCGATGCCGCGCGCGGCAGCACGGGCAAGCCCAATCCCGCCTCCTCAGTGCTGAAAATCCGGGGGTCGGAATTGCAGCAACGCAGCACGGAACTCTTGCTCGAAGCGCTCGGCCCCGATGCGCTCGCCTACGGCAACGACACGCCCGCTGACCTGCCGGAGGGCGCAGACGCCATCGCCCCGCTCTATTTCAACACCCGCAAGGTGACGATCTACGGCGGTTCGAGCGAAATCCAGAAAAACATCATCGCAAAAGCGATTTTAGGGCTGTGACCCATGAATTTTGATCTCACGGACGAACAACGCCTGCTTCAGGACAGCATCGGCAAGCTTCTGGCGGATACCTACAGCTTCGAGCAACGCCGGCGCTATCAGGTCACGCCAATGGGCCGCGATCCTTCCGTCTGGCAGGTGTTTGCGGAAACGGGCCTTGCCGCCCGCGTGCAGTGGCACCTCTGCAAAGTGGCCCACCACGGGCGAGCCGGCCGGGGCAACCTCCAAGCCGGCAGCGGCGCCGCTGTTGTTGCTCGTCGGA
>JAIUNP010000135.1 GCA_020161975.1 Pseudomonadota bacterium
CGACGCGGACAGCGCGGGCCGTTTTCGTATCGTGCTGGTGCAGGCGAACAGGGCGCGTCAGGCGTACCATACCGATGGCCCGGACCGTTCCCGGCTTCGCTTTAGCGACATAGCAGACCTGCTTTGAGCGGGGAAAAACCGTGTCGATTGCGGCTGCGCGGGAGGTGCCCACCAAGGTCAGGATCGACAGGCTGGCAAGTAGGGCAGTGCTGATCGGGGGCATGGTGTTCTCGAAGCGGGGATGGCTGATGATTGACCGGGGCAGGCCGCTTGTCCAGCCGGTCGCGAGGGATTAACACAACACTCAGATTGAATGTAGAATTTGCAGCATTCCGATCGCTTTCATGGCAATGCTGGCCGGATCGACTGCGCGCTGGCGCGAGGATCTGTCGTTGAACAGATCCGCTGAGGAGGACACTATGGGCCGGAAATATTTCGGAACGGACGGTATTCGCGGGCGCGCCAATGGTCAGATCACTCCGGAACTTGCCCTCAAGGTCGGGCAGGCGACGGGCATGATCTTCCGCCGCGGCGACTATCGACACCGGGTCGTCATCGGCAAGGACACGCGCCTGTCGGGCTATATGATCGAAAATGCGCTGACATCCGGTTTTCTCTCGGTCGGTATGGATGTGATGCTGCTCGGCCCGGTGCCGACACCGGCAGTCGCGATGCTCACCCGGTCGATGCGCGCCGATCTCGGCGTGATGATTTCCGCCTCGCACAATGCCTATGAGGACAACGGCATCAAGCTGTTCGGGCCCGATGGCTACAAGCTCAACGACGAGATCGAACGTGAGATCGAGGTGCTGATCGAGTCCGATCTCGGCAAGCGCCTGGCAGAATCGCGCTGGATCGGGCGCGCCAAGCGCGTCGAGGGCGTGCAGGCGCGCTATATCGAATATGCAAAGCGGACCCTGCCGCGTAACATCTCGCTGGAAGGCCTGCGCGTCGTGATCGATTGCGCGAACGGGGCGGGCTATTCGGTTGCGCCGGACGCGCTGTGGGAACTTGGCGCCGAAGTCGTCAAAATGGGCGTGACGCCCGATGGCTTCAACATCAACCGCGATGTCGGATCGACCTCGCCGGCGGCGCTTCAGGCCAAGGTGCGCGAAGTGCGCGCCGATATCGGCATTGCGCTCGATGGCGATGCGGATCGCGTCCTGATTGTCGATGAAAAGGGCCATATCGTGGATGGCGACCAACTGATGGCTGTCGTTGCCAAGAGTTTCCGCGACGACGGGCGCCTTTCCAAGCCGGGTGTCGTGGCAACGATCATGTCCAATCTGGGACTGGAGCGGCATCTGGAAGGGCTTGGCCTTTCAATGGCGCGCACCGCAGTGGGAGACCGCTACGTGCTCGAACATATGCGTGAGCACGGGTTTAATGTTGGCGGCGAGCAATCCGGGCATATCATCCTGTCCGATTATTCGACGACCGGTGACGGGCTTGTGGCGGCGCTTCAGGTTCTGGCGGTGGTGCAGCGGGAACAGCAGCCGGTCAGTGCGGTTTGCCATCGCTTCGAGCCATTTCCGCAGATCCTGAAGAATGTGCGCTATTCAGGAGGGCAGCCGCTGAAAGAGCAGCGGGTTGTCACGGCGATCGAGGAGGCCAAGGCGCGTCTCGGCGCCCGTGGGCGGCTGGTCATCCGGCCCTCCGGAACCGAGCCGGTCATTCGCGTGATGGGCGAGGGTGATGATCGGGACCTGGTTCTGGAGGTCGTGGATGGCGTCGTTGATGTCATTGCCCGGGCCGCGGCCTGACCATCCGAATCACTTGAAGAAAAGCCCGCCGCACCCGGCGGGCTTTTTGTTTTTGACGCCGCCGGAGACAGTCTTGTTGCACGGATACAACGGGTGAGACCGTGGTCGCAGCGGGGCTTACAGTTAAAAATTAACGTTAAGAGGCCTTTAACACATTCCTGCGAGGGTTCGGGCTGTTGGAATCGCTTCACGCGTCGTTGCGGTCGAAGCCTCAGGCAAAGGAATTTCTCATGGGCAGCCTCAAAACCCTTGCGTACGCGGGCGCTGTGGCGATGATCGCAACGTCTGCTGCCTTCTCGACTGCTTCTGCTGCGGATCTCATGGCGCCGGCTCCGATGCTTGCTCCACCGCCGCCGCCGGTCGCTGATGGCATGTCGGGCCTGTATCTTCGCGGTGACGTTGGCGTCGGCATTCTGAACCACGACGACTTTCAGCAGCAGGAACTGGCGGCAGCCGGTGGCACCTGGCTGCGCTCCTCAGTTGGTGATCAGGCCTTTGCCGGTGTCGGTATCGGCTACCAGTTCAACAGCTGGCTCCGCTTTGACGTGACCGGCGAGTATCGCACGGGCGCTTCTGTCGGCGGCACGGACACCTATCGCTTCAACTGCCCGTGGACCTACGGAAGCTGCACCAGCGGGGCGACGATCAACAGGTCGAACCAGTGGTCCGGTCACGTTTCCAGCGTCGTTGGTCTTGCCAACGCCTATGTCGATCTCGGCACCTGGAACGGCCTTACCCCCTTCATCGGCGGCGGTGTCGGCTTTGCCAACAACCGGCTCTACGATGTGCGTGACTACGATCCGTCCGAATTCGGTGGCGGCGGTTACGCTCGCGAAAAGACCAAGAACAACTTTGCCTGGGCCCTCCACGCCGGTCTTGCCTATGACGTGACGCCGAATTTCAAGGTGGAACTTGCCTATCGCTACCTGAACATGGGCGATGCGCAGTCCGGCCAGCTGAACTGCGTCAGCCCGACCGGCGCGGCTTGCAGCTATGGTCCGTTGAAGGTCAAGAGCATCGACTCGTCGGACATCAAGCTTGGTGTCCGCTGGATGTTCGCCGACCGCTCGATGCCGGTGGCGATGCCGGCCGGCCCGGTCATCCGCAAGTACTGAGCGGATTGCACACGATGTCAGAAGGGCGCGGCAACCACCGCGCCCTTTTTGTTTGTCCATGTCATCGATGCGGCTTGACGGACCCAAGCCGGAAGCCTACATGCGGCAGCGGGACACGCCGCCCCAACGCGGCGCGCCCATCTGCAAGGATGGAGACATTGCGATGACTAAGCCTGCTGCGCTCCCGCGCGTGAATGCCTTTTCCTCCGGCCCCTGCGCCAAGCGCCCCGGATGGTCCCTCAAAGCCCTCTCTGATGCTCCGCTTGGCCGCTCGCATCGCGCGAAAGTCGGCAAGACCAAGCTCAAGCTGGCCATTGATCTGACCCGCGAAGTGCTCGGCGTTCCCGCCGACTATCGCATCGGCATCGTGCCGGCCTCCGATACGGGCGCGGTCGAAATGGCGCTGTGGTCGCTGCTCGGTGCGCGCGGCGTCGATATGGTTGCCTGGGAATCCTTCGGCGAGGGCTGGGTGACCGATGTCGTCAAGCAGCTCAAGCTGACGGACGTCCGGACCATCACGGCGCCTTACGGCGAATTGCCGAACCTGAAGAAGGTCGACACGAAAACCCGCGACGTTGTGTTTACCTGGAACGGCACCACCTCCGGTGTACGTGTGCCGGATGCCGACTGGATCGCTGCCGACCGCGAAGGCCTGACGATCTGCGATGCGACGTCCGCTGCGTTCGCGCAGGATCTCGACTGGGCCAAGCTCGATGTCACCACCTTCTCCTGGCAGAAAGTGCTGGGCGGTGAGGCAGCCCATGGCATGATCATCCTCAGCCCGCGCGCTGTCGAGCGGTTGCTGACCTACAAGCCGGCCTGGCCGCTGCCGAAGATCTTCCGCATGACCTCAGGCGGCAAGCTGATCGAGGGCATCTTTGTTGGCGAGACCATCAATACCCCGTCGATGCTCTGCGTCGAGGACTACATTGATGCGCTCAACTGGGCGAAGAAAGTCGGTGGGCTGGCCGGGCTGATGAAGCGCGCCGACGCCAACACCCGCGCGCTGGCCTCCTGGGTGAAGAAGACGCCGTGGATCGACTTCCTCGCGGTGAAGCCCAAGACCCGGTCCAACACCTCGGTCTGCCTCAAGTTCACCGACCCCAAGGTCGTCGCGCTTGATGCCGCCAAGCAGGCGGATTTTGCCAAAGCCGTGGTCGCCATTCTTGAAAAGGAAGGCGCTGGGCTCGATCTCGGCCACTACCGCGATGCGCCTCCCGGCCTCAGGATCTGGTGCGGCGCAACCGTGCAGACCCGCGACGTCAAGGCGTTGATCCCCTGGATCGAATACGCCTTTGCGACCGAGCGCGCCAAGCTCGGCTGACCGCATAATGCCGGCCTTCCCGTGTTGTGGAAGGCTGGCACGCCAGCGCCAGGGTGGGGTGACGTTTCCCCCGCCTTGCGCACCCGCTTCGCCCGCGCCTCCCTCGTCGTGAACGGGGAGGGATGGCCCCAACGCACTGCCCGTAAACACTTTCGCACAGCGAGACCTTCCCATGACCAAGCCCCGCGTTCTGATTTCTGACGCCCTCTCCCCCGCCGCCGTGCAGATCTTCAAGGATCGCGGCATCGACGTGACGTTCGATGCCAATCTCGGCAAGGACAAGGACAAGCTCGCCGCCGTCATCAAGGATTATGACGGTCTTGCCATCCGCTCCGCCACCAAGGCGACGGCCAAGCTGCTTGAGGCCGCGCCGAACCTGAAGGTGATCGGCCGCGCCGGCATCGGCGTCGACAACGTGGATATTCCGGCGGCAACGGCGCGCGGCATCATCGTGATGAACACGCCCTTCGGCAATTCGATTACAACCGCGGAACATGCCATTGCGCTGATGTTCGCGCTGGCCCGCCAGATTCCCGCCGCCGATGCCTCGACCCACGCCGGCAAGTGGGAAAAGAATCGCTTCATGGGTGTGGAACTCGAAGCCAAGACCCTCGGCGTCATCGGCGCCGGCAACATCGGTTCCATCGTCATCCGCAAGGCGATTGGCGTTGGCATGAAGGTCATCGCTTTCGATCCCTATCTGTCGCCGGAGCGCGCCCTGTCGATGGGCGTCGAGAAGGTGGACCTTGATGCGCTGCTGGCGCGGGCCGATTTCATCACGCTGCACGTTCCCATGACCGAGCAGACGAAGAACATTCTTTCCCGCGAGGCCCTGACCAAGACCAAGAAAGGTGTGCGCATCGTCAACTGCGCCCGGGGTGGTCTCGTTGACGAGGAGGCGCTGGCCGATCTCATCAAGGCCAAGCATGTTGCCGGCGCGGCCTTCGATGTGTTCTCGGTGGAGCCGGCGGAGACCAATCCGCTGTTCGGCCTCGAAAACGTGATCTGTACGCCGCATCTCGGCGCCTCCACCAGCGAGGCGCAGGAGAATGTTGCGCTTCAGGTGGCTGAGCAGATGAGTGATTATCTCCTGACGGGTGGTGTCACCAACGCTGTCAACTTCCCCTCGATCTCGGCGGAAGAAGCGCCCAAGCTGAAGCCCTTCGTGGCGCTCGGCGAAAAGCTCGGCTCGTTCCTCGGCCAGCTCACCGAAGCGCCCGTGAAGTCGATCCGCATCCAGTATGAAGGCGCGGTCGGCGCGCTCAATGTCCGCCCGATCACGGCGGCGGCGATCACCGGTGTGCTGCGCCCGTTCCTGCCTGAGATCAATATGGTCAATGCCCCGTCCGTCGCCAAGGAAAAGGGCATTCAGGTGGATGAAGTGAAACGCTCGGCCGAGGGCGATCACGAAAGCCGCATCTTCATCGAGGTGGTAGCCGAAGACATGCCGCGCCATGCCGCCGGCACGGTCTATCAGGACGGCAAGCCGCGCATCGTTGAAATCCGCGGCATTCAGATGGATGCTGAGTTTGCACCGCACATGCTCTATGTCCGCAACTCGGACAAGCCGGGCTTCATCGGCGGCTTTGGAATGCTGCTTGGCGAGGCGGGCGTCAACATCGCCACCTTCAACCTCGGTCGTGAGAAGGCCGGTGGTGATGCCATCTGTTTTGTCGCAGTCGATGAGAAGGTGTCGGACGATCTGCTGGCCAAGATCGATGCGCTGCCGCAGGTCAAGCGTGCCCGCCGCCTGGCGTTCTGAGCAGGCCGCCGCAGTATATTCCCGTCCGGCTCTGGCCGGGCGGGAGCCACGTTCCAGGATCAGCCCTTGTAGCGCTCGGCCCAGGCGATGCCACCGAGCACCAGGCAGAGGCCGACGGCGTGATACCAGCCGAAGGGTTCGCCCAGAATAAAGACGGCCATGATGGCGGAAAACACCGGGATGGCGTTGAAGAGAAAGCCGGTCCGCGCCGCCCCGATTATCTGCACGCCCTTGATGAACCAGATCTGCGCGAGCAGCGAGGGAAAAACCGCGACATAGGCGATGATCAGCCATCCTTTCGGCGTGGGCCAGAAAAATCGCCCGCTCGTGATCTCCCAGGCCAGGAGCGGTAACGATGTAATGGCTGCAAGACACGCAAGGGCGGCAAAAAATGACAGGCCGGACCATTCCGCCGGGCGCTGACGGAGCAGCAGCGAATAGGCTGCGTAAAAGGCGCTGACGATCAGGATCATCACATCGCCGATGTTGAAATTGAGTGCTTTCAGCACTTCGATCCGCCCCGCGGAGACCACGATGAGCACACCGATGATGCCGGCGACGAGCCCCGCGAACTGCCCCATCGAAATCCGGGTTCCCTGAAACAGAACCGCTCCGAGCATCACGAAAATCGGCGTGGAGGCCTGCATGATGCCAAGGTTGATGGCGGTCGTGTAATGGGCTGCAATGTAATAAATGGCATTGAAGCCGGTGAGCCCTATCAGGGCCATCAGCAGCAAATACCAGGGCCGCTGACGCAGGATCTTGCCGACGTTCTTGACCTCATCGCGCAGGAACAGCGCCATCAGTGCACATGCAAAAATCCAGCGCAGGGCGGTCATCCCCATCGGCGAGACATGGCCAACCGCAAGGCGTCCGGCAATTGTATTGCCCGCCCAGAACAAAGTGGTGAAGAACAGCAACACATAGGCATTGCTGAGTGGATTGGCGAAAGACCGGGCTTTCTCTGGCGGCTGGAGCACGTTTATCATTCCAATAACCGGATTAAGGCATGCTTCTAGCGTGGGCTTCCCGGCTTGGCCAGTCATAACGTAGATATCTAAGATGACCCTGCGCATTCTTGTACTGGAAGGTAACGACGTCGAAGGGCGTCATCGTCAGAAGAGCCGGCTGGGCCGTACGGCGTCGGAGGGGTACTCTGGCTGCATCCGCTTTCTCGCTCCCGATGCGCAGATCGACATCTGCAATGCAGCGGATGATTGCGACGATGTGCCCGATATTGGACGGCTGAGCAGCTATGATGGCGTGGTCATCACGGGGTCGGCACTGCACATCTGGGAAGGAAAGCCCGAGGCGCTGCGGCAGGTGGCGTTGGCAAGGAAGGTCTTCGAGGCGGGGGTGCCGTTCTTCGGCTCCTGCTGGGGCTTGCAGGTGGCTTCCGCTGCTGCTGGCGGCATTGTCGAAAAGAACCCGATGGGGCGCGAAGTTGGCGTTGCCCGCGCAATCACGATCAGCGCGGCGGGGAAGGAGCACCCACTGCTCGCCGGGCGACCGCCGGTATTCTCGGCGCCCTGCATCCATCTTGATGCGGTTACCGTGCCAGCGCCAGGTACGAGCATTCTGGCTTCGAACGCGATGGCGCCCGTGCAGGCGGCAGAAATCCATCATGCAAATGGCGTGTTCTGGGGCGTGCAATACCATCCCGAATTCACGCTTGCTTATCTTGCAAAACTCCTCCGGCTCAATCTTCCCCTGCATGTCGAGGAAGGCTGTTTCCGCGATCTCCAGCAGGCCGAGGACTATTGCAGCGATCTTATCGATCTCTGTCATAATCCGGGGCTGTTCCGGCATGTGGTCTGGCGCTATGGCATCGGTCCGGAACTGACAGATCGCTCGGTCCGGATGACGGAAATCCGCAACTTCATCGAGTATCGCGTGCGCCCCCATGCGCAGATGCGGCTTGCGGCATAAATCCGCGACAGCTCCGCCTTGAACTTTCCGCAATGACAGTCGACCAAGGCTCTTTGGCCTTCCGGCGAGGAGCAGTTTCATGACTTCCATCAAGATGGCGCTTGGCGCCGGCGTTGCAGCCTCCGTGCTTGCCCAGCCGCTCTATGCGGCTGAGATCGAGGCGCGTTCGCGCATCGATGCGGTGGCGGTCTATCCCGATGCTGCAATCGTAACACGGACATTGGACGTCGACCTGCCTCAGGGCGAGAGTGTACTGGTGTTTCGCGGTTTGCCGCTGGCGATTGATCCGGCGTCCCTCAGGGTTGAGGGGCGGGCGACCGGTGGCCTGACCCTGGGAGCGGTTGATTCCCGCCTTCGCCCGGTCGATCCGCAGAAAGTGGCCAGCGAAACCGAGGCCCAACTGAAACCCTTGCGCGAAGAGCGTGAGCGGATGACCGCGACCATCGATGCGCTGGAGGGGCGCAAGGCTATGATCAAGCGCTTCGGCCAGACCGGTCCGGCACGGGGCGACAAGGATGGCGGGCTTGAAATTGCACAATGGTCCGCTGCCTGGGATGCGGTGGGTGCGGGCTTTGCCAAGGTGAACGACGAGTTGCGGCTGGCGCGGGCGTCCCTGGTCGAGGTGGATGCGAAGATCAAGGCCATCGAGGCTGCGGATACGGCGCGCCGGTCGCGCACCGCGCCGGAGCGGGAGTTCACGGTGACGCTGACGGCCGATGCACCGGTCAAGGGCGCGCTCACCGTCAGCTATCGGGTGGGCAATGCCTCGTGGCAGCCGGCCTATGACGCGCGGTTGACGATGGGGGAAGCCGGGCGGGCGACCGGGCTGACGCTGGTGCGGCGAGCGCTGGTGACGCAGCGGACCGGCGAAGACTGGACGGGCGTCACATTGTCGCTTTCCACGGTGCGGGCGGCGCGTGGCACTCAAGCGCCCGAGGTTGCGCCCCAGCGTGTTGGGTATCTTGAGGCGGTCGTTCTTGGGGCACCGCCGATGCTGGCCGATGCGCCGGCGCCGAAGACGATGATGAGGGCGGCCGAGGCGCCCGCTACTGGCGCCGCGCCGCCGGATGTGGCTCTGAAAGTGGCCGCCACGGTGCTCGAAACCAATGGCTATCAGGCGACTTTCCGCATTCCGGGCAGCCTGACCGTGCCGACGGACGGGACGCAGAAATCCTTCATCATCCAGACGCGCGAGCTTCAGCCCGACATCGTGGTCAAAGCTGCGCCCGCGCTTGATCCCACGGCCTATCTCGAAGCCAGTTTCGCCAATGATGCCGATTCGCCCCTGCTGGGCGGCATGGTGAGTCTGATCCGTGACGGCGCTTTCATCGGACGCGGCCAGGTGGCGTTCACTCCGCCGGGCGAGAAGGTGGCGCTCGGCTTCGGCGCCGATGACCGCGTGACGGTAACGCGCGTGCCGGTGCGGCGGCGCGAGACCGAACCCGGCCTGCTCGGCTCCAACAAGACCGATACGCGTGAGTTCAGGATCAGCGTGAAAAATCTGCACGACTTCCCGGTAAAGGCCGTGATCGTGGATCAGATGCCCTATTCGGAGGCGGCCAATCTCGTTGTTGAACCGCTTTCGACCAACACGCCGCCAACCGAAAAGACCGTCAAGGATCGGCGCGGCGTGATGAGCTGGATCTACGATCTCAAGCCGAAAGAGGGCAGGGACATCCTGCTCGGCTACCGGTTGCGCTGGCCTTCCGATCGCGAACTGACCTTCGAGCGGATGCCCATTCCGCGGTAGGTCGCTTTACGCCCTGCCCACCGGCGGGTATAGCGTCGGTTCATACCGCGCGGAGGTTACGGCCCCGGCGCGGGCTTTGCATTGCCTTCATCAGCGAAGGCGTTCAGCGAGGACCGAGCGTTCATGGCCAATGTGGTGGTGGTCGGCGCCCAGTGGGGCGACGAGGGCAAGGGAAAGATCGTCGACTGGCTTTCGGAACAGGCGAGCGTGGTCGTCCGGTTCCAGGGTGGGCATAATGCCGGCCATACGCTGGTCATCGACGGCAAGGTCTACAAGCTGTCGCTGCTTCCCTCCGGCATCGTGCGGCCGGG
>JAIUNP010000136.1 GCA_020161975.1 Pseudomonadota bacterium
CACCAGCGTTCTGGGGTGGATCCGCTCCAGAAGATGGGTCGCGGTGATATAGTTCATGTCGAAGGGCGGGTCCTGCCGCATCAGCACGACATCGGTGCTGGCAAGGTCGATCCGGTGCGCCTCGCCGAGGGTAAAATGGCTCCCCTCGACATCGCGCACCGTGACCGGCTGCACGCTGGCAAACACCTTGCCATCGCGCATCGCCAGCCGGGGCGTCTGGTAATAGAGCAGTGAATGGCCGCGCGCCTGGGCTTCCAGCATCAGGGCGAAGGTGGAATCCCCCTTTGTGTTGATCGCTTCGATCGGGTCCATCTGGACGGCGACGGTGAGGGGCTTTTGCGACATCTGGACTGTTTCCGTTTTCAGGCGCAGCACGGTAGCGAAGCCGCAGCGTAAAGCCAAATGTTACATCAACCGCAGTTCCGCGATGGCGGTTTCGTGCCGGGGAAAGCAGCCCGGCGCAAGGTAAAGTCCGTCAAGCCGGATGGTTTGTGGCAGATGGTCAAGCCGTGAAAGATAGGCTCGGGCCGCCCGCTCGATGCGGGTTAGTTTCTGTGGCGTTATGGCCGTGCGCGCCGCGTCGAGACTGCGACGCGCCTTGACCTCGACAAAGACGAGCGTTCCTCCCCGTACGGCCACGAGATCGATCTCGCCACCGGCAGCAGAGAAACGCTGGGCGAGGATGCGATATCCCTTGAGACGCAGGAACACGGAGGCAAGCCACTCGGCTTCCATGCCGAAAAGATAGGTTGCCGCCTTGCGGTCACGCATCCCGGCCCGCTCCGTCACCGGCGAGCAGCAGCGCCCGCGCATAAACACGCCGGCGTGGCAGACCAAGTTCGGCAGCCACCAGTGCTGCGGCATCGCGCGCGGAACGCTTCGCAAGCTCCCTCTGAAGCGCCGCATCGATCTCCGTATCGCCGATGGCGCCGCGTCCTTCTCCTGCCGGGGCAACCAGAATGACGATTTCGCCGCGCGGTTTTTCGGTCTCGGTATAATGGCTGGCAAGGTCGGAAAGCGAACCGCGGCGGATGGTTTCAAAATGCTTGGTCAGTTCGCGCGCAACAGCTGCGGGGCGATTGCCGAGCACATCGGCAAGATCGGCCAGTGATTCGGCAAGGCGATGGGGCGCCTCGAAGAAAACGATGGTGCCGGGAATGGCTTCGAGGTCCCGGATGCGGCGCTTGCGCTCGGTCTGGCGGGCTGGCAGGAAGCCTTCAAAGAAGAACCGGTCGGTGGGCAGGCCCGCCAGCACCAACCCCGCCAGCACGGCTGACGCGCCGGGCAGTGCCGTGACGAAATGCCCGCTCGCGATAGCGGCTTCGACGAGTTTGTAGCCCGGGTCGGAGACGAGCGGCGTACCTGCATCCGAAACGATGGCCAGCGCTTCCCCCGCCTTCAGACGCTCAAGGATTTGCGGACGCATCACTTCGGCATTGTGTTCATGATAGCTCAAAATCGGCGTGGAAATGCCATAATGGGCGAGCAGAACCTTGGTCACGCGGCGGTCTTCTGCCAGAACGGCATTGGCCGCCGCAAGCGTTTCGAGCGCGCGCAGCGTGATGTCACGCAGGTTGCCAATCGGGGTCGCCACGATATGCAGGCCGGGCTGAAGCGATTGAGCCTCGGCATTGAGGCCAAGCAGCGTGTAGGTCGATGTCATGGCTTGATGTCCGCACCTTTCGCCTGCCGTAGAAAGCAGGAAATCGCCCGTATCTCGCATGTCCGGGAATGTGAAAACAAGGCGATGGACGCCAAAATTAACCACACCGGATTTTTAGGCCGATTGCCTGTTCGATCAGAACCCCGGTTCTGGTATCGTTAATGATCCGCATCCTAGTTCGCTGGGATCTGCGTCAATGTCTGCACACCGGAGAGGTTCCGATGTCCGCTTATCCGCTTCCGACTTTCCTTGCCGCCGCAAACGCCGGACGTGCGCGTGCTTTTGCCGCAACGGTTGTTCTCGGAATGGCGGCAGCGGGCTGCTCGGACATCAGTTCCACATTTCCGCCGATGACCCAGCCGGTCAATCCCGGCGCGTCGGCCCAGGGGCCGGTTTCCGGCGACACCATCGGCAACGGGCCTGTGCGCGTCGCCCTCATTCTGCCGCTGACGGCGGCGAATGGTGCCGTGCCCGCCAAGGCCATGCGCAACGCCGCCGAAATGGCGGTGGCCGAGTTCAACAATCAGGAACTCACCATCCTGGTGAAGGACGACAGGGGTACGCCCGAAGGCGCGCAGGCCGCCGCGCAGGAAGCGTTGGCGCAGGGCGCAGAAGCCTTCATGGGTCCGCTGTTCGCCCAGAACGTGCAGGTTGTCGCGGCCATCGCGCGACCGACGCAGCGTCCGGTGATTTCGTTCTCGTCCGACGCAAGTGCGGCCTCGCGCGGGGTCTATCTCCTCAGCTTCCTGCCGCAATCCGATGTCCGGCGGGTCGTCAGCTACGCCGCCTCGCGCGGCAAGAAATCCTTTGCCGCGCTCATTCCGCAGAACGCTTACGGCAATGTCGCGGAAGCTGCGTTCATGCAGGCTGTCACCTCGGCGGGTGGGCGCGTGGTCGCGGTGGAGCGCTACCAGCCGGCGAAGGCTTCGCTTGATGCGGCAGTTTCAAAACTCAAGGGCAGCATCGGCCAGGCCGATACGCTGTTCATTCCCGATGATGGCAACGGACTGCCGGCGGTCGCCACCGCGCTGCGCGCTGCCGGAATCGGCAGCAATGTGCAGTTGATCGGAACGGGGGTCTGGAACGAGGCGCGCGCGCTCAAGACGCCGGCGCTCAACGGCGGGTGGTTCGCCGCGCCCGAGAACACCGGGTACAACGGCTTTGCCCAGCGCTATCGCCAGCGCTTCGGTTCGGACCCGACCCGCATCGCCACCCTGACCTATGACGCGACCGCGCTGCTCGGTGCGCTGGTCCGCACGCAAGGTTCACAGCGCTTCTCGGAAGCGACGCTGACCAATTCGTCGGGCTTTTCAGGGCAGGACGGTATTTTCCGCTTCCAGCAGGACGGGCTGAATGATCGCGGGCTGGCCATCTACCAGATCAACAGCGGGCAGGCCCAGCCGATCCAGGCCGCGCCGCGCAGCTTCGGCCAGACCGGCGGGTAAGAAGGTCAGCTTCCGGGGTTCCGCCTCCGGCGGGCCCCTCGCATCGGCTCGGCGTCGCGTGGCTCATTGTGCGGCTCAGGCCGCGAGGTCAGCCACCACGGCATCGAGTACGGGAAATCCTTCGGGTGTCACGCGGAGGCGTCCGTTGCCATCGCGGGCGACAAAGCCGTAGCCTTCCAGATCGGCAATCCGCGCTTCGTCGAGCCCGGCGCCGCGCAGACGTTCAAAGCGCGCCGTGTCGATGCCCTCGCTGAGGCGCAGGCCCATCAGTAGGAACTCGTCGGCCTCGTTTTCCCGCGTCAGAACCTCACGCGCGACATCGCCCATACCCTTGCGCTCAACGGTCTCAAGCCAGCGTTCGGGGATCTTTTCGTTGGCAATCGCCTGCCGCCCGTCTGCGGTCACGATGCGGCCATGGGCGCCGGGCCCGGTGCCGACATATTCGCCATAGCGCCAGTAGAGAAGGTTGTGCCGGCATTCCTCGCCCGGGCGGGCGTGGTTTGAAATTTCGTAGGCCGGCAGGCCTGCCGCATTACAGATCGCTTGCGTCGTATCATAGAGCGCGCGGGCCGCGTCGGATTTCGGTACGACGAGCTTGCCGTCGCTGGCAAGGCGGTCAAAGGCCGTGTCCGGTTCGATGGTCAGTTGGTAGAGCGAAAGATGATGCGGCGCATGGCGCAGCGCCTCTTTCAACTCCTGCGACCAGGCTTCCGGTGTCTGGCCGGGGCGGGCATAGATCAGGTCGAAGGAAAATCGGTCGAACGTTGTGGCCGCAACCTCGATGGCCCGCAAGGCTTCCGCAACGGTGTGCTTGCGGCCCAGGAATGCCAGTTCGGTATCGTTAAGCGACTGCACCCCCAGCGACACGCGGTTGACGCCGGCCTCGCGGTAGCCGCGAAACCGCGTGGCCTCGACCGAGGTCGGGTTGGCCTCCAGCGTCACCTCGCAATCGGGCGTGACGGGCCAGAAGTCGCGGATGGCACCGAGGATGCCAGCCACCGTTTCAGGTTTCATCAGCGACGGCGTACCGCCGCCGAAGAAGATTGAGGATACGGTGCGGTCCGGCGCAAGGTCACGCCAGCCGGCAAGCTCCCGGCGGAAGCCGGCGACAAAGCGCGCCTCGTCGATGCTGTGGTGGCGCACATGGCTGTTGAAGTCGCAATACGGACATTTCGAGGCGCAGAAGGGCCAGTGGACGTAGACCCCGAAGCCGGCATCGAAAGGCGGTCTTGCGCTCATGAAAGAAGCCTCTCCACCAGACGGCTCACTGCACGGGCACGGTGGGAATGACGCTTCTTTTCCTCCGCCGTCATCTCGCCAAAGGTTCGGTCCTCGCCCTCGGGAATGAAACAGGGGTCGTAGCCAAACCCGTTCTGCCCGCGCGGGGGGAAAGCGAGCGTGCCGAATATCCGGCCCTCGAACACATCTTCACGACCATCCGGCCAGGCCACGACGATGCAGGATACGAAATGGGCCTTGGCTCCGGTCGGAACCACATCGCGCCGCAGAAGTTCCGCTTCCACGCGGGCCATGCCGGCGGGATAGCTGCGCGGTGTACCGCACCAGTCGGCGGTAAAGATGCCCGGCGCACCATCGAGCGCATCGACCGAAAGGCCTGAATCATCGGCAATGGCCGGCAGGCCCGTCGCCCGCGCTGCCGCACGGGCCTTGATGCCCGCATTCTCCGAAAACATCGTGCCGTCCTCGACCGGCTCTGGCAGGCCAAGCTGGCTGGCCGAAACCGCTTCGATGCCGAATGGGCCGAGCAGATCGTTCATTTCCCGCAACTTGCCGGCATTATGCGTGGCAATCACCACGCGCCCGGCAAGCCGGCTGGGCAGACCGGCCATCAGCCCACCGCCATCTTCTGGAGGTCGACGAGCCGGCGGATGCCCTGATCGGCCAGGCCGAGCAGCGAGAGAAGCTCGGCCTGCGAGAAGGGTACACCTTCTGCGGTGCCCTGCACCTCGACGATGCCACCCGTACCGGTCATGACAAAATTTGCATCCGTCTCGGCGGCGGAATCCTCGGCGTAGTCGAGATCCAGCACCGGCGTGCCCTTGTAGATGCCGCAAGAGACCGCTGCGACGTGATCTTTGAGCGCGTTCGTCTTGACGAGATCGCGGCTGCGCATCCAGGCAAGGCAATCGTGCAACGCAACCCAGGCGCCGGTGATCGAGGCGGTGCGCGTTCCGCCGTCCGCCTGAAGCACATCGCAATCGAGCGTGATCTGCCGCTCGCCGATGGCGGAAAGATCGACCACAGCGCGCAGGGAACGACCGATCAGCCGCTGGATTTCCTGCGTGCGGCCCGAGGGCTTGCCGGATGTGACCTCGCGCCGGGTGCGTTCCAGCGTTGCACGCGGGAGCATGGAATATTCCGCCGTGACCCAGCCCTTGCCCGAACCGCGCAGCCACGGCGGTGCCCGCTCCTCCAGCGACGCCGTGCAGAGCACATGCGTTTCACCGAACTTGACGAGACAGGACCCCTCTGCGTAGCGCGCCACGCCACGTTCAAGCGTGACCTTGCGCAATTCATCGGGGGCGCGTTTTGATGGGCGCATGGTATCCTCATTGAGCGAAAGTTGTCGGCTTGTATGCCTTTGAACCATAGGGCACAAGACAGTTTGCAGGGAACCATCGCGGAAAGGCGGGCCCGACATGACGGAAATGCTTCTTCTGGCCTATGGCGCCGCCTTTCTGGCGATCGCCAGCCCGGGCCCCAGCAACATGGCCATCATGGCGACCGCAATGAGCCATGGCCGCGGCCAGGCGATGACGCTTGCGCTCGGCATTTCGGCAGGCTCGCTCACCTGGGGCTGCCTTGCCGCAGGTGGCGTTACGACGCTGTTGGCCGCCAATGCCAATGCTCTTTACGCTATCAAGATCGCCGGTGGCCTTTATCTCCTCTATCTCGCATTTCGCGCCGGGCGCTCTGCTCTCGCGACAGAGGAAGCGAAAGGGCGGGTTGCACCCGTAGCCAGCACGGGGAAAACCTTCCTGCGCGGCTATCTGATGCACATCACCAACCCCAAGGCCATTCTGGGCTGGACGGCGATCATCGCCATCGGTCTGCCCCCCGATCCTTCCGCTCAGCAGGTGTTTTCCATTCTGGGCGGCTGTGCCTTGATTTCGCTGACAAGCAACAGCACATATGCCCTGCTGTTTTCCACCGCGCCGATCGTTGCCGGCTATCGCCGCTGTCGCCGCTGGATCGATGCAGCGCTGGCTGGCGTCTTTGCCTTCGCCGGGCTTCGCCTCATCGCAACACGGTTCTGACGGGCCATGAGTTCGGATCCGCTGTCCCGCGCTGCGCCATCGGGCGCCATCGACGACCGGGCGCGCGAGATTTTCCGCCGGATCGTCGATGGCTATCTTGCGACCGGCGAGCCGGTGGGCTCGCGCAACATTGCGCGCCTGCTTGCCGCGCCGCTCTCGCCCGCCTCGGTGCGGAATGTCATGCAGGACCTTGAGGACCTTGGCCTCATTTATGCGCCCCATACCAGCGCAGGCCGACTGCCGACCGAACTTGGTCTTCGGCTTTTTGTCGATGCCATGCTGGAAATCGGTGATGTCAGCGCCGAGGAAAAGCAGCACATCGAAACACAGGTGAAAGCGACCGCCGCCGGTCGTGAGGGTGGACCGCGCAGCTTCGAGGATGCCCTGTCACAGGCCTCGAGCCTGCTGTCCGGCGTCTCGCGCGGGGCCGGGCTGGTACTGACCTCGAAATCCGGCAAGCGCTGGAAGCATCTCGAATTCGTGCGGCTTGATCCTGCCCAGGCGCTGCTGGTGCTGGTGGGCGAAGACGGTAGCCTCGAAAACCGGCTGATGCCGTTGCCGCCCGGGCTGCCGGTCTCGGCGCTGGCGGAGGCGTCGAACTATCTCAACGCACGCCTGCGGGGACGGACGCTGGGTGAGTTGCGGACCGACATCGAGCAATTGCGGCAGCAGATGCAGGGCGAGGTGGATGAAATCACTGCCCGGCTGATCGAAAGCGGTCTTGCCAGCGCCGCCGAAGGGTTTGATGGCGCACCGCAACTCATCGTACGTGGGCAGGCCAATCTCCTCGACGATGTACGCGCCGCCGAGGACCTCGACCGGATTCGGCTGCTTTTCGCCGATCTCGAATCCAAGAAGGACGTGATTGACCTGCTCTCCCGCGCAGAGGATGCCGATGGCGTCCGCATCTTCATCGGCTCGGAGAACAAGCTGTTCTCGCTCTCCGGCTCCTCGATGATCGCGGCGCCCTTCCGTGATTCCGAGCAGAAGATCGTCGGCATCGTCGGCGTCATCGGGCCGACGCGGCTCAACTACGCACGCATCGTGCCGATGGTCGATTACACCGCCCGCGTGATGGGACGCCTGCTCGAGCGGGGGTGAAGGCCGGCGGACATCGCCGGCCGCGCCCGCCGCCGAGGTCCCGATGACTCAGGAGGCGCGAACATCCCTGCACCGGAGGCGACGCGAATGGCAGGTCCGTTTTACGCCCATTCCCTGGAAAGCAAGGATCGGGCCCACTGGCAGCCTCTCCCCGAACATCTCGTCGGCGTGGGGGATCTTGCCGCCGCGAACGGTGCGGCGGCGCGGATCGGGGATCTGGCCCGCATGGCCGGGCTGCTCCACGACCTCGGCAAGTTCGATCCCGATTTCCAGGCCCGGCTCGCCGGTTCGAAGGCCGCCGTCGACCACTCGACCGCCGGCGCCTACGAGGTCCGCCGTCTCGCCGGCGTGCAGAAGATCATGGCGGAACTGATCGCCTACACGATCGCCGGCCACCACGCCGGCCTGCCCGACGGAAGCGGCTCGCAGGGCGCCCTCACGGAGCGGCTTTCCGGCTTCAATCCCGCCCGGCTCGCCGGAGGCTGGCGGGAGACGCTTGACCTGCCCGCGGGCAATCTGGTTCCGGCCTGGCTCAAGCCCCCGGAGGATTACGATCGGACCGGCTTCCGCCTCGCGATGCTGGGGCGGATGATTTTCTCCTGTCTGGTCGATGCGGATTTCCGGGACACGGAAGCCTTCTATGCCGGAGCCGAAGGCCGCAAGGTGGATCGCGCCTGGCCGGCGCTGGCCGACATCCTCCCGGCCCTGCGCGAACGTTTCGATACCTTCATGGACGGGAAATCCACGTCGCCCGGTCCGATCAACACCCTGCGCGCGCAGATTCTGGCCGAGGTCCGGGGCCGCGCCGGGATGGAGCCCGGCTTCTTCACCCTTACGGTGCCGACAGGCGGCGGCAAGACCCTCGCCTCGCTCGGCTTCGCGCTCGATCACGCGGCGCGGCACGGCAAGCGGCGGATCATCTGCGCGATCCCCTATACCTCCATCATCGACCAGACGGCGGCGATATTCCGCGAGGTTCTGGAAACCGGCGGCGAGCAGATCGTTCTGGAGCACCATTCGTCGATCGAGATCGCTGCCGGACAGGAATCCGGCGAGGTAACGCGTGCGGTCGAAAGCAGGCGGCGGCTGGCGATGGAAGACTGGGCCGCGCCGGTGATCGCGACCACGAACGTGCAGCTGTTCGAGAGCCTGTTCGCGTCCCGGCCCGGCCGGGCGCGCAAGCTGCACAACATCGCGCAGAGCGTCATCATTCTCGACGAGGCACAGACCCTGCCGCGCAACCTGCTCATTCCCGCCGTCTGGGCCCTGCGGGAACTGGTCGAGTGCTATGGCTGTTCGGTGGTGCTGTGCACGGCGACCCAGCCGGCGCTCGAGGCGAGCCGATTTCCTCTCAAGCCCGGCGCGAGGCCACACAAGCTCGGCCTGCCGCTGAAGGGACGCGAGCTTGCGCCCGATCCGGCGACGCTTGCCGCAGCGCTCAAGCGCGTGACCATCCGGCATGGCGGCGCAATGAGCGACGAGGCGCTGCTGGAGGAGCTTTCCACGCAGCCGAACGGACTGGTGATCGTCAATTCGCGCCGCCATGCGCTGGCGCTGTTCCGCGCGGGCCAGGCCGCCGGGCTCGAAGGCATGGTGCATCTGACCACGCGCCAGTATGCCGCGCACCGGCGGGCCGTTCTGGCCGACATAAGGCAGCGTCTTCAGGCGGGCCTGCCCTGCCGGCTGATCGCCACATCCCTGATCGAGGCAGGGGTTGATGTCGACTTCGCGCGTGTATGGCGGGCGGAATCCGGCCTCGACCAGATCATACAGGCCGCCGGACGCTGCAACCGCGAGGGCAGGCGCCGGGCCGAGGAGAGCATCGTCACCATCTTCGAGCCGGCCGGATACAAGCCCTTCGGCGAGATCGGGCAACTCGCCGAGGCCCTCAACCGCGTGCGCATGCGGCCCGGCGAAGCCACCCCGCTCGATTCCCTCGACGCCATGGAGCGGTATTTTCACGAGGTCTACTGGGCGAAGGGCGAGGAGGGCCTCGATACCGGCAGCGATGGGGCGCGCATCACGCCGCGCTTCTCTTTCAGCAACCAGACCGGGGTTTCCCTCGCCTACCGCTCGGTTGCGGGCGCCTTCCGGATGGTCGAGGAGGGCATGGAGCCGGTGATCGTCGCGCGCGATCCCGAGGCCAAAGCTCTGGTGGATAAGTTGGGAATCCCGGATATCCCGAGTGGCGCGCTCGCGCGCGGACTGCAATCCTACATCGTGCAGGTCACCCCCAGAGATCGCGCGGCGCTGATCGAAGCAGGTCATGTGCGGTTCGCGGAGACGGCCCTGCGCGCAGAACAGTTCGCCGTTCTGCAATCGCCCGCCCATTACAGCGACGCGGTCGGG
>JAIUNP010000137.1 GCA_020161975.1 Pseudomonadota bacterium
TTCAGGCGGAAGCTGATGTGTCATGGGCAGGGATTGGCATGTCCGGTGCAGCTTCACAAGAGCAGGGGTGGTTTCTCTCGCCGGTCCGTGCATTATCAATTGCCGGCTAATGGATTCGGCTGCCAGCCAGCCCGTCAACCCCGCAAAAAACCTTGTCCGAAAGAAGAGGGAGCGCCCCAGATGATCATCGGGATGAGTGAACTGGATGTGGCTGCACGCCTTGGTGCGGCGATGGCGGCAGGCATGGTGATGGGTCTCAACCGCGACCTGATGGGCAAGCCGGCAGGCGTGCGCACGCTGGGGCTGGTGGGGCTTGGTTCGGCGCTTGCCACCATGGCGGCTTCCGGCTTCGTGACGGCAACCAACCTCAATGTCGATGCGATTTCGCGTGCGATTCAGGGGATTATCACGGGGATCGGTTTTCTCGGCGCCGGCGTGATCTTCCGCGAAGATCATCACCAGCGCGTGCGCGGACTGACGACGGCAGCATCGATCTGGCTGACTGCCTGCTTTGGCATGGTCTGCGGAATCGGCGCCTGGATGATTGGTTTCATCGCGCTGGTGCTGGCCTTGCTGCTTCTGCTGTTCGGCAAATCGGTGGAACGGTTCGCGCGCTGGCTGCGCCCTGAAAAGCCGGATCCGGATGCCGATGGGCCCGCTGACAAATCCGTGACCTGAGCCTTGTCCGCGCCTATTCTCGAAAGCGAATCGGGGAGGGGGAGATGCGCGAAGGGTTTGAGAATTGCGCGACGCCGGAAGCGGCCATCGAGGCGCTGATCAGCCGGCACAGCCGGGCAACGGGCGCGCTTCGGGATGCGCTGGAACGGTATCTGAAAGACCGGCAGCCGCCGTCGACCGCAGAGCGGGCAGCCTTCTGCTATCCCGAACTCAGGCTGGCCTATCAGCCGGACGGGGTGCCGCGCTCCACCGGGCGCGCCTATGCCAAGGTGCAGCGGCCAGGGGTGTATTCGACCTCGATCACCCAGCCCCAGGCCTTCCGCACCTATCTGCTCGAACAGTTGCGACCGCTGATGTACGAGTATGGCGCGCAGGTGGCCGTGGGCACGAGCCGGCAGGAAATTCCCTATCCCTACGTGGTGGAACGCGGCGATGAACTCGGCCAATCGGGGGTGACACCGGCCGAACTTGCCCGCTTTTTCCCCGTGCCGCGCCTGTCGGAGGTGGGCGACGAAATTGCTGATGGCACGTTCGATCTTGATGAAGCCGGACCGTGGCCGCTGGCACTGTTTGACGGGGCGCGGGTCGATTATTCACTGAAGCGCCTTGTGCATTACACCGGCTCGCACTGGCGGCACACGCAGCCCTTCATCCTGCTGACCAATTATCATCGTTATGTCGACCAGTTCGTGCGCTGGGGCATGAAGCAACTGGATGGCGCCTCGCGTTTCAACCGGCTCGTCCTCCCTGGCAATGTCGAGGTGACGGAGCCGAAATCCGGCGCGGATCTCGAAAACCTGCTTGATATCGCCGCGTGGTCGAAGTTCCAGATGCCGGCCTATCATCTGGCCGGCCATGGCGGCGGCATCACGCTCGTCAACATCGGGGTGGGACCGTCGAACGCCAAGAACATCACCGACCATCTCGCGGTGCTGCGCCCGCATGTGTTCCTGATGGTGGGCCATTGCGGCGGCCTCAGGCAGAGCCAGGAAATCGGCGATTATGTGCTGGCCCATGCCTATCTCCGGCAGGACCGCATTCTCGATGCCCTCGTGCCGCCGGAAATTCCGATCCCGGCGCTGGCCGAGGTGCAGGTCGCGCTTCAGGAGGCGGCGGCCATCGTCACCGGCGAGCGCGGGGAGGCGCTGAAGCGGCGCCTTCGGACCGGCACGGTGGTGACCAATGATGACCGCAACTGGGAACTGCGCTGGAGCCAGGAACGGCATCGCATCAACCTGTCGCGCGCCATCGCGGTCGATATGGAATCGGGCACGATTGCAGCAAACGGGTATCGTCTTCGGGTGCCTTACGGCACCTTGCTCTGCGTTTCTGACAAGCCGCTGCATGGTGAAATCAAGCTGCCGGGCGCGGCGAGTGCTTTCTACGAGCGGGCGATTGGCCAGCATCTGCAAATCGGGCTGAAGGCGGTGGACCTCCTGCGCGACAAGCTCGACCAGTTGCACACCCGGAAGCTGAGGAGTTTCGATGAGCCGGCGTTCCGGTAGCCTGGCGCAGGATTCACAGCTGTAATTCGGGCTTGCAATACACACCGAAGCGACATAAACATATCTTTATATCGTTTTCTGGTGCTTGATGCCCCGTTCGCTGCGTCTGTCCTTTCCCGATGCCATCGCCGCCCTTGAGGCGGTGGGTGAGCCGACGCGCCTGCGGCTGATCGCGCTGCTGTCGGAAGCGGAACTGACGGTGACGGAACTGACGGCCATTCTCGGCCAGTCGCAGCCGCGCGTGTCGCGCCACCTCAAGCTGCTGGTTGATGCCGGTCTGGTGGACCGTCACCGTGAGGGGGCCTGGGCGTTTTTTCGCCGTTCCGAACGGGGCGCTTACGGGCGTCTTGCGCAGGATATTCTTGAAACGATCGACCTCTCCGGGGCTGAGCTTGCTGCTGATCGGCGGCGGCTTGGCGAGGTGAGGGCCGAGCGGGCGCAGGCGGCGGAACAGTATTTTGCCCGCCATGCTGCTGAGTGGGACCGCATCCGCACCCTGCATGTGCCGGATTCACGCGTGGAAGCGGCGATGCTGGCCATGGTGGGCGAGCGGCGCATCGAGGCTTTGCTCGATATTGGCACTGGTACGGGGCGTATGCTGGAACTGCTGGCGCCGAAGGCTGCCCGCGCCACTGGCATTGATGCGAGTCCGGCGATGCTGGCGGTGGCCCGCGCCAATCTCGAACGGGCGGGTTTGCGCAACGTCCAGCTTCGGCAGGGCGATGTTTACGCGCTCAATCCGGGCGAGACCGGTTTCAGTTTGATCATTATCCACCAGGTGCTGCATTTTCTGGATGATCCGGCGCGGGCGGTGCGGGAAGCCGCGCGGCTGCTTGCACCAGGCGGGCGGTTGCTGATCGTCGATCTTGCCCCTCATGCCGTCGAGCGGCTGCGCAGCGAGTTTGCGCATCGCCGTCTTGGTTTCTCGCGCGAGGAAATTGCCGGGTTTCTGGACGATGCCGGGCTCGACCCCGTTGCCAGCGAGGCGCTGTCCCCGCTTGCCGGCGAAGGGGATGTCCTGACCGTGGCGCTTTGGATGGGGCGGGATCGCCGCCGTCAGACCGATGCGCCGTTTTTATCCCAAACCTCCGAGGTTGCCTGATGCTCGCGCCCTATCTGCGCTCTTCCCGCCATCCCAACACCAAGCCGCCGCGCATTTCCTTCGAGTTCTTTCCCCCCAAGAACGCCGACATGGAAGCGACGCTCTGGGCCTCAATCCAGCGGCTGGCGCCGCTCGCCCCGAGTTTCGTCTCCGTCACCTACGGGGCGGGGGGCTCGACGCGCGAGCGGACGCATTCGACGGTCAAGCGCATCGTCGACGAAACGAGCCTCAAGCCCGCCGCGCATCTCACCTGCGTCGCGGCGACCAAGGACGAGGTGAACGATGTCATCCGCGCCTATTGGCAAGCGGGCGTGAAGCATATCGTGGCGCTGCGTGGCGATCCTGTGGAAGGGCTAGGCGCGAAATTCACTGCCCATCCCGGCGGCTATCAGTCGAGCCCCGATCTGGTGGCTGGTATCAAGGCGCTCGGCGATTTTGATGTGTCGGTTTCGGCTTATCCCGAAGGGCATCCGGAGAGCAGTTCAGAGGCGGTCGATCTCGACCTTCTGAAGGCCAAGGTGGATGCGGGCGCGAGCCGGGCGATCACGCAGTTCTTCTTCGACAACGACCAGTATTTCCGCTTTCTCGACAAGGTGCGGGCGCGCGGCATCGATGTGCCGATCGTGCCGGGCATCCTGCCGGTCCAGAACTTCAAGCAGGCGGCGAACTTCGCCAAGCGGGCTGGCGCGCGTGTGCCGGAGTGGATGGCGCAGCGCTTCGAGGGGCTGGACAATGATGCCGAGACGCGGAAACTGGTGGCTGCCGCGGTGGCGACCGAGCAGGTCTATGATCTGCTTGACCGCGGTGTCTCCGATTTCCACTTCTACACGATGAACCGGGCCGACCTCGTCTTTGCCATTTGCCACATGCTGGGGCTGAGGGCGGAAAAGGCGGCGGTGTGAATTTTCCCTCTCCCTTGCGGGGAGGGGCGCCCGGGCGCAGCGGAGGACGGTGGGGGTCGTTGGCTCAACACCTCACCCGGCTCGCCCCGCCACCTTCCCCATCAAGGCGAGGGACAATACTGGCGATGTCCTGCAAGGCGGCCAAAGAGTTGAGGATTGAGACGATGACCAACCCATTCCCGCCGGTTGATGGCGACGAAATCCGCAAGGCTCTTCAGGCTGCCGCGAACGAGCGCATCCTCGTGCTCGACGGTGCCATGGGCACGGAAATCCAGAAGCTGAAGCTGGATGAGGATGCCTTTCGTGGCGAGCGGTTCAAGGGGTTCAACCACCCGCTGAAAGGCAACAACGACATTCTGATCCTGACCCAGCCGGATGCGGTCAGGGCGATCCACCTCGAATATTTTCTTTCGGGCGCCGATATCGTCGAGACGAACACCTTTTCCGGCACGACCATTGCGCAGGCCGATTATCATCTTGAATCCATCGTCTATGAACTCAACGTGCAGGGCGCCAGGCTGGCGCGTGAGGCGGCGGCGCTCGCCGAGAAGAAGGACGGCAAACGCCGCTTCGTGGCAGGCGCCGTGGGGCCAACGAACCGGACCGCTTCGATCTCGCCGGATGTGAACAACCCCGGCTTCCGCGCCGTGACCTTCGACGATCTGCGCGTCGCGTATGGCGAGCAGATTCGTGGTCTGATCGAGGGCGGGGCGGAGTTGATCCTGATCGAGACGATTTTTGATACGCTGAATGCCAAGGCGGCGGTGTTTGCGGCAGAGGAGGCATTCGAGGCGACGGGCATTCGCCTGCCCGTGATGATCTCCGGCACGATCACCGATCTTTCCGGCCGCACGCTCTCCGGCCAGACGCCAACCGCCTTCTGGTATTCGCTGCGCCATGCGATGCCGGCGACCTTCGGCCTGAACTGCGCGCTCGGTGCGCGCGAGATGCGCGGGCACATCTCCGAACTGTCCAAGGTGGCCGATACGCTCGTCTGCGCCTACCCCAATGCGGGGCTGCCGAACGAATTCGGACTTTACGACGAAAGCCCCGAAGCCATGGCGGCGCAGGTGGCGGAGTTCGCCCGCTCGGGCCTCGTCAATGTCGTCGGCGGCTGCTGCGGCTCCACGCCCGCCCATATCCACGCCATATCGGAAGCCGTGAAGGGCATTCCGCCGCGCCTCGTGCCGAAGGTTGAGCCTCAACTCAGGCTCTCGGGCCTCGAACCCTTCACGCTGACGCCGGATATTCCCTTCGTGAACGTGGGTGAACGCACCAATGTCACCGGCTCTGCGAAGTTCCGCAAGCTGATCAAGGACGGCAGGTTCCCCGAAGCGCTCGATGTGGCGCGCGATCAGGTGGCCAATGGCGCGCAGGTGATCGACGTCAATATGGATGAAGGCCTGCTCGACTCCAAGGCGGCGATGGTCACCTTCCTCAACCTCATCGCCGCCGAACCCGATATCGCGCGGGTGCCTGTGATGATCGACAGCTCCAAATGGGAGGTGATCGAGGCCGGGCTGAAGTGTGTTCAGGGCAAGCCCATCGTCAATTCCATCTCGATGAAGGAGGGCGTTGAGGCCTTCGTTCATCACGCAAAACTTTGCCGGGCCTATGGTGCGGCGATTGTGGTGATGGCTTTCGATGAGAAGGGGCAGGCCGACAGCTATGAGCGCAAGGTCGAGATCTGCACCAACGCATACAATATCCTGACCGGCATCGGTTTCCCGCCCGAAGATATCATTTTCGATCCGAATATCTTTGCGGTGGCGACCGGTATCGAGGAGCACAACGGCTATGGCGTCGCCTTCATCGAGGCGACCAAGACCATCCGCGAGACATTGCCGCACGCCCATATCTCGGGTGGCGTTTCCAACCTGTCCTTCTCCTTCCGCGGCAATGAGCCGGTGCGTGAGGCGATGCATGCAGTGTTCCTCTATCACTGCATCAAGGCCGGCATGGATATGGGCATCGTGAATGCCGGGCAGCTTGCGGTGTACGATGCGTTGCCGGAAGAGTTGCGCGACCTCTGCGAGGATGTTGTGCTGAACCGGCGCGAGGATGCCACCGAGCGTCTGCTGGAGGCGGCGCCGCGCTACAAGGGCGATGGCAAGGCCGAAGTGAAGGTGGCCGATCTCGAATGGCGCAAGGGCACCGTCGAGGCGCGTATCACCCATGCGCTGGTCAATGGCATCACCGAGTTTATCGAAGCGGACACGGAAGAAGCGCGGGGCGCGGCAGCGCGTCCGCTCCATGTCATCGAAGGGCCGCTGATGGCCGGCATGAATGTGGTCGGCGATCTCTTCGGCGCGGGCAAGATGTTCCTGCCGCAGGTGGTCAAATCCGCCCGCGTGATGAAACAGGCGGTCGCCTATCTCCAGCCCTACATGGAGGAGGAAAAGCGTCGCACGGGCGCCGACCAGCGCGCCTCCGCCGGCAAGGTGCTGATGGCCACCGTGAAAGGCGATGTGCACGACATCGGCAAGAACATCGTCGGCGTTGTGCTCCAGTGCAACAATTACGAGGTGATCGACCTTGGCGTGATGGTGCCAGCCCAGAAGATTCTGGAGGTTGCCCGCAAGGAAAATGTCGATGTCATCGGCCTTTCCGGCCTGATCACGCCCTCGCTCGACGAGATGGTGCATATGGCCTCCGAAATGGAGCGCGAGGGCTTCGACCTGCCGCTGATGATCGGCGGGGCGACGACCTCCCGCGTGCATACGGCGGTCAAGATCGCCCCGGCCTACGACCGGGGGCAGGCGGTCTATGTGGTTGATGCCAGCCGTGCGGTCGGCGTGGTCTCCTCGCTGCTGAGCCCGGAGCAGAGCGAAGGCTACAAGGCCGGCCTGCGCGCCGAATATGCCAAGGTGGCTTCTGCCCATGCGCGGGCGGAAGCGGAAAAGCAGCGACTGCCGCTGGAAAAAGCACGGGCAAACGGCTTCAAGGCCGACTGGGACGGTTATACGCCGCCCAAGCCGACCTTCACCGGCACACGCGTCTTCAAGACCTATGACCTTGAGGAACTGGTGCCCTACATCGATTGGACGCCCTTCTTCCAGACCTGGGAACTCAAGGGACGTTATCCGGCGATCCTTGAGGATGAAAAGCAGGGCCCTGCCGCCCGCCAGCTCTGGGCCGATGCGCAGGCGATGCTGAAGCGCATCATCGATGAACGCTGGTTCCAGGCGCGCGCCGTGATCGGCTTCTGGCCGGCCAACCGGGTGGGCGACGATATCGCGCTCTATACCGGCGAGAGCCGGTCCGAGACGCTTGCGACCTTCTACACCCTGCGTCAGCAGCTTTCGCGCCAGATGGGCCGGCCCAATGTCGCACTGGCGGATTTCGTTGCGCCGCGCGAGAGCGGCAAGGCAGACTATATCGGCGGCTTTGTCGTCTCCGCCGGCTTTGGCGAGGAACGGATTTCCGAACGGCTCAAAGGCAAGAACGATGATTATTCGTCGATCCTCGCCAAGGCGCTCGCTGACCGTCTCGCTGAAGCCTTTGCCGAGCGGATGCACGAGCGTGTGCGCAAGGAGTTCTGGGCTTATGCGCCAGATGAGGCGATTACGCCGGAGGGACTGATTGCTGAAGGGTATCGCGGCATTCGTCCGGCCCCGGGCTATCCGGCCCAGCCCGACCATACCGAAAAGGCGACGCTGTTCGATCTGCTGGGCGCCGAGCGCAGGATCGGCGTCAAGCTCACGGAAAGCTACGCCATGTGGCCTGGCGCCTCCGTTTCCGGCCTCTATTTTGCGCATCCGGACAGCTACTACTTCGGTGTGGCCAAGGTGGAGCGCGATCAGGTGGAGGATTATGCGGCCCGCAAGGGCATGAGGACTGTGGATGTCGAGCGCTGGCTGGGGCCTGTGCTGAATTATTCACGCGGCGCTGCCTCTGAGGCGGCGGAATAAAAAAAGGCCCGCCGAAGCGGGCCTTTTCACCGGGAACACTGCGGGGAGGGGAGACAGTGCGGGACCCCGGTAAATCGCTTACTGCGAGGCGCGCAGCTTCAATTCACTGATGCCGACAGCAATGTTGATGCCCTTGTTGCCTTCGAGCGAAAGGGGCTGCAACTGGAAGGCGCGATCCGAGCCGCCGGCGAGAATGTTCGCAGCCCCGCCGACGCCGGCGGAGGCGCCCGCGGAGACGCCGACGTAGTTGCCGGCAAGGGTTCCCTTCTTCGGACCCTCGGTGGGGGCGAAGACCGCCCAGCTCATATAGCCGCCCTCGGTTTTGCCAAGCTCAAGCCCGTAGGTCTGGATGACGCCGACATAGGTGTCGACGATATTGCCCGCGCGGTTGTTCAGGTTGCAGGCAAGATCCTTGCGTTCCGAGATGATCATGCCAATGCCCGGCGAGACCGTGCAGTTGAGCGTGCCGATCTGGACGCGATTCTGGGCGTGTGCGGCGCTGGCACCGATCATTGTCGCCATAGCAAGCACAGGCATCAGGAGCTTCTTCATTTCAAATCCTCAAGGGTTGTTCGTGAGTCAAAACGGTTCTGGAGCCATTTGGTTCCACGCGATTTGCGATTTGAGACGAAATGAGTGCGGGGCTTCCGGTTGCGCCGTCACTTTGCCTTTCCGGCTGGCGTTACTGGCGAAAGAAATCACTCGCACGGTAGCGGCGGGCGATGCGCTTCAGCACGATCATGATCGTGCCGGTGATCGGCACCGACAGCAGCAGGCCGAGAAAGCCGTAGAGTTTGCCCAGCGCGATCAGGCCGAACATCAGCGCCAGAGGATGCACGCCGACATGGCGACCCACGAAGTAGGGCGTGAGGATATTGCCTTCGAGAAACTGGCCGACGCCGATCACCGCCAGAATCAGGATGATCATCTGCCATTCGGGATAAAACTGCGCCAAGCCAAAGCCGACGGAGAGGATGAGGCAAGTGCCGGTGCCGAGATAGGGGATGAAGCTCAAGAGGCCCGAAATCGCGCCGATCACCAGCCCGTATCGCAGGCCGACAAGCCACAGCGCCACGGCATAGAACGAGCCGAGGAAAAGACAGACCAGCGTCTGTCCGCGAAAATAACCGCCGATCATTGCGTCGATCTCGCCCGTGAGGGTGAAGACCGACCGGCGCAACCGCAAGGGGACAAGCTGTTGCAGGCCACGGACCACGCGCTCCCAGTCCGCCAGGAAATAGAACACGGCGAAGGGCACGATCACGAGGATTTCAAGGCTGCTCATTACCGCCTGCGCGGTCGAGCCTACCGAGCGCAGCGAACCAGTCAGCCAGTTAATGGCCGTTGAACCGAATTGCGAAAAGGAAATCTGGCTTGAGGCGTCGGCGATGTTGACGCCGATCCGCTGCTCGATGTGGATGCGCAGGGTATCCAGGATGTTCTGGAGCTTCAGCAAGGTGCTCGGCAGGTCGCGCACGAAATCGCTGACGTTGCGCACAAGCCAAGGCGCGCTCAGCGAGACGATCAGTCCGATGCCGAAGAAGAAGACGCAGATGACGGCAAGCGCACCGAGCCAGCGTGGCACGCCGAGATAGGACAGGCGCAGCACCAGCGGGTTGAGCGCGGCCACATCGAGTGGTTTGTCGCGCCGCACAACACGCACATCGCCAAACTGCGCCAGCGTGCGCACACCCGGCAGGCGCGCGTCGGCACGCGCCAGCAGCGCCACC
>JAIUNP010000138.1 GCA_020161975.1 Pseudomonadota bacterium
CGCCGAACGATACGGAAATGTCCTGTGCCAACGCCGAATCGCAAAGGCCCTCCGCAAGCGACAGGCCCAATAGCGATGAAGCAAAGCTCCGCGCGGCGCAGCGCCTCACGTTTTGCCAGGACTGCCGCGACCCAGAAGTCGTGCCATTTCCTCCTCCAGCGAATCAATCGTCTGAGAATCGGAGGCAAGTGGATTTGCGGGAAGGCCCTTACCTTGCGTCACCGTCGGTGCTGCGGGCTTTTCTTCGACCTTGGTGGGCTTGGGCGGCTTGATCGCAACCGGTGCGGGATCAGCGACGGGCGCGTTGGCTGCCACCGGGGCGTTCGCCGCAGGCTCGGGGCTGGCCTTGCGTCCGGCGGACGGAAGGGGAATTGGCTTGGTCTCGGCGGCTTCGACTGCGGCCGGCGAGGGGGCAGGGCGTGGTGCCGAACTCATCGGACGCTGGAGCACGCTCTGAAGGCGGCGGGCCATATCCGACAGGCGGGGGTCGGGCTGCGGACGCGGCGCTGGGGCTTCCGGGGCGGGGGCAGGGCTTTCCACGACCGGTGCGGCAGGGGGCGTAGCGACAACCGGGGGGGCTTCAGCCGCCTTGACCTCAGGGGCTCGCTCTTCCGCAGCCTTGTGCGGCACCGGAGGTGCAGCGATCACGGGCGGCGGTTCCGGGGCCCGGGTCGGTGGTGCGATATTCACCGGGGGTGGTTCACGACGGATTGGGGGCTGCGGAGTGACAGGCGCTGCCGGTGCGGCGGGGACCGGGCGCGGGGGTGGGGAGACCACCACCGGAGCAACAGGAGCAACAGGCGCAGCCACGATGGGGGCGGCGACGACGGTGGGTGCCGTTGGTTGTGGCGCGACCGGCAGTTCCAGTTGCTCAGGCAAGGCGGCGGAGGGCGCGCGGGCGGTGCGTTCTGCCCGGATGATGTTGTTCTCGACGAGAATGTCGTTTGGACCGCCGATCAGCAGCAGATGTTCGGTATTGTCCCGCCGCACGATCACGAGCTTGCGGCCCTTGCGGTCAAGATTGAAGGCCCCTGTGATGCCGAGCCGCTGGGGCTGGCCCCGGTTGGAGCCGCTGCCCATGTTCAGCGAACGGCCGAAAACCTTCATGAGCAGCCAGGCGACGATCGTGACCGCCACAAGCATGGCGAGACCGAGGCCGATCCAGATGACGATTTTGGACCATTCCGGTCCCAATGATGTCCAAACCTGCTGCATTGGTACGCGTCCATACTCCGTCCCCGCATGAAGGGGCATGGTTAAATACCACGGCTCCCGTTTCAGCGCGCCGTAATCGTTACGATTTGGTTAACGGAGCTGCCAAGCCACCTTAACTCATAATTAACCATAAGCAGGGCAAAACTTGCCGAGTTAGCAACTTTAAATTGAAAATATGGAGCCAAGCAATGTCAGCGGGTGTCTCGACCCTGGATCTGATGCGGGCCAGGTTGCAATGGCTGGAGCGGCGGCAGGGAGTTCTGGCGGGCAACGTCGCCAATGCCGACACGCCGGGCTACCGCGCAAAGGATGTGACGCCCTTCGCCCTGCCACAACCGGTGCAGGGGCAGGGGCAGGTGACGACACCCGGGCACATTCCGATCGCTGGCATCGGTGCTGCCGGCACGGTCGATGCAGCGCGGATCGAGACGCGGCCCAACGGGAATGCCGTGAGCCTGGAAGACGAGATGCTGCGTCTCGCCGAAGTGCAGGTGGAGCACCAGACGCTGGTGGGACTGTACCAGCGTTCGCTGGCGCATCTGAAGACGGCCATCGGCAAGAGGGCATGAGCATGAGCGATTTTCTCAAGTCCATCGCCACGGCCGCGCAGGGGCTTCGCGCGCAATCGGGGCGGATGCGGATCATTTCCGAAAATATCGCGAACGCCGGCACCACGCCTTCCAAGCCCGGCGAGGCGCCGTATCGCCGCAAGATTCCGGTATTCGAGACGCGCGCGGACAGCGAGACCGGCGGCATTGGCGTGTCGCTGACACGCATCCGGCGCGACCGCTCCGATTTCGGTCAGCGGCTGGAGCCGGGCCATCCGGCGGCGGATGCTGCGGGGATGGTGAAAACTCCCAATGTCGATTTCCTGATCGAGCAGATGGACATGCGCGAAGCCCAGCGCAGCTATGAGGCCAATGTCTCCGTCATCACCGCCGCGCGTCGCATGATCGCGCGCACGCTTGATATTCTGAAGGTGTGAGGTCGCCATGATCCGCAACACGTTCGTTCCCTCCCAGGCAGCGGGGGCTTATGCCGCCAGCCAGCGCCTGCAAGCGCCGCAACTGCCGGCCAAGACCGAGAGCTTTGCCGATCTCCTGGGGCGTGCAGTGGGCGGCATTGCCGAAAGTGGCCAGAAGGCCGAGGCACTGACGCGGCAGGTCGCGTCCGGGCAGAAGCCGGAGTTCACCGCTGTCGTCACGGCTGTGGCTGAAAGCGAGGCGGCGCTCGAAACGCTGGTGGCGGTGCGCGACAAGGTGATTCAGGCCTATGAGGAAATCCTGAGGATGCCGATCTGATGACCGAAGCGCTCCTCAACGAGATTGCCCGCGATGCCTTCATGACATTCCTCAAGGCAGGGATGCCGCTGATGCTTGTCGGGCTGGTGGTGGGCTTTGCGATCTCGCTGGTGCAGGCGCTGACGCAAATTCAGGAGCAGACGCTGGTCTATGTGCCCAAGGTGGTGTCGGTGCTCCTGTCGCTGATCTTCCTTCTGCCGTTCATGGGGGATGCGCTGGGCGGCTACATGCGTCGCCTGGCCGAAAAGATCATCACGGGAGGCTGAGGTGGAACTGGCGCTGGCGCCGGGGTTTGCGGAAGCCTTCATGCTGGCCTTTGCCCGCGTCGGCGCGATGGTGATGCTGATGCCGGGCCTAGGCGAGCGGGCCATTCCCATGCGCCAGCGACTGGTTATTGCGCTGGCGCTCACGCTGATGGCGCTGCCGCTGCTGCGGGAAGCGGGCGGCGGCGGAACGCCGGCGCCTATGCGGTTTGTCAGCGAGATCATCACGGGGCTGGTGCTCGGACTTGCGGGCAGGCTCACCATGGCGGTTCTCGATGTTGCGGGCACGCTGATCGCTCAGAGCGTCGGGCTGTCGTTTGCGCAGGTGATGGATCCGGCAAACGGCCAGCAGGGCGAGGCAATCACCAGTTTCCTGCGCATTTTCGGGGTGTGTCTCATCTTCGCGACCGATCTGCACCATCTCGCCATCACGGGCATTTTCGCGAGCTATGAGGTGGTTGCGCCAGGTCAGGGGCTTGCAGCCGGCGACATGGCAACGCTGGTGCTGCAACTTGTCACGCGGCTCTTTGAGGCGGGTGTGCTGATCGCCGCGCCCTTTGTCGCCTTCAGCTTCATCTTCAACCTTGGCCTTGGGCTGGCCGCGCGGCTGACGCCGCAACTGCAACTGTTCTACCTTTCGATGCCGGCGGCCATTCTCCTGGGTTTGATGGCTTTTTCGGCCTCGCTCGGGGCCATCGGCCGAACCTTTCTCGATGTCATGCGGGCCGCGCTCGCCCTGCCGTTCGGGGGTTAAGTGAATGGCGGAAGGGCAGGATGCCGAAGACAAAACGGAAGAAGCCAGCGAGCGGCGCATCGAACAGGCGCGCGAGAAAGGCGACGTTCCCCGATCGGTAGAACTTGGTGGCTTCCTGACGCTGGCAGCGGGGATGGCTGCGGCGTCGCTGGCCTTCGCCGTGATCGGAACCGGCGCGGCAATGCGGCTCTCCGGCTGGCTGTCCCATGCGCATGAGGGCATCGAAGGGCGGGGCCAAGTGCTCACGCTTTCGGTGGCCGCGCAGTTCACCGAAGTGCTGGCCGGGCCGTTTCTGGCCATTATCATTGCCGGGATTGCCGCCAATCTCGTGCTCAACAAGCCGCGCATCGCGCTCGATCCGCTGCTGCCAAAGTTCTCCCGCATCAGTCCGCTCAGCGGCTTCAAGCGCATCTTCGGGGTCGAGAATCTCGTGCAGTTCGGCAAAACGCTGCTGAAGCTGGGGCTGGTTGCGGGCGTGCTCTGGCTGCAATTGAAGCCCGGCGGAGCGCTGTTTGCGGCCATCGGCGGCATGGTGGATGCGCGCGCCGCGGCTGGACCCGTGCTGGCGCTGGCGGGCCGGGTGGTTGCCGGAGTTTTGGCGCTCTACGCGGTGATCGCGCTCATGGATGCTGGCTGGCAGTGGTTCAACTGGAAGAAAAAGTTGCGGATGTCGCTGCAGGAAGTGAAGGAGGAACACAAGGAAAGCGAGGGCAATCCCGAGATCAAGGGGCGCATCCGGCAGATCCGCAACCAGCGCGCCCGCCAGCGCATGATGGCCGCCGTGCCGAAGGCCACCGTTGTGATCGCCAACCCGACCCACTATGCCGTGGCGCTGCGGTACGACAAGGGCATGGCCGCGCCCGTTTGCGTTGCCAAGGGGCTCGACGAAGTGGCTCTGGCCATCCGCAAGGTTGCGGAAGAGAACAACGTGCCGGTGGTCGAGAACATTCCGCTGGCCCGGGCGCTCCATGCCACAGCAGAAATCGACCGGGAAATTCCGGTGGAACACTACAAGGCCGTAGCGGAAATCATCGGCTTCGTGTTCAGATTGGCTCGCAGGGGGCGGTAGGCACCAAGGCATTCCGCGGCTGAATGCGAATCGTTGTATCCCTCGCGAGAATCGTCGTGAATGCAGGGCGAAGGAAGCAATGGATGCGTGACATGCCGCCGACCGTTTCGATTGATCGCTCTGACCGGCAGGGGAGCGTGGCACTCGTTCTGGTCTTCGCCGTTTTCCTGATCGCGGCGGCGGTGGCCAGCTATGTGCTGGGCGATGATCACCGTTCCGTCTTCATCCTGTGGTTTCTGGCGGTTCTGGCCGCGCTGGGGCTGCTGGCGCTGCTGCTTTATGCGGTCGGCATCCTGCAATTTTCGGCGCGCGCGGCCCGGAACGACCTGACCAAGCAATTCACTGACACGAGTTCAGACGGTATTCTCGCCCTCGATCCCGATGGCAAGGTCATCTACGCCAATGCCACCTATCTCACCCTGTCCGGCGCGGGGGCGAGCGGGGATGCCAAAACCATCGAACGGCTGTTCTCCGGCCCACCGGAAGTGACCGAGGCGGTTTATCGCCTCGCCAAGGCTGCGCGCGAGGGGCGCACGCTGGCGGAGGAAATCCGTCTGTCCCCCGCGCTCGCCGGCGGCGGCGAGGCGGGGTGGTACAAGGTTCGCGTGCGGCACATTGATCGCGACGGGCGCCCCGCCATTGTCTGGACCGTGGCGGACCGGACACGCGAACGCGAGAAACAGGAAAACGTCTTTCAGGAACTCCAGCACGCCATCGACTATCTCGATCATGCGCCGGCTGGTTTTCTCTCTGCCGAGAACAATGGCCATATCGTCTATCTCAACGCCACGCTGGCCGGGTGGCTGGATCTTGACATCGCCCAGTTCGGGCCGGGCGGAATCCAGCTGAGCGATATTGTGGCCGGCGATGGTGCGGCGTTGATCTCCGGCGCGTCCGGTGCGCCTGGAACGGTGGATACGGAAACCATCGACCTTGATCTCAGGCGCGCCAACGGGCGGACGCTGCCCGTGCGCCTGTTCCACCGGGTCGCCTTTGCAGCAGATGGCACGCGCGGGGCCTCGCGCACGCTCGTGCTCAACCGTTCGCCAGGCGAGGATGTGGCCGAAGGCCTGCGCGCGGCGGAAGTTCGCTTTGCGCGCTTCTTCAATTCGACACCGCTGCCGATTGCCACGGTCAACAAATCCGGCCATGTCGTGCGCTCCAATGCGGCTTTCGCCCGCGCCTTCGCCGACCAGTTTGCGCAAGTTGCAGGCAGCGGCTCGCGCTCGATCATCAATACGCTGGCCGAGAACGAACGCGCCACCCTGCAAAGCGCGCTCGACGCCGCGCATGAGGGGCGGGGTGATATTGCGCCGCTGGATCTGACGTTGGCGGGTGAGCCGGCGCGCTCTGCCCGCTTCTTCGTCTCCGCCATCGAGGAACGCGAGAGCGATGATGAATCGGCCATCGTCTATGCGCTGGAGACAACCGAGCAGCAGAAGTTGCAGGAGCAGTTCTTCCAGGCCCAGAAGATGACCGCCATCGGCCAGCTTGCCGGCGGTGTGGCGCATGACTTCAACAACCATCTGCAATCAATCATCGGCTTTGCCGATCTGCTGTTGACCAACCACAAGCAGACCGACCCCTCCTATGCCGATATCGTTCAGATCAAGAATTCAGCGAACCGGGCGAAATCACTCGTGCGGCAGTTGCTGGCCTTCTCACGCCAGCAGACGCTGACGCCGGAGGAAATCCACATCGGCGAGCGGCTGAGCGAACTGTCCAACATGCTCAAGCGCTCCATCGGGCCGAAAGTGGACCTCGACGTGCGCTATGCGCGCGATCTTTGGCCGGTTTATGCTGATCCGTCCTCGTTCGACAACATGGTCATCAACCTTGCCGTCAACGCGCGCGATGCCATGCCGGAAGGGGGGCGGCTGACCATCCGCACGGCCAATATCTCAGCCGCCGAGACTCGGCGCTTCGACAACGAACAGTTGCCGGCCAACGACTATGCGGTGATCGAGGTTGAGGATAACGGAACCGGGATTCCGCCCGATGTGCTGGAGAAGATCTTCGAGCCGTTCTTCACCACCAAGGAACTCGGCAAGGGTACCGGGCTTGGGCTTTCCTCGGCCTATGGTTTTGTGCAGCAATCGGGCGGCGTGATGCTGTGCGAATCTACGGTTGGTAAGGGCACGGTGTTCCGCATTTTCCTGCCGCGGTTCCAGCCAAGGGCGGACAATGCGCCGCAACAGGTGGCCATCGGCCATGGCGAGGCCGCGCGCCTGCCGACGGGACCTGAAAAGCCGGCCCCCGCTGCGGACATGACCGGACAGGGTACGATCATGCTCGTGGAAGATGAGGAGGCGGTGCGCAATTTTGCTGCGCGGGCGCTCACGTCGCGCGGTTACACCGTCCTTCAGGCGCCCTCCGGCGCCGAGGGGCTGGAACTCGCCAAGGGTCATATCAATGAGATCGACCTCGTGGTGTCCGATGTGGTGATGCCGGAAATGGACGGACCGACGATGCTGGGAGAGTTGCGCAAGCTGAACCCGGACCTCAAGGTCATCTTCGTGTCCGGTTATGCCGAGGAGGCTTTCCGCAAGAACCTGCCAGAAGGGCAGCAGTTCAACTTCCTGCCGAAACCCTTCTCGCTCAAGCAGTTGATCGAGACGGTGAAGACTGTGATCGCGGAATAGGGTGATGGTGGTGCGACAGTCCCGCGATGGCAGCGACTGCGCATCGTCTTTTCGGTCACCTTGATTCGAGCCATCAGCAGGCGACGCTGATGGGCAGTATTATGCCTCGGATTCCTTGAACCAGACCTCGACATCACCGGCGAGCTTCAGCGTCAGCGGGTTGCCCTTGCGGTCCTTGGCGGCCCCGGCAGCGACGCGGATCCAGCGTTCCGATACACAGTACTCCTCGACGTTGAACTTTTCGACGCCCTTGAACCTGACGCCGACCTCGCGCTTCAATACCGCCTCGTCATAGAAGGGACTGGCGGGATTGACGGACAGACGGTCGGGCGGTGTGTCGGACATGACAGGCTCCTCAGATGCGGCGGGCACGGCCTACCAGTCCTTCGCCAAAAATCAACCCGCTGCACCAGATTTCTGGAACAAAAAAAGAACTTGAAAACAAGAACAAATCATGTCCATATTCGGAGTTGTGATGGAACACGCGCAAAGGCATAAGGAACTTGACCATGAGTCAGCCCTCTCTCCGGCTTGTTGAAGGATCCTCGATGGACAAGACCAAGGCGCTCGATGCCGCGCTTAGCCAGATCGAACGTGCGTTCGGCAAAGGTTCGATCATGAGGCTGGGCAAGAACCAGAAAGTGATCGAGATCGAAACGATTTCCACCGGGTCACTCGGGCTCGATATCGCGCTCGGGGTTGGTGGTTTGCCCAAGGGGCGCGTGATCGAAATTTACGGGCCGGAATCGTCTGGAAAGACGACGCTAGCGCTCCATACAATCGCCGAAGCGCAGAAAAAGGGTGGAGTTTGCGCATTTGTGGATGCCGAACATGCGCTCGATCCTGTCTATGCCCGCAAGCTCGGGGTCGATCTTGAAAACCTGTTGATCTCCCAGCCTGATACCGGTGAGCAGGCGTTGGAAATCGCCGACACGCTCGTGCGGTCCGGGGCCGTTGATGTGCTGGTTGTCGATTCGGTCGCGGCATTGACGCCCAAGGCCGAAATCGAAGGCGAGATGGGCGAGGTTCAGCCGGGGCTTCAGGCGCGGTTGATGAGCCAGGCGCTCCGCAAGCTGACAGCTTCGATTTCCCGCTCGAATACGATGGTCATCTTCATCAATCAGATCCGCATGAAGATCGGTGTGATGTATGGCAGTCCGGAAACGACCACGGGTGGTAACGCGTTGAAGTTCTACGCCTCCGTTCGCCTTGATATCCGCCGGATTGGGGCGATCAAGGAGCGCGAGGACGTCGTGGGCAACACAACGCGGGTCAAGGTCGTCAAGAACAAGGTCGCGCCGCCTTTCAAGCAGGTTGAGTTCGATATCATGTATGGCGAGGGCGTTTCCAAGATGGGCGAGTTGGTCGATCTTGGTGTCAAGGCCGGCATCGTCGAGAAGTCCGGCGCCTGGTTCTCGTTCGACAGCCAGCGGCTCGGGCAGGGACGCGAGAATGCCAAGCAGTTTCTGAAGCAAAACCCGGAAGCTGCCAATCGCATCGAGCAGATGATCCGACAGAATGCCGGTCTGATTGCCGAGCGGATTTTGGAGAATGGCGGGGCCGAGCCCGAGGATGATGGGCCGCCGGACGCCTGAGTGATCGGCGCCTGTCCGGGCGCCGTCTGCTTTCACAAGGATTTTGCCCTCGCGAACGTGGACAGGGCCGATAAGCCTCTCTAAAAGAACAGGCATTCGGGCGCTCGACCACATCCTACCGGCGGCGCAGCGGTTGAAGGGGCTGAGCGGGCATTATCATGAGTGGCGTCAACGAGATTCGTTCTACATTCCTCGACTTCTTTGCCCGGAACGGGCATCAGGTCGTTGAGTCCAGTCCGCTGGTGCCGCGCAACGACCCGACGCTGATGTTCACCAACGCCGGCATGGTCCAGTTCAAGAACGTCTTCACGGGGCTGGAGACGCGGAACTACAGCCGCGCCGCGACCTCGCAGAAGTGCGTCCGGGCCGGCGGCAAGCACAATGATCTCGACAATGTCGGCTATACGGCGCGGCACCATACATTTTTCGAGATGCTGGGAAATTTCTCGTTCGGTGATTATTTCAAGGCCGATGCGATTGATTTTGCCTGGCGGTTGGTGACGGAAGATTTCACCCTTCCAAAAGATCGTCTGTTGGTGACCGTTTACCACGAGGACGACGAAGCCTTCGATCTCTGGAAGAAAGTGGCCGGGTTGCCGGAATCGCGGATTATCCGCATTCCGACGTCCGATAATTTCTGGCAGATGGGTGACACTGGGCCTTGCGGACCGTGTTCAGAGATTTTCTTTGACCACGGCGACAAGATTGCCGGCGGTCCGCCGGGATCCGCTGATCAGGATGGCGACCGCTTTATCGAGATCTGGAATCTCGTGTTCATGCAGTTCGAGCAATTGCCGGGCGGAGATCGTATTCGTCTGCCAAAGCCGTCGATTGATACCGGCATGGGGCTGGAGCGGATCTCGGCCCTGCTTCAGGGGACGCATGACAATTATCAGACGGATCTGATGCGTTCCATCATTGGCACCATCGCGGAACTGGTTTCTGTTGATCCGGACGGTCCGCAGAAGGCCAGCCATCGG
>JAIUNP010000139.1 GCA_020161975.1 Pseudomonadota bacterium
CAGGGAAAAAGGTGGAAGCGCTGAGGCTCAGCGCTTACTCGTCCTCATCTTCGTCCTCGTCTTCGTCCTCGTCTTCGTCCTCATCATCCTCATCGTCACTGGCATCAGCAAGCTTGAGGGCAGCGACGGGGAATTCTTCCTTCTTGAAGCCACTGCTTTCCAGATACCACTGCACGGTCGCGACATTGTTTGCGAGGTAGATGACCGTCATCTTCGGCCCGCCCGAGCGAAGCTGGACGACACTGCCGACGACCAGCACCTTGGCGTCCGTGGCAGGAGCGATCACCGCGGTCTGCGGAGCGGAGGCAGGCGGCGCAGCCGGCGCGGCGGGCTGTTGCTGGGCCAGCGCCGGCACAGCAAGGCTGGATGCGGCCAGCGCGAGAAAGGATTTACGGGTCAGTACGGCCATATACGGCCTCCAAAGTTTGCAGAGTAACGTCGCCGTTGCCAGAAAAGCGCCATTGTGGCTTCACATCAATCGATTTATTGCCGCATCATGAACACTGGGTCCGCTTACGGAGACGTTCCATGATCAACCGCCGGTTTCTGGTCGCCATGGCGTTGCTGGCGGCGGTCCCCGTTCTTGCTGAATCCGAGCCGCGCCGCACCCTTCCCTATGTGCCGGAGACGGTTGCAAAAGGCCTCAAGAATCCCTGGGCGATGGCCTTCCTGCCTGATGGCCGGATGCTGGTGACGGAACGGCCCGGCACCCTGCGGATCGTCAGCACCGACGGTCATGTTTCCGCCCCGCTGGCCGGCCTGCCGCCTGTCTTCGCGTTCAGTCAGGGGGGCTTGCTCGATATCGTGCTGGCGCCGGATTTCGCGCAATCACGCCGGCTCTACATCAGCCTGGCGGAAGCCCGCGGCGAAGGCGCAACCACTTCGGTCCTTCGGGCCGACCTTGCGCCTGACGAGCGCGGGCTTGCAAACGTCGAGATCATCTTCCGGCAGGAGCCGGTCAACGGCAGTCAGGGCCATTTCGGTTCGCGCATCGTCCCGGCCCGCGACGGCACGCTGTTCATCGGCCTCGGTGAGCGCGGCTATCGCGACAAGGCACAGGATCTGACCAGTCTTTATGGGAAGGTTGTGCGGATCAATCCGGACGGCTCAGTTCCCGGAGACAATCCGTTCGTCGGTAATGACAAGGGCATCCCCCCGGCGATCTATTCCTACGGCCACCGCAACATTCAGGGCGCAGCCCTGCATCCGGTGACAGGTCGGCTCTGGACGGTGGAACATGGCGCCAAGGGCGGCGACGAGATCAACCGCCCGGAAGCCGGCAAGAACTATGGCTGGCCTGTCATCACCTATGGCCGGGACTATACCGGCGCAAAGATCGGCATCGGCACCGCAGGACCGGGTATGGAGCAGCCCGTGCATTACTGGGATCCCTCCATCGCACCGTCCGGCATGATGTTTTACACCGGCGATGCCTTTCCCGCCTGGAAGGGCAGTCTGTTTGTCGGCGCGCTTGCCGGCGCACATGTCTCGCGCCTGACACTGGACGGGGATCGCATCACTGGAGAAGAGCGTCTGCTTGACGGCATGGGCCACCGTATTCGCGACATTCGCCAGGGGCCGGATGGCCTGATCTACCTCGCGGTTGATGCGAACGAAGGCCTGATCCTGCGCCTTGTTCCCGGCCGCTGAATAGGCGCCGCCTGTTCAGGCCCGGACGTGATCGGTCGTCTCGACATTCGATCCGAAGCGCTTGCGCAGGGCGAAGAAGGGCATTTCGACGAAGCGGTAGCTGAGCCACGATACGACAAAGGTCAGCACCCAGCCGAGCAGCATCGCCGCAACAAAGCGCGCGCCGCTGCCAGGAAGCAGGTGTTCAGCCACGAAGAACGCGAGGATGTGCCAGAGGTACAGCGAATAGCTCAGCCGACCGATCCAGCGCATCGGCGTACTGTCGAGGATGGCGGTCGCCCAGGCCATCGTTCCGGCCACTGTCACCGCCAGCACAACCGGCACCAGCGCCAACCCCTGCAAGGTGTAGCGCAGCGTGTCGCGGAAGGTCTGGTCGCGATAGAGCAGCGTCAGCAGGATGACGCCGATGGCAAGCCCCACCATGGCCGGGGACACAAAGCGCTGCATGAGCGCCCGTCCGCGCCTTGACCACCAGAGCACGGCGGCGATGGCGCCGTACAGAATCGAATCGAAGCGGCATTCCGTGGCCTTGCCGGTGTAGTCGGTGGCGATGGCAGGGAAATTCCGCACAACGCCATACCGAATTGCGAGCGACAGGGCGCAGATTGAAAGCAGAACCGGCACGGCAAGACGGGCGTGACGGAACAGAAAAGGCATCAGCAGCGGATAAACGAAATAGAAGTGCTCCTCCACTGCCAGCGACCAGAGCTGCCCGCCAAGATTGGCCATGACCTCCGGCTTCAGAATGGCGAGGTAGTTTGCCAGATAGGCCAGCGCACCGATGACCCCGAGGGGGTGGATGCTCGCGCCCACGGCTGTCATCACGAGCACGGTCACAAGCGTCATGACGATCAGTGGCGGATAAAGCCGGATCATCCGCCGGGCATAGAAGGAGCCGATGGCAAGCCGACCGTGGCGGCGCCATTCGCCGATCATCAGGGAAGTGATCAGAAAGCCGGAGATGAAGAAAAAGATCGTGACGCCAAAAACGCCCGGTACCACATGGCCCAGCCCCGAATGCGACAGCATGACCAGAAGAATGCTGACAGCACGCAGCCCATCCAGACCAGGCAGGATAGCCGGGATTGGCAGGGCATCGTCATCAATCGAGGCATTTGGGGCATCCATGCCCGGCACCTTAGCCGACCGCCATTAATTCGTGGCTAATGTCGGCGGCGCCTTGCCGTTGCTCGTGTCGATCAGGGTCTGATGTTCCAGCTGGGCGTTGATTTCCGCCCCCAACAGAATGACGAAGGCGGAGAGCCACAACCAGGTCATGAAGACGATCACGGCGGACAGCGAGCCATAGGTGACCTGATAGTTGCCGAGGGTCGTGACATAGAAGCTGAAGAGCCATGAGACCAGCGCCCAGAGCAGTGCGGCGATGATCGCACCCGGTAAAACCCAGCGAAACCGGACCTTTCGCCGGCAGGGACCGATCCAGTAGAGCATTGCGATGGACAGCGTTGCCAGCACCAGAAACAGCGGCCAGCGCACCTGCCGGAACACTTCGTCCGCCATGTCTGGAAAGGGCAGAAAATGCAGGATTGCCGGCAGCACGGCGGTGAGCAGCAGCATGATGATCAGCAGCAGCGCCGCGCAGAAGGTGGTGAGCAGCGATATGGTGTTCAGCCACAGGAATGAGCGCTGTTCGGCCTCGCCATAGGCGACATTCAGCGCATCAAACATCGCCTTGATGCCGGCGTTGGCTGACCAGATGGCGATGGCAAGGCTCGCCACCAGCTTGGTCGAGAGTGTATCGCTGGACTGACCGGCAAGGCGCCGGGCCTGCTCGAGAACAAGTTCTGCCGCGCTCGCCGGCATCAACTCGAAAAGCGGCGCCAATTGCAGTTCCAGCTTCGCCCCGTCAGAGAACAGCCCAAACAGCAGGGTCAGCACCGCCAGCCCCGGTACAACGGCCATGAGGCCGAAGAAGGCCGCGCCGGCGGCCACCGAGAGCAGGCGATCCTCGAAGATATCGTACCAGCTGCGCAAGAGCACATCACGCCAGCCTCGCGCCGTCATTTCCAGCGGCGAGCGGGCATAACGGCCCCGCGCATCGGCGTCGGGCTCATCATGCGGCCTACGGCGCAGCTTGCGCGCAACACGGCTGGCAAGCGAACCGCCAGCTGTCAGGACCGCAAGCAGCCGGCCAAGCCTCATGGGCGATCTGCCGACCGGCCCGGCCCGTTCAACTCATTCATCGTCCTGCCCGGTGCCATCATGCAGTCGTTTTACGCTGCGGATGCGGTGCGGGCAATGCGGAGGTTGCCCCTTCGCCTGCCCTTCCTGCGTGACGGTTCTGGCCGCGCTGTTCAGGCGGCCAGCAACAAAGTGCGGCTATTATCGAGCACCAACACCACATCCTCGCCGGCCCCGAAGCGGGCCGCGCCGGAGTGATGGGGCACATCAACCAGCACCTCGTTTTCGCCGATGGCAAGCGCGTAACGCAGCTGCGAGCCAAGGAACTCGGCGTGGCGCAGGCGTCCCGGCAGCGCAACATACCCCGCGGGCGCCTGCGCACCCGGCCGCTCGATGCGCGCATCCTGAGGGCGGAATACCATCCGGGCCGCGTCCGGCACCGGTTGTCCTGCGCGAAGCGGCAATTCGCCGCCGCCTGCGATGCGGAAAGCCCCCTGCGCGGCGTGGCCATCGAGGATGTTGGCCGTGCCCAGAAAACCCGCGACGAAAAGATTGTCCGGCGCGTCATAGACGCCCATCGGCGTGCCAACCTGCTGCACTCTGCCGTCATTCATCACAGCAATGCGGTCGCAGATGGTGTTCGCCTCCTCCTGATCGTGGGTGACGAAGATCGTGGTGATGCCAAGTTCCTGCTGAAGCTCGCGCAACTCACGCCGCACCTGGACGCGCATCCGCGCATCGAGATTCGACAGCGGCTCATCGAGCAACAGCACCTTCGGACGGATGGCGATGGTGCGGGCCAGCGCGACGCGCTGCTGCTGCCCCCCCGAAAGCTGGGAGGGCCGGCGATCCTTCAGATGCTTCAGATTGACCAGATCGAGCGCCTGATCAACGCGGGCGGCAATCTCGTCGCGCGGCAGCTTTCGCTCCTCCAGCCCGAAGGCAACGTTTCTCGCCACCGACATATGCGGCCACAGTGCATAGGACTGGAACACCATGCCGACATCGCGCTTCCACGGCGGCAGGGCGGAAATATCCGTGCCCCCCACTTCGACACGGCCCGTCTGGGCAATGTTGAAGCCGGCGATAAGCCGGAGCAGCGTGGTCTTGCCGCAGCCCGATGGCCCGAGGAACGCGAAGAACTCGCCGGGCGCGATGGTGAGGTTCACATCCTTCAGCACATGGGTTGCGCCATAGGAGAGGTTCACGCCGGTGACAGCGATGCCGGCTGCGGCGGCGCGGATGGATTGACCAAGTTCAGAATGTGTCATGGTGTTGTTCCCTGAAAATCGATGCCGCGCTCAGCTTCCGGCCTTGAGCCTGCGATCACGCTCGGCAAGCGATTGCGAAAGGTAAGTGCAGATGCCGACAATCAGTACGGCAATGACACCCAGCGCCGCGCCGGCGCCGCGCCCTGCCGGCGATTGCATGAAGACGTAGAGACCATAGGCGAGCGGTGCGTCGGCATTGTTCTGCACCAGCATCATCGTCGCCGAGAGTTCGACGGCGGCAGTGGCGAAACTGGTGATGAAGCCCGCGAGCAAGCCGCCCGTCATCAGCGGAGCGACGATCCGGCGGATGGTTGAAGCCTTGGTCGCGCCGAGGTTTTCAGCGGCCTCTTCCAGCGAGACGCTGATCTGCTGCATCGCCGCCATGCAGGCGCGCAGGGCATAGGGCAATCGCCGCACCGCGAGCGCGATGACAATGATGATCCAGAGGCTGGTGAGCGACTGTCCGTTCGGCAGTTGCACGCCAAAATAAGCCCTCAGATAGCCGATGCCCAGCACCACGCCCGGCACGGCCAGAGCCGCACTTGCGGCGTAATCCAGCCAATGGCGCCCCGGAATGCGCGTGCGCAGCACGATATAGGCAATCGCTGCGCCGATGACCGCGCCGGCTGCGCCAGTCAGCGAGGAATAGAGCAGCGTGTTCCAGATGTACTGGCCGCTTTCGGTCACGACGCGGGCGTAATGGGCCAGGGTGTAGCCATCCGGCAGCGGGGCATAGGACCAGACGGTGGCGATGGAGAGCAGGAACAGCCCGACATGCGGGGCCAGCACCAGCAACAGGATCAAGGTGATGATAGCATAAGCGAGGATGCGATCGAGGCCCGAGATCGGGCGCTTGGTCAGCCCGCCGCCGCCGCGCTGGGTGGTGGCATAATCCCGGCCCCGGGTCGAGAAATTGGCGATGAACAGCGAGAGGATCGAAAACACCATTAGCACCACGGAGATCACATAGCCCATCGGATCCTTGAGGCCGATGGAGGAGATCCGCAGATAGGCTTGCGGGGCTAGCATGTCCTTCACGTTGAGAAGGAGCGGGGTCGCGAGATCATCGAACACCTTGATGAAGACGAGGCTGGCGCCGGCGACAAAGCCCGGCATCGCCAGCGGAAAGACGATGCGGCGGAAGAGGCGGAAGCCGGAGGAACCGAGGTTTTGCGCCGCTTCTTCCATCGACCGGTCGATGTTGCGGAGCGAGGCAGTGACATTGATCAGGATAAACGGGAAATAATGCACGCTCTGGACGAAGATGACCCCGTTCAGCCCATCCATCAGCGGCAGGCGGAAGCCGAACCAGTCATCAAGCAGCAGGTTGATGCTACCGTTCTGGCCAAAGAGAAGTTGCATCGCAACCGCTCCGGCAAAGGGCGGCATGATGAGCGGAATCACCCCCAGCGTCTGGATGATCGCCGAGCCGCGAAACTCGAAGCGGGTCGTGAAATAGGCGAGCGGCAAGGCGAACACGGTCGCCCAGACCACCGCCATCAAGGAAACGTAGAGCGAATTTCCGAAAGAGCGCAGGAACAGCGGACTGCGTGCAAAATCGGCAAAATTCACCAGCGTGAACGCGCCTGTCGCCGGATCCTGAAACGCGACGATGATGACCATCGCAACAGGTACGATCAGGAACAAGGTGAGGAAGGCGGCAATGGCGCCAACGGTCAGCCATTGTCCGGGGGTGGCCACCGCCGTGCGCGCGGCGGGGAGAGGGAGTGCAGCCTGCATGAGCCTTGTTCCTGCGACGCTTCTTGCGGTGTTCGTTGCAATGCGACCCCGATCGGGCGCCATGGGGGGGGGACCCCGCCAGTGGCGCGCCGCTTCGTTTTTCGGGCCGGGAAGGCCGGCGGCGTTCAGGCCGCCGGCCGAAGGGTCAGCGCACCAGCGCCAGCGCCTGTTCAGCCTTCGCCTTTGCCTTGGCGTAGTTTTCCTTGGCAAAGGCCGCCCACTTGCGCTCGAACTCGGCCTGGCGGGTCTTGCCCTCCTTGCCGCCCCGGAAGGCGCCCTTGATATCGGCATCGTTGCTTGCCTGGGCTTCGGTCACCGGCATGGCGGCAACCGCCTGCCGCGCCTCGGCCAGCAGCACACGGGCTTGCGCATTGTCCTTCTTGGCGAGCCCCTGCTCGACGTCCTGCATCAGCTTGGTTACGGCTTTGAGATCATCCAGCTGGAACGAGATCAGCTGATCGAACAGCGTATCGACAACCCCCGTCCGGGACTCGGACTTGTCGACATCGAAGGTGATCATGCCCTGGAAGGCCTTGTCCTTGAACGGATTCGGGAAGCCGGCGGGCGCCTTCGCATAGGCTTCCGGATTGACCGGCAGGCGGCGGATCGTCGGGCTGAGCAGAATGTCCTGCCCCGCCGGCGAGAGCAGGTATTCGATAAACGCTTCCGCACCCGCCTTGTTCGGCGCCCCGGCGATGATGCCGACATTGGCCGGAACAACCGTCGTCACGCTCGGATAGACGAATTTAACCGGAAAGCCCGCGCCCTGCGCCGAGAAGGCGAAGAAGTCGATGACAATGCCGACGCCCACCTGCCCGGAGTTCACCGCATCCGGTACGCCGAAGGAACGTTCAGCGATCTGGTTGAAGTTGCCGGCCATCGCCTTGATGGCGCCCCAGCCCTTGTCCCAGCCCTCGCCTTGCAGGATCGTCTCGATGGTCAGATGGGTCGTGCCCGAGCGCGCAGGAGAGGCGATCGAGACGTGATTGTGATAGACCGGCTTGGCAAGATCAGACCATTCCTTCGGTTCGGGAATGCGGTTTGCCTTCAGGTAACGCTCATTCCACATGATGCCGTAACCGGAGGCCGCAAAGCCGAAATAATAGCCTTCCTTGTCGTTGATCGGATAGGAGCCAATTTTCTCCGGAATGCCCTTGGCCTTGGGCGCATACTGCTGAAGCAGCTTCTTGCCCTTCAACACCTCGAAGGCATCCGGGGCCGAGGCCCAGAACAGATCGCTTTGCGGGTTGGAGCGCGTCTCCTCGACGAATTTCACGCCGGCGTTGGTGTTGCGGTTCTGGACCTCCAGCGTCAGGCCGGGGTTGGCCTTTTCAAAGGCCTGCTTAATCGGATCGGTCACATCCTTTGAAAACGAAGTGACGACCGTCACCTTGCCGCTCTGGGCAAGAGACGGGGTCGCGAATGCGCAGGCCGAAGCCAATGCGGTGGCGGCAAGAAACAGCCTTCTGGTCGTCATGGAGTCCTCCCGTTGGTTATGCGAAACATGTTTGACCGCTGTTAATGCATGTCGCGTGCCAAAGGCCGGACTCTTTCAACCCATTGTTTTTGGGTTTATTCTTGGCGATCCACGCTAGGGTGTGGGTCATTTTTGCCCCATCGATCCAGCGGACGCGTTACGATTATGACCCGTTCTCGTTGTCACCGTCTGCGGCCAGCAGGCCATGCTCGCGCATTTTGAGATAGAGCGTCTTGCGCGAAATGCCGAGGTCAGCGGCGGTATCCTGCAACTTCCGCCCCAGCGTAAGAACCGCTTCAAGCTCGCGCTTTTCATGCCGCGCCATGCGTTCGGCAAGGCTGCGGCCCTGTCCGCCGAACTGGCCGTTCCTCCCGTCAGGAACGGCATCTCCCAGAGGCGAAAATCCGAGCGCCGCCCGCTCCGCAGCGTTACGCAATTCGCGGACGTTGCCCGGCCAAGCGTGGCGCTGCACGGCCTCAACATCGCGGAGCTGAGTGACCTTCTGCCCGAGGCGCGCCGACACCTCCATGAAGAAATGACCGTAGAGAAAAGCGATCTCCGCCTCTCCCCGTGCACGCAGGGACGGAATGGCCAGTGGCACAACCGCGAGGCGATAAGCGAGATCCTCGCGGAAATGGCCACCCCGCGCCAGTTGGAACAGATCCGCCTTTGTCGCAGCCACAACGCGGATGTCGAGGCTGATCAGCCTGTTCGAGCCGATACGCTCGAGCTGCCGCTCCTGAAGGACGCGCAGCAGGCGGGCCTGAGCATCGAGCGGCATGCTCTCGATCTCATCGAGAAACAACGTGCCGCGATTTGCATGCTCGATCTTCCCGATGCGCTTTTCGCGGGCGCCGGTGAAAGCACCCGCCTCGTGGCCGAAGAGTTCGGACTCCAGCATGGTGGGTGGCAGGGCTGCACAATTGATCGCCACAAAGGGCGCGGCGGCACGCGGGCTAAAATCATGCAGGCAGCGTGCGACGAGTTCCTTGCCGGTGCCGGTTTCGCCCTGGATGAGAATGGAGACATCCACCCCCGCAAGTGCCGCAATGGTCTCGCGTAGCCGCACGATGGCCGGCGAAATGCCGAGAATGCGCTGTTCGATCGCAGCCGGGGCTACCGAGCGGCTGAGCGCGCGATGTGACAGCACCAGCGCACGATGCGCGTGGGCCCTGCGCACGAGTTCGATCACGTAGGCCGGGTCGGCGGGCTTTTCCACGAAATCAAAGGCACCGGAGCGGATGGCGCGGGTCGCCATGCTGACATCGGCATGGCCGCTGATGAGAATGACCGGCATCTCGGGGTCCACGGACCGCACGGCTTCCAGCACGGCAAAACCGTCGTCATCGGCCATGCGCACATCCGAGAGGACCACAGCGGCGCTCGCGCGCGTGACATGACGTCGCGCCGCAGACAGGGACGGAAACCCCGCGACCGCAAGACCCGAGAGTTCCAGCATGTCCTGATAGGCTTCGCGGTTGCTGCCCTGCGTCAGCGGGCGCCCGCGCGGCGACATGT
>JAIUNP010000140.1 GCA_020161975.1 Pseudomonadota bacterium
ATACAAACATAGCATATCAAAGCGGTTGTCCGCTATCGGCCCCCTTTGCTGCCATTAATCCCCCTGTTCGTGTCCTCGCGCTGTTTCCCCCGCCTGCGCGCGTTCCTTGCTGAGTTTTTCGAGCATCTCAGCCTGTTTGCGGCGGATCTCGGCGACGCGGTCGTTGGTGGCAGAGATGGTTTGAACGGGCCTCGCTGGCTCAGTCGCGATTGACCGCGCCGCCTCCGTAGCATCCCTCGCTTCCCGCACCTCTGTTGATGCCTGTTTCTCGGCCTCCCTCATCAGCGCGCGCTTCTGGTCGATGGCCGCTGTCGATCTATTTTCGCTGAGCGGCGCACCTTCGATCTTCCGTTCCGCCTCCACAGCCCGCCCGGCCGCCTTGGCAGCCTGCTGAGCTTCCCTTGCTTCGGTCCGAGCAACCTGTTCGGCCTTCTCGACGACGGGCGCCATGGCCTGCCGCTCGCGTGCTGTCTGCAGGTCCCGCGCCTTGGCTTCCTCTGCGCGCTGTTGATCGACGCGTTCAGCGATCTTCTCGAGATAGGTTCCCGCGCGCTCAAGGAACTTGGCCCGTGATCCCTCAGGGAGGAGCGCGGCGACATCCGCCGCCTTCTGATTGAGGAGGCGCAGATCCTGCAGCAGGTCGGATGCAGATTTCGGTTGATGGGTCATGGCGGGGGCAGGGGTCTCGGGTGAGGGAATGGGCTGCTGTTGCGGCTTGTTGAAGGCTGGAACGGCTGACTGCTTCAGATCCTTGATGAGCACCCCGGCCTCATTCGCTGCGCTGAGGCGCTGAACCATGGTCCGGGCCATTTCATTCTCAGGCCTCGCCTTCGCTTCGTCCCGCCAATGCGCAAGGCTCTCCTTCACACCAGCCCGTTCGCGCTCCGTCTCAGGGATGCGGATCGGATTGGCACGAGCCGCCCCCATCCGCTCCTGCGCGTTGCGGATCAGGTTCTGGTTCCTCGGATCGCTGGCGTAAGTGCGATCCTGTTCTTTCCGTTCCGGCCTCGGTGTCGATGCGACATCGACAATGGACTTGTCCTTGGGGCCATAGGAACGGGACGAGGCCTGTTCCGCTGCGCGGGCCGCCACATCCTGCAAGTCATGTTCACGTGCTTGGGCGGCGTAGCTCACGCGCCATTGCGCCAGATCGCTGGGGCTGGGATGAAGCTTGGTGCCTGTCTCGCTGCGTACAGCAACAATCGCATGGGCATGGATATGGCCGGCCTCTGCCTTGTCCGTATGCACCCCGAACATGAACTTGTGGTCCGAGAACTGCTGATGCAGAAAGGCCCGCACTGCGTTGGTGAAGTCCTTCACGTCGGTTCCGGCTTTCGCGGAGACCACCATATGCATGGTGTCGCGTGGTGTCTGCGACCGGAGATGCCGACCCCAGTCGCGCGTCACATCCCGAATGTCCTCGGCATTGCGGAGGGTCTTTCCTTCATGAGAACGGGCAGGCGCCTTGGACACCATAGTAGCTAAACGCTGCCCGAGAGCATCCCGCCCATGGCCCGGTGTTGCCGGCTCAATACTGACGCCACTGGCAGTTCGTCCCGTTCTCTCCTCGATCCGCACCTTCATTTCAGCCTCGGAGCGCGCATCGAACACTTTGCGCATCGGGGCATCGTCCGTGGCTCCCATGCGCTGTTCCATGACGCGGATACGCGGAGGAAGGGCGGGGCGCTTCACACCATCGGCGGCCATCACACCGCCTATGGCTTTCTCCTCTGGCGACACCGCCCGCGCCATCACGGCGACGACGCGTGCTTCCAGCACCCCGTCCTTCTGCACATCGACCCGTGATGCGTGGCGGTGTCTGTCGAAGGCTGCAGCAACGGCTGAACCCAGAACCTCGCGATCTCCTGTCGTATCTTTCAACCCGCTGAGCTGGACACGCACGGCAACCACGTCCTGGCTGGGATTACGCTTCTCGAAGCTCGTCGACCAGGCCTTGATCTCCTCAGCTACCGCTTCTTTGTCAGGAAGACGCACACCGTCGTGGGTCTCCAGCTCAACCTCATCGCGCTCGGCATATTGCGCGGATGCCGTGGTACGCGTCACGCCATGGGCATAGGACACAACCTTCACCACCGCAGGCTGATAACCCCGCGCGAGAAGGGAAGCTGTCGTCGCAGACGAACTCCCGGCAGCACCTAAACCGCCAACAGCACCACCCAGTCCCGGCCCGCCACTTAGGCCAATACCGGCGGAGCCTACTCCACCGAGTCCACCAACCCCCTTGGCGCCACGTGCGCCGATCCCGCGCAACCGCCGCGCACGCTCTTCATCCCGGTCACCCGTGATGGAGCGTGAGACCAGACCTGAAAGGGAAGAGCCAGGCCCCTCACCAGTAGCAGCGCCTCTAGTGCCTGAAAGACCAAACCCGCCACGGCGTCCCACACCAAGACGCGCCGCCAGTTCAGCGTTCATGGCAATCCACGGCGCAGCATCAAACCCGGAGAACCCGGCGGCGGAGGGCGTACCAGCACTCATGCCACATCAGCCTCGGCACTCAGCTGAGCAGCAAAGAGACCCGCGCGGTCACGCAGGGCAGGGCCGCTGCCCGCTACAAGTCCAGTCAGCTCGGCATCCAGCGCTGCGATCATTTCATGTAGCCCGCGCCAACCCGGCTCACTCTCGGCGATCCCGACAGCCTCTCCGCGATGGATGGCTTTCAGCACCTGCATTAGGTTTCGACCGACGATCCGGACCTGACCCGTCAGCGCCTCGATCCGCTCCAAGCCATCAGACGACAGGGCAGGGTCGACATCCACCGATGCGCGAACAAGACGACGCACCAGCTCTGACTTGCCGACGCCGAACGCACCGGCCGCGCTCTCCAATACATCAAAGTCTGCATCAGACAGAACCACGCGGAACGAGCGCTTCCCGTCCTGATCCCCGTTACCCTGCGTCATTCCCAACCCCGTCGATTCATCTGCGATTACAACGCGTATGCGGCGTTTTGCCCACACAACACCGCGTCAGCGCCCTCTGGTTTGAACAACAAACCGGTATCTTGTCAATCACGAGTAAACAATATATTGCATTTTCTAGCGACAACAGAGAGTGCCATGGGCAGGGCACCAACTGTGGTCCGGAACCAACATCTAACGCCATCATCCTTTCAATCTGCGGATGCATTTTCAGCCCGACCCAGGTGACTGAAGGGTCGTCAAACATGCCATGGATGGAATATTCTTGATTATTCCATCCATGGCATGTATATAGGGCGTCATGGCTTGGAACGTGGAATACACGGACGAGTTCGGAGACTGGTTCGCTTCCCAGATTGAAGGGGTTCAGGACGACATCGACCGCTCGGTCGGGCTTCTTGAAGCCAAAGGTCCGCAGCTGCCATTTCCGCACTCGTCTGGCATCGAGGGTGGACGTCATCCGCACATGCGCGAATTGCGTGTGCAGAGTGGCGGCGAGCCTTACCGCATATTTTACGCCTTCGATCCACGACGAACGGCCATCCTCCTCATCGGTGGCAACAAGGTCGGTGATGGACGGTTCTATGAACGCATGATCCCGCTGGCAGATGCCTTGTACGAAACCTATCTGGCAGAACTCAGGAAGGAAGGATTGATCCCATGACCGGCCACCGCTCCTTCAAGGACCTTCGTGCGACCATGTCGCCGGCAAGGCGCGCCCGCAATGCCGAAGCGACCCAGATGATGCTGCATGAAATGGCTCTGCACGAGCTGCGTCAGGCTCGTGCCAAATCGCAGGAAGAGCTTGCTGCCACGCTGCATGTCGGCCAACCCGCTGTCGCAAAGATGGAGCGGCGGGCGGACATGTATGTCAGCAACCTTCGCCGCTATGTCGAGGCGCTCGGCGGAAAGCTGGAGATCACGGCAAAATTCCCTGACGCCGAAGTTGCGATCACCCAGTTCAGCGATCTCGGCGCAAAGGCCGGCGGCGCAACTTCCTGAACCAACACATTGGGTAGACCCATGGCACTGTCTCACAGCTTCAAGGAAACCGTGAAGGCGCGCGCAACGCGGGATCCGGAGTTCTGCGAAGCGCTTTTGAAGGAGGCTGCCCACCTCCTGGATGTCTCCAGAGCGTCTTTGGACGGGCTCCTCGCAGCCGGCACGATTTCGAGCCAGATCATCGGCACCAGCCGATTGATAGCCATTGAGGATCTTGTGACCTACGCGGCCAAGATCGACAAAGTGCGCGGAGCAGTGTGATCCCTCTAACGGTGAGACCGGTGACATCTTTATCGGGGACTTACAAGCGCGATTCGCATAAGCTTTCTTATGGAACTTGCCGACGCGGTTCAGCGTACCGTTTCCAGCGCGAACCGAACAAGGCTGCGGATATGGTTGGCAACCGCGCGGCGCACGAGCTTGGCGTCCTGTTGCTCCAGCGCGTCGATGATCGCGCGGTGTTCGGCGGAATCGAGTTCGAGCCGCGCACTGAGGCGCGCGGATTCAAACAGTCGTGTCGTCACCCGCAGCGACTGGATCATCCGGGCCAGAACGTCGTTCCCGCAATATGCGGTCATCAGTTCGTGCACCTGGTCGTCCGAGCGCCAGTGGGCGGCGGTATGTTCGGGCCCGAACGACACGAGCGCATCAATCTCGGCGCCCACCGCGCGGATCTTCCCAAGCGGAATCCTGCCTGTCGCCATCGCGGCCGCTTCCGGCTCCAGGATCTCGCGGACGCGGATGCTCTGAAGATATTCGGCGAGATCGACCTTGCGCACGAGATAGGAACGCCCGGCGCCCTTGATGACAAGGCCCTCGCCCTCGAGCCGTTGCAGCGCCTCGCGCAGCGGCGTCCGCGAAATGCCCAGGGATTCTGCCAGCGGAATTTCCCGCACCATCTCGCCACCGCGCAACGTCCGGCTGACGATCAGCGACTTGATGCTGTCATACGCCCGATCCGACAGATTGCCGGTTTGCTCATCCTGGAGAAGCGCTGGCGCCGGGCGCAGTTTCGGTGTCATGATCCGCCTTTAGCGCCTTCATGCAGAGTTGCAAGATGTGAACGCCGCCTCTCGACATAAATGCCTGTGCCTTTCGGGGCGGCAAGGCTGCCATCCCGGGCAACCACACGGCCGCGCACCATGGTCAGGACCGGCCAGCCCGTCAGCTCCATTCCCTCGTAGGGGGAATAATCGGCACCATCGCGGATCATCGCATGGGTCAGCACCTGCGTCTTGTCAGGATCCCACAGCGTGATATCGGCATCACTGCCCACCGCGATGGTGCCCTTGCGCGGCTCCAGCCCATAAATCCGGGCCGGGTTACGGGCGGTCACGGCAACAAACTGCTCCAGCGTCAGCCGCCCTTTCATCACCCCTTCGGAAAACAGCACCGGCAGGCGGGCACCGATGCCGGGCAGGCCGTTCGGCACCCAGCGAAAGCTGCTGCGTCCCCTGGGCGTCAGCTTGCCTTTTTCGTCCTGATAGCGGAACGGGCAGTGATCGGACGAGAAGACGGCGAAGGTCCCGTTCTTCAGCCCCTCCCAGCACGCCTGCTGGCTGGCGATGTCGCGCGGGGGCGGCGAGCAGACGTATTTGCTGCCTTCCATGCCGATGCCATCGAGATCCTGCTCGGTCAGAACGAGATATTGCGTGCAGGTCTCGGCGACGACGTTCAGCCCCTTGTCCTGCGCCCAGCGGATCTGGTCGCGCGCTTCCCTGTTCGAGACGTGGACGATCATCACCGGCACATCGACCAGTTCCGCCAGCGAGATGGCGCGATGTGTTGCCTCGCGTTCCACAACCATGGGCCGTGACGTCGCATGGAATTTCGGCGCGATCTTGCCGGCGCGTTCGAGTTGCTCGGTCATGTAGCGGATCGCGTCGTAGTTCTCGGCATGAACCATCACCAGTGCGCCCGTATCGCGGGCCACAGACATGACATCGAGAATCTGGCGGTCGTTCAACGCCAGACCATCATAGGTCATGAAGATCTTGAAGCTGGTGTATCCGTCCTCGACCAGCGCCGGCAGCTCCTGCCCGAGCAGGTGCTCGGTCGGATCGGAGATGATCATGTGGAAGCTGACATCGACGTAACAATTGCCATCCGCCTTGGCGTGGTAGGCCTTGAGCGTCTCGCGCATGGAGCGACCGCTTTCCTGAAGCGCGAAGGGCAGCACCATGGTCGTGCCGCCGAGCGCCGCCGAGCGCGTGGCGCTTTCAAAATCATCCGCCATTTCGATGCCCTCGCCCTGCGGCTGGGCAATGTGGACATGCGCATCGATGCCGCCGGGCAGCACGAACCTGCCGGTCGCGTCGATCATCTGCGGCGCTTCACCGAGATCGTCACCGAGCGCCACCACCCGGCCATCACGGATGCCGACATCGCAGCGGGCGCGGTCGGATGCCGTCACCACCGTGCCGCCGTGAATGATCGTATCGAACGGTTTCATCGTTTCCTCCAGCGTCAGTGCGACAGGATCTTGCTCAGGAACTGCTCGGCGCGGGGACTGCGCTCCTTGCCGAAGAAATCGGCGGTTGGCCGATCATCGCAGATTTCGCCGCTGTCGATGAAAATGACACGCGTTGCGACATTGCGGGCAAAGCCCATTTCGTGGGTCACGCACATCATGGTCATGCCCTCCCTGGCGAGGGTTACCATCACATCGAGCACCTCGGACACCATCTCCGGGTCGAGCGCCGAGGTCGGCTCATCGAACAGCATCGCGATGGGGTCCATCGCCAGCGCCCGGGCAATGGCCACGCGCTGTTGCTGGCCACCGGAAAGCTGTATCGGGTATTTGTCGACGTGGTCGGCCAGCCCGACGCGCGCCAGCAACTGCTCCGCCTTGGCGTTGGCCTCCTCACCGCTGCGGCCGAGCACCTTCTCCTGCGCGATCCTGAGATTCTCGCGGATGGTCAGGTGCGGGAACAGTTCGAAGTTCTGAAACACCATGCCGACGCGCGAGCGCAGCTTCGGCAGGTCCGTCGCCGTGTCGCCGACCGAGATGCCGTCGAGGATGATCTCGCCCTCCTGGAATTCCTCAAGCGCGTTGACGCATTTGATCAGCGTGGATTTGCCGGACCCGGACGGGCCGCAGATGACCACCACCTCGCCCTTCTCGATGTTTGTCGAACAGTTTTTCAGCACCTGAAAGTTGCCGTACCATTTGCTCACATTCTTCATCGTGATCATGATGTGTCCTTCAGGTGTCAAAACGCGTGAGTGAGAAGGGGGCGACATCGAAACCGGCCTTGCCGCCGAGCACGAGATCCGCTGTCGCCCGCCCGACCAGAGGGCCGAGCGTGTAGCCGTTGGACGTCACCGCATTGAAAAAGCGCGGCCGGCGCGGGGCCTCGCCGAGGATCGGCGCGCCGTCGATGTTGATGTTCATCGCACCCCAGCTGCGGATGATGTTGAGCTGGCGCAGCGCCGGCACGACATGCTGGGCCACCCAGAGGTTGCCTTCGAGCGAGGCCATGAGCGCGCGCGGGTGCCGGTGAACGGGGTCGAGCCCCGCTGTCCACCCGCCGCCGATCAGGAAGTTCCCGTTTGCCGCCTGCTTCAGTGTCAGATGTCGATCGGCGTGGGCGATCAGGCGGCTGATGGTCGGCGCTGCGGTCTCGGTCACGATCATCTGGAGCGGCGCGCCGAACACCGGCACCTTGACGCCGGCCATCGCCCCCACCTCCGAGGCGAAGGCTCCGGCGGCGTTGACGATGCGCCGCGCCGTGATGCGACCGCGCGAGGTCTCGACAATGAAGCGCGCGCCGGCATCGGTGATCGCGGTGACATTCGTCTGAGACAGGAAGCGGACGCCGCGCGCACGCGCCGCGTCGATCAGGCCTTGCGTCGCCACCAGCGGATTGATCTTGCCCTCCTGCGGGCAGTAGGCGGCGCCGGCAAAGATCCCGTTCAGCGCCGGCTCCATGGCGCGCAGATCTTCCGCACCGATGACCTCGCAATCAATGCCGTGACTGCGTTCAAGACGCGCCTTTTCATCGAGGAAACGGAGTTGGCTGTCATTTTCGGCGACCATCAGCCCGCCGGTGACCTTGATCTCGAAATCCGCGCCCAACTCCTGTTGCAGCACCTGCCAGAGCGCAATGGAATCGCGCTGGAGCGGAAGGGTGCGCGCCGCAGGCCCGCCACCGCTTTCGGCCTTGGCGCCATGGTCGAACGAGAGCAATTGCGCATGCAGGCTGCCGGCATTGCCGCCGGAGGCGCGGCTGTTGGGATAGTCCCGCTCCAGCACGACGACGTCCACACCGGCGCGCGCCAGAAACAGCGCTGTTGATGCGCCAACCACCCCTGCCCCGATCACCAGGACATCAGCGTGGTCCACGCCAAGCGGCTCCGTGTTTGCGGTCAGCCGCGCCGGCGGCAGCAACGCGCGGCGATGCCCGCCCCATTCCGGCTTTTCGACCGCCAGCGCCGCCAGCGGGATCGGCCGCAACGGCATTTGCGGCGCGGAAAAGGCCGCGTCCTCGGTCTTGCCATCCAGCACCGCGGCAAGACGGGCGGCACAGTAGCGACCCTGACATTTGCCCATGCCGGCACGCGTCAGCCGCTTGATGGTTGCAATGTCGGCAAGCCTGGTGCGGGCGCGCGCCTCGGCAATCCGGTCGCCGGCCACCCCCTCACATCGGCAGATGATGGTGCCCGCCGGCTGTTCCGGCGCTCCGGTCGCAGGCCTGAACGCCTGCCATAAAGCGGTCTGGAAGCGGCGGTGATACCGGAGCGCCCGCGCCGCGCCGCCCGTTTCCGGCGCTGTCCGGCCCAGGGCCTTCAGCACGGCTGCGGCGCATAGTGCGCCTTGCGCCATTGCGATATGCGCGCCGCCAAAGCCGCCGGCCTCGCCGATGACGAAGACATCGGGCTGGGAGGTCGCACCGGCAGCATCCCGAACCGTTTCAAGAACACTCCAGCCGTTGCGCACAAGGCGGTGCTCACAGCCGAGCAGACGCGCAAGTTCGTTTGAGGGAGAGAAGCCCTCGTTCACGCAGATCGCATCGACATCGAACGTCCGCTCACGGCCCGCTGCATCGCAAACGATCGCCTGGCTGACCACATCCTCCCCGTCCGCCCGCACAAGCGCGGACCGCCACAGGACCGGAATGCCGCGTTGCCTCAGCCGCGCGAGCGTCGCCAGGCCCTTCAACCCGAGGTCGGGCGCAGCAAAGCCCATGCGAAGCGCGGCTCCGGGGCGCTGCCATGGTGCGGCGGCACGATCGACGACGCCGACCACCCTCGCCCCTGCGGCTGCGAGTTCGGTTGCAACCTGCAGGTTCAGCGGACCATTGCCGGCAACAAGGACCCGCTTGCCGGGAGCAAGGCCATAACTGCGCAAAAGCGTTTGCGCCGCACCGGTCGTCATCACCCCGGGCAGGGTCGAGCCCGGAAACAGCGGCGGCTGCTCATAGGCTCCCGCTGCGATGATGACGACGCCGGGCAGGATGTAGGCGGCCCCGTCTGGTCCGTGCAGACCGATGCGCAGCAGATCGTCGTAGACCAGGTTCAGCGCCTTGTCGCGTTCGTCCGATCCCTGGCCGGCCGCGGCGATGCGCGCGGTGATCTCGTTCTCGTTCATTGCCCGTCTCCCCCGATGGCGCGCCGCCCCTGGCTGTCGGCTGCGTTTTACGCCAATCGCGAGGGCGGCGCGAGCGCCCGCTGTGGCCGCCGCCTGGCGATGCGGATTTTCCCCGCGACGGCGCCGGGGCAAGAACGGCACAATCCGCCGGCGACATTTCAGGGGTGTCCGCCGTGGATGCAGAGCGCTGGCGCCGCGCGCGCGCGTTGTTCGACCAACTGACCGAGCTGCCGGCCGAACGCTGGGAGGCC
>JAIUNP010000141.1 GCA_020161975.1 Pseudomonadota bacterium
GAGCCGCAACCGATCCGCGCCGCCATGACGCTGCTCGACGAGCCGGCGGTGGATATCGCAACTGTGGTCGCCGTGATCACCCGCGATGAGGAGCGGACCAACCCCGCTGTGGTGAAGGCCATCGGTACACCGCTCGGCGGCAACCGCTACCGCGCGCTCTATTTCACGCGGGCCACAGCACCGACGGGCGAGGGGCCCCTGTACCATCACATCGGGCTTTATGCCTATCGCCGTCTCGCCCTGCGCCGGTTCATCGGCTTGAAGCCGACGCCGCTGGAGTTGCGCGAGAAGCTCGAGCAGCTCCGCGCGCTCGAAAGCGGGATGCGGATCGATTTTGCCGTCGTGGATACGGTGCCGCTGGGGGTGGATACGCCAGCGGACCTCGACCATGCCCGCACCATTCTGGCCGGCCGATTTACGCCGGGCGGTGCGGCGCGCTGAGCGCTGCCCGCCCGTTCCAGCATAGATCCAGGCCCCACTCCCTCCGATTTCAGGATTTCTCTCGTGCTCGCCAAAGTCAAAGCCGCCAACACCATCGCCTTCCAGGGCGAACTCGGTGCCAATTCCCATATCATCGCCAACGAGGCCTTTCCGGACCATGAGGTTCTGCCCTGTCCGACCTTTGAGGATGCGCTCGCCGCCGTGAAAAGCGGCCAGGCGAACCTCGGCATGATCCCGATCGAGAACTCGATCGCTGGACGCGTGGCTGACGTCCATCACCTGTTGCCGAGGTCCGGTCTCCATATCATCGGCGAACATTTCCTGCCGATCCGCTTCCAGCTGATGGCCCCGCGCGGTGCGACGCTGGACGGCATCAAGGATGTGTTCAGCCATGTTCACGCGCTTGGCCAGTGCCGCAAGATCATCCGCAAACTGGGGGCAAAGGCCCATGTGGCCGGCGATACGGCGGGCGCCGCCCGCGAAGTCGCCGGCTGGGGCGACAAGTCCCGTGCTGCGCTCGCCCCGCGTCTCGCCGCCTCGATCTATGATCTCGATATTCTTGCCGAAGATGTCGAGGACGAGCAGAACAACACGACCCGCTTCGTGGTTCTGTCGAAGAGCCAGGTTGTCCCGCCGGCAGATGAGGGGCCGGTGCTGACCAGCTTCGTCTTCCGTGTCCGCAACCTGCCGGCAGCGCTCTACAAGGCAATGGGTGGTTTTGCCACCAACGGGATCAACATGACCAAGCTTGAAAGCTACATGGTCGGCGGCGCCTTCACGGCCACGGAATTCTATGCCGATGTCGAGGGACACCCGGAAGAGACGCCGCTGAAGAATGCGCTGGAGGAACTGAAGTTCTTTTCGAAGGAGATCAAGATCCTCGGCGTTTACCCGGCGAGCCCTTTCCGCAACGAAGGGTGATTCTGGCGCTCACATCGCGGTGCGGCTGCGCAGGGCGGCAGCCAGCGTGCCTTCGTCGAGATAGTCAAGTTCGCCGCCCACGGGCACGCCGTGGGCAAGCCGCGTGACCCTCACCCCCGTCGGGGCGATGAGGTCGGTGAGATAGTGGGCAGTCGTTTGCCCGTCCACGGTGGCATTGAGGGCGATGATGATCTCGCGGACCTCGCCGCCGGTCGCCCGGTCGAGAAGCGCAGCAATGGTGAGATCCTTTGGTCCGATGCCGTCGAGCGGTGAGAGGACGCCGCCGAGAACGTGGTAGGCGGCATTCAGCGCCTGCGCCCGCTCCAGCGCCCAAAGATCGGCGACCGTTTCGACAACAACCAGGATCGAACGGTCGCGGCGCGGATCGCGGCAGAGCGTGCAGGGATCGGACGTATCGATGCTGCCGCAGGTCGTGCAGGTCATGATCCGGTCGCTGGCGACCTGCATGGCACCGGCGAGCGGTGTGAGAAGCTCGTCCCGCTTGCGGATGAGATGCAGCGCTGCCCGCCGGGCAGAGCGCGGCCCGAGCCCCGGCACCCGCGCCAGCAGCTGGATCAGACGCTCGATTTCAGGCCCGGCAACACCCATGGATCAGAACAGCTTGAGGCCGGGTGGCAGCGGCAGGCCGCCGGTCAGTGCCTTCATCTTTCCTTCAAGCAGCGTCTCGCTCTTGCCCTTGGCGTCGTTGAACGCGGCCACAATCAGGTCCTCGAGAATATCCGCCTCGTCCTCGCGCATCAGCGAGGGATCGATCTTCACCTTTTTCAACGCACCCTTGGCTGTGATGGTGACCGTCACCAGCCCGCCACCCGAGGTGCCCTCAACTTCAATGGTCTCAAGCTCGGCCTGCATTTCGGCGAACTTCGCCTGCATGGCCTGCACCTGCTTCATCATGCCCATCATGGCGGGAAATCTCCTTCGGGGTTCGGTTTGTGACGCTCAGAGCGCGTCGTCATCATCGTCCGGATCGAGCGGCACCATCTGGCTGGCGCCGTCCGCTTCGTCAACGTCCGGCGCCTCCGGTTCGCTGCGCTGCAACTGCACGCGCACGATCTCGGCGCCGGGAAAGGCATCGAGAATGGCCCTGACGGCGGGGTTGGCCCGCACGCCGCGCTCGTCATTGGCCCGGCGTTCGCGCTCCACCTCCTGCAAGGTGGGGGCGCCTTGTTCCTGGCTCAACGCGACAATCCAGCGCGTACCCGTCCAGCCTTGCAGCGCCCGGCTCAGCTTCATCGCGATATCGCCGGCACCTTCCGCGACATTGATCTCGATCCGGCCTTCCTCGAACCGCACCAGCCGAATATCGCGCTCGATGGCGAGTTTCAGGGCGATGTCACGCTTTTCGGCAGCGATGGCCGGAATATCCTCGAACCGCCGGATGCGCATGGTCGGCTGCGCATGAGCCTCCGGTCGGGGCGCAGAGCGCACGGGAACCGAAGCCGGCAGCGAGGCTCCCCGCGCGGTCGCGATCGCTCCCGACCCGCCGCCGGGCGCGGGAGGCGGCCCGGCAAGCGCCGGCGCACCGCCACTCATCTGGCTTTTGAGGCGCCGCAGCACCTCGTCTGGGCTGGGCAGATCGGCGGCGTGGACCAGCCGGATCAGCAGCATTTCGGCAGCCGCCACCGGGCGGGCGGCTGTTTGCACTTCCTGAAGGCCTTTCAGCAGAATCTGCCATGCCCGCGTCAGCACACGCTGGGGCAGGGCTTCGGCAAAAGCGCGGCCTCGCACCTGCTCGCTTTCACTCAGGGACGGATCATGACCATCGCCCGGCACCACCTTGAGGCGGGTGACGGTGTGCACATAATCGGCAAGATCGGCGATGATGCTGACCGGATCGGCGCCTGCATCATACTGTTCGCGCAGTTCGGTCAGTGCCCTTGCGGCATCGCCCTTCATGACCGCCTCAAAAAGATCGATGACGCGAGCCCGGTCGGCGAGGCCCAGCATGACCCGCAGGCTTTCGGCACCGATCAGCCCGTGACCATGGGCGATGGCCTGATCCATCAGCGACAGCGCATCACGCATCGAGCCTTCGGAGGCCCGCGCGATCAGTGACAGCGCTTCGTCCTCGATATCGACCTGTTCCTGACCCGCAATGGTGCGGAGGTAGGCGGTCATGTCGCTGGCAACGATCCGGCGAAGATCGAAGCGCTGGCAGCGCGAAAGCACCGTCACCGGCACTTTGCGGATCTCAGTTGTTGCGAACAGGAACTTCACATGCGGCGGCGGCTCTTCGAGCGTCTTGAGCAAGCCATTGAAGGCCGCCGTCGAGAGCATATGCACTTCATCGATAATATAGACCTTGTAGCGCGCGTATGCCGGCCGGTAGCTCACCGATTCGATGATCTCGCGGATATCGTTGATCGAGGTGTGCGATGCCGCATCCATCTCGATCACATCGACATGGCGGCTTTCCAGAATCGCCTGGCAGTGCTTGCCCATGCTGTCGAGATCGACGGTGGGGCCGCCGCTGCCGTCTTCCCGCTCGAAATTGAGGCCGCGCGCGATGATGCGGGCCGTCGTCGTCTTGCCGACGCCGCGCACGCCCGTAAAGATATAGGCCTGATGGATGCGGTTTGCGGCAAAAGCGTTGCGCAAGGTGCGTACCATCGGCTCCTGGCCTACGAGATCGCGGAATGTCTGGGGGCGATACTTGCGCGCCAGCACGCGATAGGCGTTGCTGGTTTGCGGCACGCCGGTTGTGGCTTCTGTCTCCATGCCTCACCCGGCCGCTGAACGAAAAGTTGGGAGGCTGGACAATAACCCGCCCGTACTCGTTAGGGCTGCTTCCTTCCGGACCTGACCCGGTTGGCGAGTGGTACGTCCACCGCCAACCTCCCGGCCCCTATATCGGACAAGACGGGCGAGAAAACAAGCATGGCGTCGCACAAGCGAATTGGATAACCCTTGAGGAACGAGGAAAATCATATGGCTGCCCGCAACACCGACCCCGGCTTCGTCCTGGATCCCGCCTTCACCCGCGATTGCTATGTGCTGGGCGATCTGCCGCTCTGTCGCGCGCTGCTGATGAATGATGCGCGCTACACCTGGTTCATCCTTATCCCCCGCCGCTCTGGGATTGTCGAGATCATCGACCTTCTGCCCGAGGATCGTCGGCAGTTGCTCGACGAGGTCGTCATCGCCAGCGATGTGCTGAAAACCGTGGTGGCGCCCGACAAGATCAATGTCGGCGCGCTCGGTAACATGGTGCCGCAACTTCATGTTCATGTCATCGCCCGATTCCGCTCCGATCCCGCCTGGCCCGGCCCGGTCTGGGGCCATTCGCCTGCGGCGCCCTATCCGGCGCATGGGCTGGGGGTGGCGACAGACCGGCTGCTGGCGGCGTTTCACGCGCGCGGTCTGGCGGAGGTTGCAGAATGAGTGACGCTTTTCTTCTGTCCGAGCGCCGCGCGCCCGATCACCTCGCTTTCGCGCATTTCCCGCTCGATCGCGCGGCACACCGGCGCGACGATGGTGCCTGGCTCGATGCGATGTTCAATGCCGCTGGCGGGGGCTGTTTTGCAATCTGTGGCGACATGGTTCTGGTCAAGGCCGGTGAGGCGCCGGATGCCTTGTTCCGCGCGGGCGAATTGCCGGAGGGCGCGCGTGAACGCGTGTTCCTTGGGCTCGATGGCGAGGCGGCGCGTTTCTGTACGGTGTACGATCCGGATCGGGCGGAAAGTCTGTCGGCAATGGCCGGCCTCGCCCTACTGCCGCTCCGTCAGGCGGCCATTGAACGGCTGATGCCGTCCGGGCGCCTCTCGGAACTCGCCGCCGGCAAGGCGCTGCTGCACTGGCATGCGACACACCGGTTCTGCGCGGCCTGCGGGGCTGGGAGCGAGCCGGCGCAGGCCGGCTGGCGTCGCGATTGCCCGGCGTGCAAGGCACAGCATTTTCCACGCACGGACCCCGTGGTGATCATGCTGGCGGTGCGGGACGGGCAGTGTCTGCTTGGGCGGCAGGCGCGCTTTCCGCAGGGCAACTACTCCTGTCTCGCCGGCTTCTGCGAACCGGGCGAGACCATCGAGGATGCCGTGCGGCGCGAGATTCTCGAGGAGGCGGGCATCCGGACCGGGCGCGTGCGCTATCTGGCCTCCCAGCCATGGCCGTTTCCGGCCTCGATGATGATCGGTTGCCTCGCCGAGGCGACCAGTAGCGTCATCACCCGGGACGAGACGGAACTTGAGGACGTGCGCTGGTTCTCGCGTGAAGAGGCACAGCAGTTGCTGTCGGCAAGCCATCCGCAAGGGCTGCGCTCGCCGGCGTCCTTCGCCATTGCCCGGCACATCCTGAAGGCCTGGGCTGTTGGCGGCGCTGAATTCTAGAGCATGCTGTTTTTTGAAGGAATCTTGATTCCCAAGTCAGGCGCGTTCTGGTTCAAAGTCCGTGCTGGGGAGCGGGGCCAGCATGGATGACGCGACCTTACTCGGAAGACCTTCGTGACCGTGCGTTGCTGCGTGCGGATGCGGGCGAGACGATCCGACAGATAGCGGCGGCGCTTTCGATCAGCCCGTCGTGCGTTTCGAAGTGGCGCAAACTTCGACGTGAGACGGGCGGGTTGGCTCCCGGCCAGATCGGTGGCCACAAGAAGCGCACGCTGTCGGACGAACGCGCCGAATGGCTGCGGGCGCGCATTGCAGCCGGACCTTTCACCTCACGGGGACTGACGGCGGAGCTTGCGGAGCGCGGGATCAAGACCGATCGCCGGGCAGTCTGGACGTTCCTTCGGGCCGAGGGTCTGAGCTTCAAAAAAACCGTGCTGCCGACGGAACAGTCACGTCCGGATATCGCAAGGAAGCGGGCGCGCTGGAAGGCGCATCAGGGCAGGATTGACCCCCGACGCCTCGTCTTCCTCGATGAGACGTGGATCAAGACCAACATGGCCCCCTTGCGCGGCTGGGGCCCGCGGGGACAAAGGCTCGATGCGCGCGTGCCGCACGGACACTGGAAGACGCTGACCTTCATCGGTGCCTTGCGCCACGACCGCATCGACGCGCCCTGGGTGATCGATGGGCCGATCAATGGCGATCTCTTCACGGCCTACGTCAGGCACGTGCTCGTGCCGACCTTGGCCAAGGGCGACATCGTCATCCTGGACAACCTTGGCTCGCACAAAAGCAAAGCAGCCCGCCAGGCCATCCGCGCCGTCGGCGCGCATCTCCTGTTCCTGCCCGCCTACAGCCCAGACCTCAATCCGATCGAGCAGGTCTCCGCCAAGCTCAAGCACCTGATGCGCAACGCAGCGCCTCGAACCGTTGAGGCCACTTGGCGAAAGCTCGGAGACCTTCTCGATCTCTTCGCATCACACGAATGCACGAATGCGCAAAATACATCAAAAACTCAGGATATGCTTCTGTCTGATAACAGCAGGCTCTAGGCTCGGGACTCATTGCTCACAACCAGAATGCGACTGTTGCCACGATGCAGATGGCGGAGAAGAAGGCGTGGGCGCAGCGGTCGTAGCGAGTGGCTATACGCCGCCAGTCCTTGAGCTTGCTGAACATGGTCTCGATCTTGTGGCGCTGCTTGTAGAGCGCCGTGTCGTGCGGGATCTCGACCTTGCGGCTTTTCGATGAAGGAATGCAGGGCTCGATGCCCTTCTCCACGAGCGCGGCCCGGAACCAGTTGGAGTCGTAGCCTCGGTCGCCGAGCAGCGCTTTGGCGGCCGGAAGCGCGGAAAGCATAAGCCTGGCGCCCTTGTGGTCGCTCATCTGGCCTTCGGTGAGCAGCATGACGAGAGGTTTGCCATCGCCATCGCACACGGCGTGAAGCTTGGAGTTCAAGCCGCCTTTTGTGCGCCCGATACAGCGGGGAAGAGCCCCTTTTTGAGCAAACTCGCCGCGGTGCGGTGCGCCTTGAGATGCGTGGCGTCGATCATGATGCGCTCCGGCTTCGGCCCTTCGGCGGCGAGCCCTGCGAAAATGCGGTCGAACACGCCCATGCGGCTCCAGCGGATGAAGCGGTTGTAGAGCGTCTTGTACGGACCGTGGCCCTGCGGCGCGTCCTTCCATTGCAGGCCGTGCTTGATTACGTAGACAATGCCGCTGACCACACGCCGGTCATCAACACGCGGCACTCCATGCGCCAGAGGAAAATTCAGTCCATCCCAGAGCGCATATTGGAAGGAGGCGCCGCTGGCGATGTAGACGTCGCCTTCGGTGAGCGAATCGAGCGCTTCGAACATCACACCGAAGGCCTTGTCCGTAAGTGGACCCTTGCCGCCGCCGCTGATATAATCGGCTTCCAGAACGGGCATCGCGCGGTCGGCGATTTTCACCTCATCGCCGAGCGGCATGGTGGCTGGGGGCAAAAATTGCCTTTGCAGCCCCATCGTGTCGAGAACGTCGCCCACGACGGCGGTGAAAAGATCCGCCTTCAGGGTTCGAAAGCGGTCTTTGTCCGATTGTCTAGTCATGGGACGTGGTCCTGATCGCGACTGAACTGCTAGCAGAAAGCCTGGTTACCGCGTGTGACGCACGATCGACATCGTCTGCCGACGTAGAGAAACACCGGCAAATCTGCGGTCGACAGCGCGCCACACCGCGGCGGTTATTTGGCCTTCGATATGGTTTCGATCTGCTGCTGTGCCCAAGCCACGGCATTCTCGGGGCTCATGCCATCCACCAGCATCTTCTGGACCGATTGGGTAACGACCTTGGCCTGGAACACCGCAGCAGACGCCGCCGAGGCCTCGCCCGCATAGCCATCGACCAGACCATTCCTTGCCAGATCGTCAAAGGCGGCGAAAGCCGGCGTCTTGGCGAATAGCGGCATGGATTTGGTGAGCGCCGGATAGATCGGCACCCAGCGGCCGCCGGAATGAACTGTAGCGCATTGTTATAGGCTTGATCTGGTGTCTGCCCGATCAGGCCCTGGTGAGGGCGCCCCCGGGTTGTAGAACTCCAGAAATCGCCCAATCGACGCCCGCGCCATTCTTTGAGCTGAATACCATTGCCAGCAACAAGCGCGGGTCAGCAGGCTGGTTGCCGCCTCGTAAAGAACAGCCCCTCGAAGCGTGTCGCCGCGTTGGTAAAAGCGCTGATTGCACCAATGCCTCGCGTGATCATCAGACGTCGGCAGGTAGCGTCATTCCGCACATGCGCTCTGAGTTGGCGATCAAGAACGGCAAGGCCGCGCAAGATGTCAGATCGGAGGTAGACAAGCGGACGTACAATGTCGGAGACAGTTTTGTCATCTTCGATCGCTGCGAGAAAGCGACCGATCCAGATCAGGACCAATCAAGAGCACAAAGATCATTTCATGTCAGAACAAAGGAACCAGGACCCCATTCTTGAAGGCTTGGTGCGGTCTGGTCTGCCAAAAAACGGCTTTTCATCTTGAGCGCCGCGGCAACCGATGCGGAACGCCGCGCAAGGTATTGCCCGGAATTGGGATTGTGCCGGCATCCAAGCTCGTGTCCGCAGCTCGGAAGCACAATCGGTCGGGCTGAATCACTCATGATCAAAATAGCCCGCTCCAACTTCAAAACTTCAACCTTCCGATGCAGGCGGCAATGGATTTGTTTAATTAAAACGAAATGGCGTTTCATTTTTAGCGATAACATCATATATGTTGCCCGCAGCGCACAACGGTTGGGGCGAGACAGTGTCAAAAACTGGAATTCATATTCCTGTCCGCGAGGACTGGCTGAACAGCGACAGGGAGGCTGTTCTTGAACCTGACCTGCCGATCATCGACCCCCATCATCACCTTTGGGATCGTCCGGAGGGGACATATCTCTTTCCCGAACTCCGCGCAGACACCGGCGATGGCCATCGCATCGCCGCAACTGTCTATATCCAGTGCCGGTCAATGTATCGCCAAGCCGGTCCGGAACTTCTGCGTCCTGTCGGCGAGGTCGAATTCGTCAACGGCATCGCCGCGCAGGCTGCAAGCGGGCTTTACGGTGATTGCCGGGCCTGCGCCGGCATCGTCGGCTATGTCGATATTACGCAAGGGGATGCTGCCGTCCCGGCGCTGGAAGCGCTGATCCAAGCCGGAGGCGGCAGGCTGAAGGGCCTGCGCATTCCGGTTGTCTGGCACGAGCACCCCGATGTCATTTCCAGCCCAGCGCAGCCGCCTCGCGGCCTGATGGCGTCGCCCGCATTCCGCGAGGGGGTTCGCCGTCTCGAACGCTATGGCCTCACGCTGGATATCTGGGCCTATCACACCCAGCTCGGC
>JAIUNP010000142.1 GCA_020161975.1 Pseudomonadota bacterium
CCCAGAAGAAATCTCCGCTGCCCATCGTGCTGGCCTGCCCGGACTTCTGGCGCAAGGCGATCAACTTCGAGGCTTTTGTCGAGGCGGGCACCATCTCCCCGCAGGACCTCGATCTTTTCCGCTATGCCGAGGATGCGGAGGAGGCCTGGGCCGCGACGGGGTTGGGGAAGTAGGGCATCAACCGTCATGCTCGGGCCAAGCCCGAGCATCCACGACTTCATGCCAGCGTTTCGTATAAATCCGCCCAATCGGGATTGTTGTCGGCAATCAGCCGCACTTTCCATGCGCGCGGCCAGCGTTTGATGGATGTTTCGCGCTGGATCACCTCGCGGATGTCGCCAAAGGCTTCAAACCACACCAGATGCTTGAGGCCATAGCGGCGCGTGAAGCCGGGAACGAGGCCCTCGCGGTGCTCATAGGCGCGGCGGGCGATGTCGTTGGTCACGCCGCAATAGAGCGTGCCGTTGGGCCGGTTCGTCATCAGGTAAACGTAGCCGCCCATGCACGCAGCTCCTATCGCCCCAGCCTCTACATCGTCATGCCCGGCCTTGTGCCGGGCATCCGCGACTTTGCCTTGGTAGGAGCGAGACGAAAAGCGACTTCGTTGTTTGTCTCGTCGCCAAGTCGTGGATGGCCGGGCCAAGCCCGGCCATGACGCGGGGAGGGGGCACACACCTCAGCCGTCATGTCGCGGCCTACCACCGTCATGCTCGGGCCTAACACCGTCATGCTCGGGCTTGGCCCGAGCATCCACGACTTGAAAAAGCTAATCGGAAAAGCTGTTGCTGCCGTTTGATTCTATCAATCGCCTCTCGCGGTCACTAAAATTGAATTATATTTGAGCAGTCACATTGTTTTATATCTAGAAATGAGTGGATTTTTGATTGATGATCTATCGAGTAAAATGAAATTATTATGGAAAATAGAGCAGAGATTATTGGAAGATAAGAATCAAATACTGTCATAGATATTTTTTCTTCAAAAAAAACTTCTTTCATTATATTTTCTATTGCCGTTGTTGATGTTTCTATCTCGTGTTTCGTGTTTATGTAAAAATCCAGATGTTTCCCGATTGATGATATTTGCTCATGGATCGATGATAGCATGGCGTGTTCGTAATTTACACCAAGAGAAATTCCGGATATAGCATCAACATCAATTTGGCTTCCTAAGGTTATTTTTGAAATTAATTCACTTGTTCTTCTATTTATTTTATCTGAATTTTCTCTAGAAATTTTGATAATTTTTTCAAGTTCAGGAATTATATTATTTGCGTATGTAATTGTTTTGTTGATCTCTTCTATTTTTATTTCTTTTGACGGAAGGTCTCTAAGTTCCTTTTCTATTTTTGAAAGGCATTCAAAGAGCTTTTTTTCAGAGTCAGTCTTGATTTTGTTCTTCTTCCATATTTTTCTAGAAGCGCGTCCTGTTATAATGAAATGGACGCTTGAATAGGTTAAAACAACAAAAAACAAAGCAAAAACAAGATATTTTGGTGGGTGAGATAGTGTAATGTTTTGGAAAATAATGGTCTCGCTGCAGTTGCAATAAAATATTGACGCGACGAGAGAGGCGAAGGAGAAGAGATATATGTTTCTTCTCGCCAAATAAAACTCAGCCGAATATTCCGGCTGAGTGTGTTTTTCGGTTTTGTTGTCGGTCATTTAATTCACGAACAACCCGTCGTGCTCCCACAAGTATCGCACTTGAGACACGTGCCGTTCCTCACCAGCGTGAAGTTCATGCACTCGGGGCAGGCTTCGCCGACATAGCCTTTCATCTTCGCAATCGAGCGCTTGGTGGCCAAGGAGTCCTCAGCCCTTCCGTCCACAGCCTTGGCCGGGACCGCAACCGCCGCCGCGAACGGCAGGCTCTCGATGGCGTCCGCCACGTCATCCGCTTTCAGCGCCGTGGCACCGGCCACGGCATAGGCCGCAGCCCCGCCTTGCGCCGTGGCAACCGCCGCGACAGAGCCGCCGCCATCCACCACGTTGAGGAAGTTGGTGACCTTGCCGCGCACGAGACCCTTGGACACCGCACGCGCCGCCGGGGCTTCACCCGAAGGCAGGCTCTCAGCCGCATCGCCACGGCCCACCGTGGTCGCGCCGAGGTCTTCCAGCGTGACATGGGCGAGGTCATCGCGACCGATGTAGGAGATGGCCAGCTCGCGGAACACGTAGTCGAGGATCGAGGTCGCCGACTTGATGGCATCATTCCCCTGCACGAAGCCCGCCGGCTCGAAGCGCGTGAAGGTGAAGGCCTCCACATATTCTTCCAACGGCACGCCGTATTGCAGACCCAGCGAGATGGCGATGGCGAAGTTGTTCATCATGGCGCGGAAGGCAGCGCCTTCCTTGTGCATGTCGATGAAGATTTCGCCGAGGCGGCCATCCTCATATTCGCCGGTGCGCAGGTAGACCTTGTGCCCGCCGACGATCGCCTTCTGGGTGTACCCCTTGCGGCGGCCCGGCAGCTTCTCGCGCTCGCGCACCTTCTCGATGCGCTCGATCACGCGCTCGATGATCTTCTCGGTCACCTGCGCCGTGCGGGCAGCCGCCGGAGCCGCCACCAGCGCGTCGATCGCATCGTCCTCATCGTCCGCCTCATCCGAGATCAGCGCGGAGTTGAGCGGCTGCGAAAGCTTCGAGCCGTCGCGGTAGAGCGCGTTGGCTTTGAGCGCCAGCTTCCACGAGAGCATATAGGCGTTCTTGCAGTCCTCGACGGTCGCCTCGTTCGGCATGTTGATCGTCTTGGAGATCGCGCCCGAGATGAAGGGCTGCGCCGCCGCCATCATGCGGATGTGGCTTTCCACCGAGAGGTAGCGCTTGCCGATGCGACCGCAGGGGTTGGCGCAATCGAACACCGGGTAGTGCTCAAGCTTGAGGTGCGGGGCGCCTTCCAGCGTCATCGCACCGCAGACATGGATGTTCGCGGCCTCGATCTCCTTCTTCGAGAAGCCGAGGAAGGGCAGCAGCTCGAAGGTCATGTCGTTGAGCTGCTCGTCCGAGACGCCGAGGCGCTTCATCGCCTCATCGCCGAAGGTCCAGCGGTTGAAGGCGAACTTGATGTCGAAGGCCGAGGGGAGGGCCTTTTCCAGCTTCGCCAGCATCTCGTCATCAAACCCCTTGGCGCGCAGCGTCGAGTGGTTGATGCTAGGGGCCTGTTTGATCGAGCCATGGCCGACGGCATAGGCCTCGATCTCGCCGATCTGCGCCTCGGAATAGCCGAGGGTGCGCAGCGCGGGCAGGGCCGCCTGATTGATGATCTTGAAGTAGCCGCCACCGGCCAGCTTCTTGAACTTCACCAGCGCGAAGTCAGGCTCGATGCCGGTGGTGTCGCAATCCATCACGAGGCCGATGGTGCCCGTGGGGGCGATCACCGAAACCTGCGCGTTGCGGTAGCCATGCTTCTCGCCAAGCGCCAGCGCCTGATCCCAGGCCGCGACGGCATGGGGAATCAGTTCCTTCACGGGGCAGGAGGCATGGTCGAGCGCGACCGGGTTGATCGACAGCGCCTCATAGCCCGAGGTCTCGCCCCGCGCCGCGCGCGCGTGATTGCGGATGACGCGCAGCATGTGGTGCTTGTTCTTCGGATAGGAGGGGAAGGGGCCAAGTTCGCCCGCCATCTCCGCCGAGGTCGCGTAGCAGATACCAGTCATGACGGCGGAAAGTGCGCCGCAGAGCGCGCGGCCTTCCTTGGAGTCATAGGACAGGCCCATGGTCATCAGCAGGCCGCCGATGTTGGCATAGCCGAGACCGAGTGTGCGGAAATCATACGAAAGCTGGGCGATTTCCTTCGAAGGGAACTGTGCCATCAACACCGAGATTTCGAGCACAACCGTCCAGAGGCGCACGCCGTGCTCATAGGCCGCGATGTCGAACTGCCGGGTCGCCGGATCGTAGAACTCCAGCAGGTTCAGCGAGGCGAGATTGCAGGCGGTGTCGTCAAGGAACATGTACTCCGAGCAGGGGTTCGATGCGACGATCTCGCCCGAAGCCTTGCAGGTGTGCCAGTCGTTGACGGTGGTGTGGAACTGGAGGCCGGGGTCGGCGCAGGCCCAGGCGGCATAGCCGATCTTGTCCCACAGCGGACGGGCGCCGATCTCCTTGATCGGCTTGCCCGTGGTGCGCGAGGTCAGCGCCCACTGGCCGTCCGCCTCGACGGCGCGCAGGAACTCGTCGGTGACGCGCACCGAGTTGTTCGAGTTCTGGCCGGCAACGGTGAGATAGGCTTCGGAATCCCAATCGGTGTCGTAGATGTCGACCGAGAGATCACGGAAACCCTGCCGTGCGAACTGGAGCACGCGCTTGATCGAGCCATCCGGCACATGCGCCTTGCGAGCGGCGCGGATCTCGCGCTTCAGCGCCGGGTTCTTCTCGGGATCAAAGCAGGCATCGCCCGAGCCTTCGCAGTTCACGCAGGCCTTGAGGATGGCTTTGAGGTGCCTGGAGAGCGTCTTGGAGCCGGTGACGAGGGCGGCAACCTTCTCCTCCTCTTTCACCTTCCAGTCGATATAGGCCTCGATGTCGGGATGGTCGGCATCGACCACCACCATTTTGGCGGCGCGGCGCGTGGTGCCGCCCGACTTGATGGCGCCGGCGGCGCGGTCGCCAATCTTGAGGAAGCTCATCAGGCCGGAGGAACGGCCCCCGCCCGACAGCCGCTCGCCTTCGCCGCGCAGGCGGGAGAAGTTCGAGCCGGTGCCCGAGCCGTACTTGAACAGGCGCGCCTCGCGCACCCACAGATCCATGATGCCGCCTTCGTTCACGAGGTCATCCTGCACCGACTGGATGAAGCAGGCGTGCGGCTGGGGATGCTCATAGGCCGACTTCGACTTGGTGAGCTTGCCGGTGCGGTAATCGACATAGAAATGGCCCTGGCCGGGGCCGTCGATGCCATAGGCCCAGTGCAGGCCGGTGTTGAACCACTGCGGCGAGTTCGGCGCGCATTTCTGCGTTGCCAGCATGAAGCGCAATTCGTCGTAGAATGCGGAGGCGTCTTCCTCGGTGGTGAAATAGCCACCCTTCCAGCCCCAGTAGGTCCAGCAACCGGCAAGACGGTCGAACACCTGCTTGGCCGAGGTTTCCGAGCCCGCGCGCTCCTTCTCCGGCAGACCGGTCAGGGCAGCCTCATCCGCAACCGCACGCCACAGGAAGGCGGGAACGTCGTTCTCCTCAACGCGCTTCAGTGCCTTGGGCACGCCGGCCTTCCGGAAATACTTCTGGGCCAGCACGTCCGCGGCAACCTGGCTCCAGCTTTCGGGAACCTCAAGCTGCTCCAGCCGGAACACCACCGACCCGTCCGGGTTGCGGATTTCCGACTTCGTGGTGTGGAAGGGGATTGCCTCGTAGGGTGAGCGTCCCGCTGTCGTGTACCGCCGTTCAAAGCGCATTGGTCATTCCCCGATTTTGGGACGCAAAGGTCCCGGGCCGCGTTCAACGGCACCTGCCCACAAAACTGTTTGATGCTTACCCTGTCCGTTGCGATGGACTGTTGTTTCCGTCTGACACGGCCTTGAAACGAACCCGCCCGGCACCCGCAAGGGCGCACCGGTGGGCCGCGTCAGGACCAGTCCTTCCGCAACGATGGGTGAAGCTAGGCTCTGATTCCGCCTTTCGTCAATATGTAGTTATCGCTTGACGCGATTGCATCAATATCTTGTGTCGAGGGTGTGAACAGTGGGGATGATATGAGGATGACATTCCAACCCATTGGAATCCCGTTGCGAATCGCGGGAATCGCAGATCGGGCGTGAGCCGGGGCGGGCATTCGGACGTTTACGCATGGTTAACCATATGGACAGAAGTCGCGCTCTGGCCACCTACTATATCTAGTGGGGCGCCTGGGACGGCTTCCGGAGGGCGGACCGGTGCTCTGGCGGGAAAAGTGCCGCCAAAAGTGGCGAATTTTCTGGACAGTTCAGAGGCTTCGCGGCAAGAGAAGGTCATTCGGCGCGGGATCGGCGCCAGAGGACGCGTGATAGCCATGAGCCTTCTCAAAGAGATTTTTACCTGGTGGAACGGCCAGACCATGGGCACCCGGTGGTACACCTACCGCAAGGGCGAGCGCGTGGGCGAGGATGAGTTCGGCAACATCTATTACCGGACGCGCGGCGGGGTGAAGGACAAGACGCTTGGTTTTGAGCGTCGCTGGGTCATTTTCAAGGGCGAGGTTGACGGTTCAAAGATTCCGCCCGGCTGGCATGGCTGGATGCACCATCGCGTCGATACGCCGCCGACCAAGGAAGATTATCAGCCGCGTGACTGGCAGCTCCCGCACATTCCGAATCTGACCGGTACGCCTGGCGCCTATCATCCGCCGGGCTCGACGCTGGCAAGCGGCCAGCGCCCGCCCGCGACCGGCGATTACAAGCCCTGGACGCCGGGCGGCTGACACCCGTTTCCGGACACGTCACGGATTATTGAAAGCCGCCGGCCTCATCGGCGGCTTTTTTGTGCTCGCCATCCCGCGCCAGGCCTGAAGCGCCGCTGCCACAAAACCCATAGCAAGAACCCACCACATCATTCTGATTTCATAGTCGAATTCAAAATTTGCGGTGAGAATCTGCTGCGCGGGTACCCCGGTCATCAGGCCATACCAGGCCGCTTCGATGGCCATGGTCGCAAATGCCGCGAACACTGCGAGCAGGACAAGACTGCCGGCGTTCGTCCGGCGATTCGATTCGAGCCAGCGCCAGCCGAACAGCCAGACAAGCAGGCCGGCCATCAGCACCGGCTGGGTGACATTCAGCTTCGATTGCAGGAAAAAATGCACCAGCATCAGCACGGCGGCGGGATAAACGAGCCGGTGCAGATCTTTCCACGCCCCGGCACCAAGCCGCCGAATTTCCGAATCGCGCGAGGTTGCGGCCAGGACAGCCAGCGCGGTCAGGCTGGCAAAGCCGAGGCCGAGGTAAATGCGCTGCGCAATCTCGCTGCCGACCTTCAGAAGGTCCCATTTCAGGTCTGCCGCGTAGAGTGTCAGGTGCAGCCCGGCATAGGAAAAGGCGGAGACGCCGACAATCCTTCGCAATCCGATGAGGCGCGGCCAATCCAGAATGCGTCGTGCCGGCCGTATCAGCAGGGCGAGCCAGACAAGGCGCAGGGCCCAGTCCCCGGTTTCGTGAATGGCGGCGGTCATCGGGCGCGGGCCAAGCTGGCCGAGAGCTGCGTTCATCGCCAGCCAGCACGCCGGCAGGCAGACCAGCGCCAAGGCGGTCACGCGCGAGGGCGAGACCTTTCCGCCGGTGTCCTGCCACAGCATTGCCATGTGATTCGCTCCCCCCAGTTCGTTCATAGTGAAGAATGTGGCCATAAAGAAAACGCCGCGCCGTCTGGTGACGGCGCGGCGAAAATGAAAAGGCCCGGCTGGGGGAGGAGCGCCGGGCCTTCCATTCGGCGCGCGCGGGAGGAACAGCGCGCCGTACCATTCACTGCCGAAGCGGGTTGCCCCGCATCGCAAAATTACTTGGCCTGAGCCTTGGCAACCGCAGCCTCGAACGGCTTGGCAGCTTCCTTGGCGGCGTTGGTGTAGAGCTCGCCGAGCTTGGTGGCGTGGGCAACGAAGCCCTCGTAGGACGACTTGGCGAAGCTGGTCTGAAGCTCGATGGCCTTGTCGAGGGCCTTCACGCCGAGCAGCTTCTCGAAGTGGGCCTGACCGGCCTCAACCGACTTCTTCGAGTAGTCCTGCACCTCGGCGAAAATCGCCTGGGCCGACTTCTGCGAGGCAGCGAACGCCTTCTGCACGTTCTCCGAACCGTCCTGACCGAATTTCTGGAAATCTTCAAACTTGAACATGATGTGCTCCATCGAGTTGTATCTTGGGTGCCTGACTGGGCGTGAACTTTCGAAACAGAAGCTATGTTGCGGTGCACAAAAAGTCAAAGATAAATTTTGCAATGCAGCAATGCGTAAATCGCGGAGCTCTGTCGTATCATTGTCGCAATGAGCGTTTTCATTGGCCTGCTGGCGGCGCGAAAGCAGCGGGAATCGCGGTTTTGTGTGCGGTGCCGCGTGGATTGCCCCGGTGGGCTCAGTCGAGCCGGGGCGCTGCGATGCGGTAGACGCCTCGGAAGTCGTTGGGGTCGACAGGTTTTCCCTTGCGGGTGATCACGAGGCGTCCTTCGTTGGCGAGCCGGACCGCGATGCGGCGTACGGGCTGCATCAATGGGCCCCATTGGTCGGGATGATTGCCGCCGATGGTGCGCGCCGCCTCTGACGGGCAGGCGGTGGCGCCGGGGGTGCAGGCGGTGGCCAGCCGGATCAGTTCGGCTTCAAGACGGGCGAGCGTGTCAGAATCAACGGTCATGCGGGTGGTGTAGCGGAGCGTCGCCCGCACCGCCATCGTCTTGACAGGCTCGCGCTTCCGCGCGAAGCCCGGCAGAGCATTTTTGCGCGTGGGAGGCAGCATGAGCACGGCATTCATTTTCCCGGGACAGGGCAGCCAGACGGTTGGTATGGGCAAGGCGCTCCATGACGCCTTCCCCGCGTCCCGTGCGGTGTTTGAGGAGGTGGACGCGGCGCTGGGGCAGAAGCTCTCTGCGCTGATCTTCGAGGGGCCGGGCGATGAACTGACCTTGACCGCCAATGCCCAGCCGGCACTGATGGCGGTGTCGCTGGCCGCACTTCGGGCGCTGGAGACGGAAAAGGGTGTCGATCTCAGGCGCGATGTTGCTTTCGTGGCCGGGCATTCGCTGGGAGAGTATTCGGCGCTGGCCGCTGCCGGCGCGTTGTCGATCACCGATACGGCCAAGCTTCTGCGCATCCGCGGTGATGCGATGCAGAAGGCGGTTCCGGTCGGACTTGGCGGCATGGCTGCGCTGATCGGTGCGACGAAAGAGCAGGCTGCCGAGGTGGCGAAGGAGGCTGCCGAGGGCGAAGTGTGCGAACTTGCCAATGACAATGGTGGTGGGCAGGTGGTGATTTCCGGCCATGCCTCGGCCATAGCGCGGGCGATTCCGATCGCGCAGGGCAAGGGTATCCGTCGTGCGCTGGCGCTGCCGGTTTCCGCACCGTTCCATTGCTCGCTGATGCAGCCGGCGGCCGAAGCCATGGCGGCCGCGCTGGCGCAAGCCAATATCAAGGCGCCGGTGGTGCCGGTGGTCGCGAACGTGCTGGCGGTGGCCAGCAGCGACCCGGACGACATCCGCCGTCGTCTTGTCGAACAGGTCACGGGCTCGGTGCGCTGGGCCGAGAGCATGGCCTGGCTGGGCGGGCAGGGGGTCAACCGCTTTGTCGAGGTCGGCGCGGGCAAGGTGCTCTCCGGCCTCGTCAAGCGCGTCGTCGAGGGGGCCAGCGCGGCCAATGTCGCAACGCCCGATGATGTGAATGCCTACACCGCATGACCATGATGACCGATCCGAATTTGCTCAGCCCGCGCCTCAAGCGCATCATCTACCGCGCGAACCATCGCGGGATGCGCGAACTCGACATGCTGATCGGCCAGTTTGCGGACCGGCGCGCCGCCAGTTTCAACGAGGCGGAGGCCGATATCTTCGAGGCGCTGATGGCGGTGGAAGAGCCGGATCTGATGGCCTGGATTACCGGCCAGCAGCCGACGCCGGAG
>JAIUNP010000143.1 GCA_020161975.1 Pseudomonadota bacterium
GACTATCTCCAGCTGACCGGCGCGATCCTCGGCGACAGCGAGGATGACGGGCAGGACGGCGACGCCTCGGGAAACGTCCACTAGGCCAGAAGGTCTGGCCCAGCGCCGAGGCCGTTGTCGCCTTGGTCAATGAAGGATGGAGCTTCGAAGAGCTGATGCGCATGAGGGCGAGCGATTTCGCCTTCTGGTTCGAGGAACAGAGCGCCTACGCGAAGCGCCAGGCCGAGGCGGCAAAGAAGCCGCGCAAGTGACGGCGAGCCAAGTGGAAGGCAAGAATGCGTGTCCAGCTGATCCTAGAGGCGATTAATCGCGCTACCGGCCCGATCCGGGCGGTGCGTGATGCCTTGACGGGTCTGAACGATGCGGCACGCAAGGTGGCCACCGTCGAGCGTGTGCAGGCAGCCCAACAGGCAGCCGCACAACGGCAGGCTGAAGCGCAATCGAACCTGATCGGCGCAATGGCGACGGCCGCATCGGTGGCGGCTCCGATCTCGAAGGCTGTCAAGGCATACAACGAATATGAAGACGCTCTGACGGATATTGGCCTGAAGTCTGATCTCTCCGGCGCCAAACTCGTAGCGCTCGGCGAGCGCGTGCGCAGTCAGTCCCGCGCCCTCAATATGAGCTCTGTCGAATTGCTGGGTGGCATGAACAAGCTGATGGAAGGTGGCTTGGATGCGACGGCTGCCGAGGCAGCCTTGTCATCCGTTGCCAAGGCCGCGATCGCCACCAAGACCCCAATCGCTGATCTCAGCCAGCTGACTGTGGCAATGATCAACAACGGCAAGATCGCAGCTGGCGAGGTCGGACGGGCGCTGTCGGTGATTGCCCAGACCGGCAAGGATGGCAACGCCGAACTCAACCGCATGGTGCCTTACCTGCCCCGGCTCACGTCTCAGTTTGCCACAATGGGTCGCACGGGTGTTCCCGCCGTCGCAGATATCGGCGCGGCCTTTCAGGTTGTGAACGGTGTCGTGAACAACATGGAAGGCTCTGCGGCCGGCATCCGCGACATGATGAACAAGATCACGGCGGACAAGGCGGTTAAGGCGTTTTCGGAAGCGGGCATCGACATCAACAAGGTGATGAAGGATGCCATTGCGGCTGGCCGGCCACTGGACGCTGTTCTGGAAACGCTCAAGAAATTCGCCGGTAACGATCTGACCAAGATCAACGAGATTTTCGGCGACGTTCAGGCGCAGCAAGCCGCGCGCGCCTTGTTGCAGAACCTCGAAAAATTCGAGGAAATCCGCAAGCGTGCCATGAACTCGGGCGATGTGATCGGCTCCGACTTCCTCACCCGTATGGGGCTCGGCGTCGAAAAATCGCGCGCACTCAGCGTAGCGTTCTCTGAACTGTGGACCACGCTCGGCAAAGCGCTAGCGCCCCAGCTCAACGAGAAGGTCGACAAGATCATTGCGATCGTGAACGCGATTGAAGCATGGGTGAAGGCAAACCCCGAACTCGCGGCGAACGTCGCCATGGTGGCGACGGCAATCGTCGGCCTTCTCGTCGCCATGGCGGCGGCAAAGCTGGCGCTGGCGGTCTTCAAGACCGGGCTTCTTGGCCTTTTCGGTGCGTTCTACAAGGTCAACGAAGCCGGCAAGAATGTCTCCCTGTTCGCGCGCCTCGGCCGCGTGTTCATGATGTTGCTTGCGCCGGTGCGTATCCTCTGGGTCGTGCTCTCCGGGTTCATGTCTGGGCTGATCGGCGGCATCTCGTCGGGCATTGCTGCCGTGGGTGGCTGGGGCGCGGCTTTCGGCATTGTGCTGCGCCGTCTTGGCGGTCTCGCACGTTTCCTGCTCTCGCCGCTCGCGCTACTTTCGCGGGCCTTTATGGCGGTCGGCGCCGCGATGATGGCGACGCCGGTTGGCTGGATCATTGCCGGCATCGCCGCGATCGCGGCTGCCTCCTATCTGATCTACCAGAACTGGGACAAGATCGGCCCGTGGCTGTCGCAGCTTTGGGCATCAATCAGCAGCACTTTGCAATCGGCATGGGCTTCGCTCGCGTCTTGGCTGGGCGGTCTCGGAGGGCGGATCAGCAACGCGATTTCGAGCGGCTGGTCGAACATCAAGGGATGGTTTTCCGGCATCTTCTCGGGCGCGGCTTCCGCGCTCGACAATGGCTGGGCCAGCGTGAAGAACTGGTTCGCCTCGATCAAGTGGCCGGAATTGCCCAGCCTGTCCGTCCTGATCGGAAACGTGTTCGAGCCGGTTGTCACCGCGCTCGACAATGGCTGGACGGCTGTAAAAAACTGGTTCGCCGGAATTGTGTGGCCCGCGCTGCCAAACCCGATCGAGGCGATCTCCAAGGTGCTTGAGCCGGTGCTCGACTGGATCGTCGGCTGGGGCACCAAACTGGAAACAGCCCTCGGAACCGCCTTTGACAAGGTCGGAACGTTCCTCTCGAATATCGGCAGCAAGATCGGGACGATGCTCGATCCGATCGTCACGGGATTGTCGAAGGTTTCGAACTTCATCTTCGGCCCGTCAGCGACTGACGTGAAGGCGACAACCGATCAGGCGAACGCGGCGAAGGCAGCAATCGACGCGCTGGCACCGGCCGCCCAGACAGCGGTCGCCACAGTCACCAGCATCTTCGCGGGCGTGAGCTTCCATTCTCATGGCGTGGCCATGATGCAGACCCTTGCGACCGGCATCCGGGTAGGAGCAGCTGCCGCCGTCGCAGCCGCGCGCGAAACCGTCCAGCAGATCAGGGACCACTTGCCGCACTCGCCGGCCAAGGTCGGCCCTCTGTCGGACCTTGATCGCGTCCAGTTCGGCCAGACGCTCGCCGGAGCCATCAATGCCGGCGCGCCGCGCGCGTTGGCGGCTGCACACACGATCGCGGCTGGTCTTGCCGCGTCGATCCCAACCGCAGGGACATTCGCCATCGGGGCGCAAGCTGCGCCCGGTATCACTGCGCCGCAACCGAACTTCGCCCGCGCGACGCCTGCCGCCAATGGCGACGGCGAAAGCACCGTCAGCGGCAGCGGGCCGATCTCCGTCAATCTGACGCTGTCCCCGAACTTCTCCGGTTCTGGCGGCGGCGACTTCATTCAACAGCTGCGCGGCGCGCTGCCGAGCATCGGATACGAGCTGGCTGAAGCCATGCGGGCCGAACTCGACAAGCGTGATCGCGCCAAGCACTGAGGCAAGAAGAGATGATCTCGCATCCTCTTGTCCCAAAACCGGTTCCCACTTTTGGGGAGGATGCGCCATGATTTTCGCGCTGCTGGGAGACATCAGGATAGGGGATGCGGTCTGGACCGGCCCGAACGCCTCCAAGGAAGGCAAGAAGGCAACACTCGTCGAGCATAAGGTGGCGCGAGGCAAGCCGCCCGTGCAGGACATGGGCGACGAGAATGACACCAAGTCGCTCGACTTCTTCTTCGACGAAACCTTCTGCGACGCCGAGGCCGAGCTTTCCAAGCTGATGGCTGCTTTTGCCGATCGCGTGCCGCTGACTTATGTCGCGGGCGACGGCTCATTCAACGGCGTTCGCTGGCTGATCGAAGATCTTGACGTGCAGACCCTGAAGACGACGCCCTATGGCCGGCCGGTGCGGATGAAGGTCACCGCCAAGCTTCAGGAAATTCCTGCCGACAGCCCGCTCACATTCTTCGCGCAGATTGCCCGCGCGGCCGCATCCGCGATCAGCGCGATCGCCAGCGGCAATGTCGGTGCGCGGCGATAGGAGGCAGGCATGGGGTATCTTGAGCATGTCACGGGTCCGAACGAGCGCTGGGACCATCTGGCCTATCGCTATTATGGCGACGCAAACCGGACCTCGCCAATCATCAAGGCGAACCGCGAATTGTTCGGCGACGCGCTCGGGCCGATCCCCGCGACGCTGCCGGTCGGGCTGACATTGCGCATTCCGATCCTTGATCCGGAACCGCTCGCCGATGAGTTGCTCCCGCCATGGAAGAGAGGAGAAGCCGCATGACCCAAGCAACCCCAGACCACGAGCGCGCGATCGTCCGCGAGACAACAAGCCAGCGGTCTGTCTCGATCGAGATCGAGGCGTCGAGCATGGAGGCGTGCGAAGCCGAGCGCGAGCAGTATTTCGACCGCTGGCACCCGCTGGGTTACGGCACGTCGATTTCCCCGCCGCAAATGTCGGCCAAGGGCATCTGGCGGGCTACGGGCTGGCGCCAAACGAGCTGCGATTGAGGATGCCATGTTGTCGTTGCCGCAGCCAACAGAGCCGTTGTTCAAGCTCCTCTACAAGGGCATCGACATTTCGAGCGAGCTCAGCCCGCATCTGATCTCCTGCACGTATACCGACAAGGTACATGGCGAGGCCGACGAGATTGAAGTCAATGTGCAGGACAAGGACGGGCTCTGGCGTGGCCCGTGGTGCCCGGAGCATGGCGACAAGGTTTCTCTCTGGATCGGCTATAAGCCGGCGCTGCTAGTTCCCTGTGGCGACTTCGAGATTGACGAGCCGAATACACGTCTCGGCCGGGGCGGCGACACGTTTACATTCCGGGGTGTTTCGGCGCCCGTCTCCAAGGCCCTGCGCACCAAGAAGACCAAGGGATATGAAAGCCAGTCCCTGAAGCAGATCGCAGGCAAGGTCGCAGGCGAGCATGGCCTTTCGGTTGTCGGCTCGCCTCCAGATGTCTCGTTCGAGCGCATCACTCAGCGCCGCGAGCGTGATCTCGAATTCCTGTCCCGGCTGGCCGACGCCTTCGGGGCCTATTTCACTGTCCGTGGCAGCAAACTCGTCTTCGCCAAGCGCGAGGAAGTTCATGAGCGCGATCCGGTGTTCACGATCCGGGCGTGCAGCGATGACTACATCACGGCTGATCTGAAGCGCGGCTCGCACAAGACCTATTCGAAGGCCAAGGTCAGCTATTTCGACGGCAACGAGAAGAAGAAGATCGAAGTCGAGGTCGAGGACAAGGCAGTCAAGAACGGCGACACGCTGCGGCTCGACGAGCGCGTCGAAAACCCTGGTCAGGCCAAGGCCCGCGCCAAATCCGAGCTGGAGAAGGAAAACCTGAAGAAGCAAACGGGCAACATCGAGCTCGTCGGCAATCCGCTGCTCGTCGCCGGCCAGATCATTGCGCTGGACGCCGGCTTCGGCAAATGGGCCGGGCGCTATGTCATCAAGACTTCGCGCCACCACATCACCCGTCAGGGATACACCACGAATATCGAAATCAACGGGGTCGGGAGCAAGGCCAGTGGATGACAGCTATCGCAGTGCGCAATTCAAGCGCGGCATCGTGCGGGAGAATGACCCCAAGACCGGCCGCTCTCGGGTCGAGATCGTTGATGAGGACGGCACCCAATCCTACTGGCTTGCTTGGAACACGGCGGCGGCGGGTGGATCGAAGATATTCAACCAGCCGGATATGGGTTCTCAGGTGAATGTGCTGCTCGACCGTCACGGCGAGGATGGCGTCATTCTGGGCGCACGCTACAGCAAAGCCGATCAACCGCCGACGACGAACGGCAAGCTGCTGAAGGCGCTGCTGGAAGGCGGACTTGATTTCGAATATGACAAGGCGTCCGGTTCGCTGACGCTGAAACTGCCTGCAGGTTTGAACATCGAAGCTGGAAGCGTCAAGATCAAAGGGCCGGTTGAAATCGAGGGCACGGCGCTCAAGCACAATGGCAAGAATGTCGGCAGTGACCATGGCCATGTGAGCGCGCCGCCCGGACCTTCCGGCCCGCCAGTTGGAACCTGATACGGCGACAATGTCTCCCTCCGGGATTGAAAACGGAGGGTTATAGTCGCGGCCATGCTTGACCGCCGCGCCATCCCTTTCCTGCATTGGCAGCCGAAGATCGGCCGCAACCTTGCCGCGCCTGCGACGGCGCTAGGCGAGATCGTGCATGGCCTTGATGATGTCGAGCAGGCGATCAACACCATCGTTCTGACCGAGAAGGGTTCGGTGCCGACTGAACCTGAAAAATGCACACGGCTGGCACCTTATATCGACCGCCGTCCCGATTACGCGATCCCGAACATCAGCCGCGAGATTTTCGACGCGATCCGTGCGTGGGAACCGCGCGTCATCGTCGAGCGCGTCGCCATCACGCGCGAGGATTTCGACCATTGGCGTTTCCCCGTTTTCTGGCGCCTCAGGGCCGATGTGACCCGCACCATCCGGCAGACGGTTGTGCTGCTTCCGCCCGATCGCATTCCGGGGGTGGCCGATGCGGCGTGATGATCCCGGCCCTTACTCACTGGATGCCCTGAAGGCGCTGCCCGCGCCCCAGCTGTTCACGGTCGATGCGCAGGTGTGGAAGGCGCGTCTGGTGACGTGGTTCGAGGGCGAGACCGGCCGCACGCTCTATCCGATGCAGATCGAGATGCTGCTGATCGAGGCACTCGCCTACGCCATGAGCGTGCTGGGCGAAGAGGCGCAGGCGGTGGCCGAGCAGCATCTTGTCGCGCTCGCGGGGATCGCGGGACTGGAGCGGCTTGGGCCGAACCGCTCGACGCCTCGCCTTGCGGCGTCGAAAGCGCGCGTCACATTGCGGTTTTCCATCCCGCAGGCGCGCGCCGAAGCTGTGTTCATTTCAGCAGGGACGCGCGTCGGCGCTGGTAATGGCATGTTTTTCACGCTGGCTCCGTGTGTCATTGCTATCGGAGCGCTGAGCGCCGACGTGACGGCGGAAGCGGAGTTTTCCGGCCTCGCGGGCAACGGGTTTCTGCCCGGCCAATTGACATCAATGCTAGACCCGGTCGCAGGCGTTGTGGTGACGAACCCAACGGAAAGCAGCGGTGGCGCTGATGCAGAAGACCCGGAGTTGTATCGTCTGAGGCTGGCCAATGCCTATGAGCGGATCAGCACGGGCGGATCGTTCGCCTGGTACCGAGAGACTGCGATCGGGGTCTCTGCCGCGATCATTGATGTGGCTGTCGTTCGACCGCAGCCCTGCGTGATCGATATCTATCCCCTGACGCTGGCAGGCGCGGCCGGCATCGATCTGCGCAATCAGGTTCTGGCGACGTTCAACACGGCCGAGGCTCTGGATATTCGCTTTGGCGACGATGTCTTCGTCAAGCCGCCTGTGGCGGTGACCGGCGCGCCGGTTCTGACCATTCGCGGGCGCGGCATGGCCTCGACCATTCAGGCCGATGCTACGGCAGCGGCGCAGGCGGTGCTGAAGGTCTGGCGCGAGCGTCTCGGCGCGGCCGTCGCGCCGTCAGACCTCGAAAAAGCGGTCAAGGTTCTGATGGGTGTCATCGACGCCGAGGTTTCCGGCCTCGCGTTCCAGCAACTGCAGCGGTTTGAGTTCTTCGTCGCCACGTCGCTGACCGTCAACATCGTGGTGCTGCCATGAACGTCGCGCAGTTTCTTGTTGCTTTGCTGCTCGGCGGGCAGGTGCTCTGGGCCATGTTTCAAGGTGTCACCGTCTTCACGCCGGCCTGCGCCGATCACGCGGCTCGGCTCAACGATCAATTCAATTCGGCGATCCTGTTCGCAGCGCTGCTGGCGCTGGGCGGCTTCTGGAGTACGCGCCATGATTGAGGGGCGCGCAACACCCTCACTGGTTCCGCCGTCTATTTCCGACGAGCGTGGCAAGGCATTCGGCAAGGTGATGGTGCGCGCCATTGCCGATCCTGACTTCAAGAGGCTTCTGTTCGAGCGGATCGACGATGTCGATGCGAGCGTGCTGCCGTTCCTCATTCGCGAGTTCTCGATCGAGGAATTTGTCGAGCCGGGCATGAGCGAAGCGGTCATCAGGCGGCTGCTCAAGACGTCCTACGAACTTCATGCCCGCAAAGGCTTTGTTGACGGTGTCCGAACGGGCTTAGCCATGCTGGGCATCCGCGTGACGCGCTGGCGCCAGTGGTTCGAGGAGCAGCCGAAGGTCGCGCCCGGAACACATGTCATCACCTTGGCGATCGACGAAGCTGTATTCGAGGTCGAAGGGCGAGCAATCACCGTGAGGCTTCAGCGGGCCATCGGTCGCATGATCGACGGCATGAAGCGCTACAGCCAAGACGTGACGATGCGTTTCGAGGCCGAGGCCGAAACCTCTGTGTTTGTCGGCGCCGCCGTCCGATCGCGTGTGTCCATCCGGCCGTCAGTCGATCCGATCACGCGCCTCGTCGGCAATCCCCCTTTGTTCATCGCAGCTGCCGTGAGCTCACGGTTGCGCGTTTCTCCGCAGGTCTGACATGAGCGAATTCGTCGGTGTCGTCACAACCATTGGCCAGCAGAAGATTGCCGCAGCGATCGGGGGCGCGGCTCTCAATCTGACCACAATTCGGGTGGGCGACGGCAACGGCGCCCCCATCGTGCCCGCGCCGGGCATGACGGACCTCGTCCGGCGCGTCGGCGCGGCCTATCCGATCATCTCATCGGGCCGCGACCCGGTGAACCTTACGCATTGGCGCGTGACGGCTTTGATCCCGGCCGCGGATGGTCCATTCGACATCCGCGAGATCGGTGTGTTCGATGCTGCGGGCGACATGATCGCCATCGCAAAGCACGTGTTGGTGGAGAAGCGCTCGCCCGCGCAGGGCGCGGCTGTGGAGTTGACGACGGATATCGTCTTCCCTGTCTCCGAGACGGCGCAGGTGACCGTTCAAATCCAGCCATCGGCGGCGGTGTCGATCCTGCAGATGCTGCGGGCAGGCTTCTGTTCGGTCGAGAGTGCGCAGGTCGCCAATCCACCCGCAAATCCGGCCCTTGGTGTCACCTATGTTGTTGCGGCCGCTGCGACTGGCGCATGGGCGGGCCTGACAAACCGGCTTGTGCAGTGGAATGGCACGGTCTGGGTGTCGATCGACCCGCCGCAAGGTTTTCTCGTTATCGCGCAGGACCGCGCGCTCGATCATTCGGACCGCTGGCTGCGCCGCATCGCCGGGGGCTGGGCCAGCGCCCGTGCCGCTGAAGACGTGCTCGGCGTTGTCGAACTGGCGACAGCCGCCGAGGTGCAGGCAGGTGTTGATGCGGTGCGCGTCATCACGCCGGCAGGGCTTTCAGCGCGGGTGGCGTCCGAAACAGCAAGTGGGCTGGTTCGTCTGGCGACGGAGGCGGAAGCGGCAGCGGGAACATCCGAGACCATCGGGGTATCTCCGCGCCGGTTGCGGTGGGCAATCAATATGCTGCAGGGTCGGCACGTCTATCGTGCTGTCGGGACCTATTCGTTCACTGTGCCGGATGGTGTCTATCAAGTGCTGGCGCGCGTCTGGGGTGGCGGCGGTGCGGGCGGCGCAACCGGCGACGGATCGGCCGGCGGGCTGGCCGGAAACGCTGGCGGCGGCGGTGGTGCCGGTGGGTTTGCTGAAAAGCTCTGTGCGGTCATACCCGGCCAGACGATATCGGTGACCGTTGGTGCTGGCGGCGCGGCATCAAATTCGGCGGGTGGTAGCGGCGGCACATCATCGTTCGGCTCATTCTGCTCTGCGACGGGTGGCGCAGGCGGTGGCTGGGGCGGTTACAGCCTGTTGGCGGCTGGCAATGGCGGGGCCGGCGTTGGTGGCGACTTCAATCTGTCTGGAGGCTCGGGC
>JAIUNP010000144.1 GCA_020161975.1 Pseudomonadota bacterium
CGATATAGTCGGTGCCGAGCCGCGAAAGGCTTTCATCACAGCCCTGCATAAGCCAGCGCCGCGACAGGCCGGCGCGATTGGGATCCGTACCCGATGGGTTGGCGATCTTGGTCGCGAGCACCCAGCGGTCACGGTCCTGCGCGATCAGCCGGCCCGTGATACGCTCGGATTCGCCATTGGCGTATTGATCGGCCGTGTCGATCGCGTTGAAACCCGCCTCGCGTGCGGCGGACACGATGCGCCCCGCTTCCGCCTCGTCTGTCCGGAGGCCGAACATCATGGCGCCGAGCCAGAGGCGCGAGACCTTCAGGCCACTGTTGCCGAGACTGACATAGCGCATGTTCATTCCTCCTCGCTGGCGACGAAGGCATGGTAGCCTTTCGCACGAAGCTCACAGGCCGGACAGGTGCCACAGCCAAAGCCCCAGTCATGTTTCTCGCCGCGCGTCCCGAGATAACATGTGTGACTTTCCGCCACGATGAGTTCGACAAGCCGATGCCCGCCGATGCGTTTTGCAAGCGCCCAGGTTTCGGCCTTGTCGATCCACATCAGCGGCGTTTCCAGCACAAATCGCCGATCCATACCAAGGTTGAGCGCAACCTGAAGCGCCTTGATCGTGTCGTCGCGGCAATCGGGATAGCCGGAGAAATCCGTCTCGCACATGCCGCCGACAATGTGCTTCAGCCCGCGCCGATAGGCGAGCGCGGCGGCGAAGGTGAGGAAGATGATGTTACGACCTGGCACGAATGTGTTCGGCAGGCCTCCCGTTTCCATCTCGATGGCGATGTCGCGGGTGAGCGCCGTCTGCGACACCTCGCCGAGCGAGGCGAGATCAAGGGTGTGATCCTCGCCGAGCCGGCCTGCCCAGTCGGGATGCAGCTTCACCATGCCCTTGCGCAGCGCGGCGCGGCACTCCAGTTCGATCCGGTGGCGCTGGCCATAGTCAAACCCAAGGGTTTCCACACGGTCAAACCTGTCGAGCGCCCAGGCCAGACAGGTGGCAGAATCCTGCCCCCCCGAAAACAGAACGAGCGCGCCTTTATCCTGGCTCATGACCTCTCCACTTCAAACGAAGGATAGCCTGTACCCTCGGGGGCGCGTCAACGGATTCCAATGACCTTGTGCGTCTGCACGCTCAAGCGCCACTGGGGATGGGCGAGGCAATAGGCAATGGCCGCCTGCGTATTGGCTGCCTGTTCCGGGCCATCCATCGGTTGCAGGAAATAGTGCTCGAAAGCGAGGCTGGCGACGGCTTCCGGCAGCAAATCCGCCTGCGGATAGACGAGTTTCAGCTCCTGCCCCCGGGTCAGCTTCAGCGGTGCACCGGCCTTGGGGCTCACGCAGATCCAGTCGATGCCGGCGGGCGGCACCTGCGTTCCGTTGGTTTCGACAGCGATGAAGAAGCCCTCGCGATGCAGGGCATCGACCAGTGCACGATCCACCTGCAACAGCGGCTCGCCCCCCGTCAGCACGACAAAGCGCCGTGCGCGCGACTTGCCCCAGATGGCGGCGATTTTCGCGGCAAGATCCTCAGCGGTCTGAAAGCGGCCGCCGTCGGTCCCGTCCATGCCGACAAAATCAGTATCGCAGAACTGACAGATGGCCGAAGGGCGGTCGTCTTCCAGACCTGACCAGAGATTGCAGCCCGCAAAGCGGCAAAACACCGCCGTGCGACCGGCCTGTCCGCCCTCGCCCTGCAATGTCCTGAAGATTTCCTTGACCGAATAGGCCATGTGTTCACCCGGCTGAAACCGAAGCGCGCCGGATAGCGGGGGCAGCGTCCGGGGTCAAGGCATGGCGGGGTCGCGCGACACAATGCGCATCCCGTTCGCCTGTGCCAGTTTGAGCAGCGTGAGCACAGCGTCCCGATCCTTCTGCTGATCGGCGGGGCTGAGATCATCGAAGGGGACAAGGCAATTGTGCTCGCGCCGCGCGTCATTGCGCTTGGCGGCATGGCGCCAGCCAAGATCGATCCGATCCGCCATCCAGCGCCGATGTTCGACCCGGCAGAGCCGTTCCAGCATGGCGGGATCGGGCGCGAAAATGGCTTCGCCGGCGCGCGTCCGCTCCGCCATCAACCCTTCGGATGCGAGCAGGATCGACAGATGCGCCGCCGCCGCCCGGTTGGCATGGCGCATGTTCTCGGGGATCTGACGCCAGGCAGCGAGCGCGGCGGTGGACCCCAGGGGCTGCTGGCTGGACCGGTCGAGATAATGATTATGCAGCGCGGCAGCGAGGAATTCGTTGCTACCGTCGAGAATGCGCTCAATGGTTTCGGCACACAGTGCGCCGCCAAAGGCCGCGACATTGCGAAAATCGGTCTGTTCAACGCCAAGACCGGCAAGACGCGCGATCAGCCGGTCCGGCCCGGTGCGGCGGATGAGCAGCGGCGGCGCCTTCAGCCGGTCGTCCGCGACCGGCGCACGCAACTGCAACATGCGCTCGATGGTTTCGGTGTCGGATCCGAGGATGACAATGAGATTGGGCAGGCATTTGTCCTCGTCCCAACGCTTCACGACCTCTGCAGGCACCACCACGCCCTTTTCGGCCGGGATGATCGTGGTGTCTGCAACAAGCGACAGGTCGGGGATGCGCTTGCGCCAGGCTGTGAACTCTTCTGCCTCATCATCATCGAGCAACACCGAGAGCAGCGGCGTTTCATCGGCGCTGTCCTGCATCGAAACGATCAACTGCCGGATAACCTGCCGCCAGTGGCCGGCAAGGCCGATGATCAGCGTGTGGCTCACCGTGCCGCGTTCTTTCGTCAGGGCCGGGGCAAACCGGTCAAGCTGGAGGCGCAGGCCCTCGCGCTCCGGACTGAGGCGCACATAGCGGGCCTTCCGCGCCCGCGACAACGTATCGAAGGCGACATCGAGTTCGCGCGCCAGCGTCTCGCGATCAATGATATTGGCGAGCACAAGCGGCGCCATGCTCTCCGGCCGCCGGCCGATCCGGTCGAGCGCCAGGGTCGCAAGATCCAGGTTGCGCAGATCATCGTCATGGGTGAGGAACAGCGCTTCCGCCCGCGCCAGATTGATGGAATCGAAGGTGTTGACGTCACCGGGATCCGCCTCGACGACGACGATCCCCTGCCCTTCCAGAGCCTCGCGCCGCGTCCCGTCGACCTTCGGGGCCACGAATACGATGTCGCGGTTATGCGCGGCCAGCGCATCCACCGCCCCCTGCGTCATCCGATCGGTGCCGCAAATGACGATATGCCCGGTGGTTTGCGGCATCAGCGCCATGCGCAGCGGACGGGCGATCGCGCCAATGATCAGGTGGAAAGTCGCCAGCGCTGCAATGACGGGCACAAGAAAGCGGGCGATGTTGAGTTGCCAGACAATGTCCTTGTCAAGACTGGTCGGGAATTGAAGCGTCACCAGCTGCACGGTGCGAAACAGGTTGTTGAACCAGTCTGCGGCATCCTGCGGCGGCTTCTCGATGGTCCAGCCCCAGAGGCCGAGTGCGAAGGCAAACAGGCCCGCCACGACCTTGAATGTCATGTGGTTGTAGGCCAGCAGACTGGCGAGGCGCCCGGCCAGCCGGGTCAGGAGCAACAAGGGCTTGGTCATGATCGCGGGCGAGGTTAGCGCTGGCGCAACCAACCGACAACGATGTCGTATTTCTCCTTGTTGATCCTGGTTGCGAAGTTTGCATTGTCCGAGCCGCGGACGTGCACGGCGAGGATGGCGCGCTCCTCCTTGTTGCCCTGCTTCTTGTAGAAGTAAGTGGAACTGCCGCTCATGCCCCCGGCAGTATCGCAGCGATAGCGCAGCTCCCAGGAGCTGAAGGCATCGACCGGGCAGGACGACATCCAGTTGGTCAGCCCGCCCATGTCGCCGGGATAGCCGGAAATGTTGAGGATGTAATTGCCGAATGGCTCTTCCCAGCGCACCCCCATGTAGCCAAGCTGATTGCCGATATCGCGATCAAGGATGATCATCGCGATATCATACTGGTCGAGGTGCTGATCCGTGTAGCCGCGCGGCGCAAATGCGCGGGTCCAGTTCACCGTGCCATAGGGAGCGTAATTGCCGTTGAGCCCGGGGCTGAACTGCAAATCCTGCAACCAGCGGTCCTCATCGGTGCTGTAGACGCAATGAGCCGCCGTCAGCACATGGCGTGGGCCGACCAAGGTGCCGGTACAGCCCGTCGCGATCTGGCCGATGATCCGGAAAGGATAGCGCGTCGTGTCGGTGACGCGCTTGCGCTCGTCGCGGCCGATCACCTGCCGCTGACCATCGGACGTGCTGCCAGAGCTGGCGGCAATCGATTCACGGTCGCCGTTCTTCGGTTTGGCGTTATCGACGGGCTTGAGGTCGGTGGCGGTGGTGGTGCCGTCCGCCCCCAGTGTCAGCGACTTGCTCTTCAGGCGCTGCCAGATGGCGGGCGGCGCATCGAGTGTGGAGACCGTGCCATCCCGCGTGACCGAGCGGGTGCCGAAGATGTTGGCGGGGGTTGCAGGGCCCGAGCGCATCTTGCCCGGCAGCGGACCGTTGCCCGATGGCGGAACGGCCTGCTTGGCCGTCGCAAAGGCGTTGGTGGATTTGGGGGCCTCGCTTTCGATGGCGCCGCGCTGTCCGCCGGTTGTCTGCATCGACTGGGCGAAAGCAGCCCCGGTGCCGCAAACCAGGGCAAGGGTAACGACAGAAACCAAACGCATGGCAATCTCCCGATCGTGGCCATAACTTCCGAGGGTCTGTGGCAGGCGGCTCCCGGGGCGCGAACGCCCCGTCTACTTTGTTCAATGCGCAGGCGGGGCGTCAAGATCACATGCAACGCGCAGGCCCACCGTGGGCCAGCCCGGCTCCCTTGATCCGTTGCGAAGGCCCGGGCGCGGCATGGTCCCTCCCGCCGCGCCTTTCGTTCTGTCTGCCAATGGCGACAGATCGATGGCATCAATGCGGGTGGAATATGCCCCGCCCATCACGCGCCCCGGCGCGCATTTGCCGGCGGCAAGCTCTACCGCTCCGCAAGGATCGGGGGATGCCACCCACTCCCAGACATTACCGACCATGTCATGCAGCCCGTAGGCGTTGGGCGGGAATGAGGCCACTACGCTGGTGCTGCGTCCATCCCACGGTGAACCGCAGCCCGCACAATTGGCCCGGCCAGCCACCGGAGCATCGCCCCAGCCATAACGGCTGGCGCTGCCGCCGCTGGCCGCTGCGCGCCATTCCGCGGCATCGGGCAAGCGATAGCGTCGACATTTGCCTTCCGGTTTCTCGTGTGCGTTGAGAAAATCGAGATAGTCGAGCGCATCACCCCAGGTCACATGGGTCGCGGGCCTGTCGCCGCCGGCAGCATCGGATTTCCAGCGCCGGCAGAAGCCCAGCCGGAAGCAAGCACTCCATTGGGCTGCCGTCACCTCGGTCTTGCCAATGGCGATGCGCCGTTCGATGCCCGCGCCACGCATGTCACCGAGTTCGGCCATCACCGGGCAATCGAGACAATCGGCGAAAGCGCCACCTGGCAGGATCGCGCGCTTGCGCTCGAGCGCCGAATGATCGCGCCGGACCTCGGCGCCTGCCGGGCCGCGCGGCGAAAGGAACACGAAATCGCCGCCCTCTGCCGCCTCTCCCGGCACCGGCAGCGCCACGAACAGCGGATCGTTGGGCCGGCCCGCCTTGTAGGTTTCGCGCGCGACGCGCGAGCGGACATGCTGGCCGAGTTCGGCAGCCAGGATCAGTCCGTCGCCGTCAAGATCGGCTGCGCCATAAAGCCCCTCGACGAACGCGCGGCCAAAGGCGGCATCCTCATCCGGCACTGTCTGGTTGCCATCCCCCGCTGTCATCACCAGATGCGCCGGGCGGGTGAGCAGCGTTTCCACCCAGTCCGCAACCTCTCCGGCCAGGGGCGCCGCGCGTGGGCGACCGGCATCCGCCGGTTCCGCCGACCGGGTGCGCATGGCGGGAACAAGCGCGCCGGAAAAACAGGTGTTGAAGGCGATGAGCAGATGCCGGGCGCGTATTTCCGCAATATCCTTCGCGATGCCGGTAACCGGAACGGCACGGGCGGAAAAGCCAGCATCGTTTTCGCCCGGCGTATCGGTGGCGATGATGAAGCCGGTTGCCTCGCCGCTCCGCCCCGCGTCCGCTTCGCGCACGGCAAGACCATGACTGGCGACATAGACGATCAGGCGGTTTTCCGGATTCTGTCCGTATTGCCGGACGAAATCGCCCAGCGCTTTACGGATGTCGCCCGCCGTCACCCGCCCGTCAAAGGTTCCCGGTGCAACTTCGCGCCCCTGTAGGCGCACCACGTTGAAGCCATGCACCCTGAGCGCGCGGATAACGGCCTCCACCTCGGATTTCACGCCTGGAAGTCGCTTCCAGGGCGCCATTTCATAAGCCTCGATGCCGATGACAAGGGCATGGGCCTTCTCCCCGCTTTCAAGCCGCGCAGCGATGCGCTGGCGACCAAGGCCAGCGTTGTTTTCAAGATCGACAGGGGGTGGTGGGTCGACCGCATTGACGGTTTCCGCGCGCAGGGCCGGCCCGGCAAGAAGCAGAACGAGGAGCAGCAGGCGCTGCAAGAGGCGGCTCATGTGGACTCCCCGATTGCCTGATGGGCTTGGCCAATCTCCTCGCCAAGAATGGCCAGAATATGGGGAATCGCCCGGATCTGTTGCCGGTCCTTGTCCTTTTCCACGTCTGACAACGCATCGTAGGGGACAAGGCTCGGATGGAGGCGAAGCGGCTCTGAGCGTTCGGGGCCATAACGCCAGCCGCCAAGCAGCCGGCCAGCCATCCAGCGGGCATGGGCCATTGCGGACATCCGTTCGATCTGGTCGGCGTCAAGCATCACCGGCGCTGCCGTTGAAGGCCGGCGCGTAAGTCCGGAAGCCATCAGCATGTGGTCTATGTGGTCTGCGACCGCGCGATTGTCATCCCGGAAGGCCATGGCCAGCGCATCCCAGGGCCTTTCAGCCGGCGCTGTGCCGAATTCGCCCGTCGCCTGCGCTTGCTGATGGGCGAGATAAGCCTCATGCACTGCCCGCGCAACGCGGTCGCGCCGGTCATTCTCGGCAATCACGGTCGCGAGATTTTCGGCAGCGACCACAATGACGCCGGCGTCTATTGCCGCATCCGGCACGTCTTCTCCTGCGCTTGCATAGGCGATGACGGGTGGTGCATGGGCAGGCTTGAGCAGGGCGAGGGTCGCAGCGGCAACCAGCGCGCTCGCCAACGCTTCCCCGGGGCTTTGATCGATGCAGTGGATCGCGGCAATGGCGTCGGTATCAGCGATGAGCGTTGCGAGTGTACGCTCCAGCGCCACGGCATCCGCACGATCGATGCTTGCAAACCGCAGATCCGCCACGCCTCCGGCAGCACGGAGCCGCTCGACCACAGGCAGCGTGCCGGCCCCTGCCGTGCTCACGATGCTGAACCGGGGCATGGCCCGCTCCAGCCCGTAGCCGAAGGCTGCCAGATGCAGGGCAAGTTCGCCCAATCGCGGCCCCGCGCCAACAAAGACGATGTGGGCGGGATAAGCCCCCGCCGCGAACAATCGCCCCGGATCTCCAAGGCGCGCGCCCGTGCGGAACATTGTCTGATCGAGCGAGATTTCCTCGATTCCGGTCCCGCCTGTCCGCTGTGCGGCGCGGATAGCTGCGTTCTCGATGCGCAGTGTGACGGGCGGAAGGTCCGCATTGGCCAGTTTCAGCCGTTCGACAAAATTGAGGTTGGCGACATCCGAGCGCGAGACCGCCAGAATGCTGCGCGCCCGGCCCGCGCCGAACCGTGCCGGTGGCCCGTCCGCCGTACAGGATGACAGGCGCCAAAATCCGCGCCTGATGTCCTCCAGTCCGCGACGGTCGCGCCCGACCAGCAGGAGGCTCCCTGCTTTGCGCAGCGGGCCCGCGAGCGGCGCGAGGTCTGCGCCATCGCCCAGCACCAGCGCATGGCGGCCGCGCCACACCAGGAACGCGCGCAGCAGATCGTGACGCCACCATTCGTAAAGCCCTTGTGCGAGCAGTACGCCACCCAGCACGGGAAGATACCAGCCGGCGGCATCGAGCACAGTGGCGACGCCGCCACCCGCCGTGCAAAAGGCGCCGCCTTCCGGCGCTGTGCCAGCGATGCGGGCCAACACTGTTTCGATGACATGGCGCAGGGTCCAGAGCGTATCACCCGGCAACCAGGTGGCGCAGGCTGCCTCCGCCGTCAGAAGCGCGGCAAGTCCCGCCAGGACGATGGCGAGAAAGATCGATAACTGCAACAGTACGCGTTGATAGGGCATCTGAAAACCGCTTGGCGGGCGAACCGTGCCCTATTCCGCGGCTGTTGGGAAGAGCCGGGCGTTGCGCTTGCTAACGGCGCGGACCGGGGCCACATTCAGGCCGGAACTCACAAGGGCAACATGACACGGATCGTGTTTTTGCTTGGCGCCATGATGATCTGGCTTGGGCTTGCGCCTGCCAGCGCAGCCACGCATGTGCTGCTGGTCGGCGCCTCGCGTTATGACAACCTGCCCCCCGAAAAGCACTTGCAAGCCCCCAATGCCGACGTTCTGGCGATGCGGGACGCGCTGAGAGGCTGGGGTGTGCCGCCGGATACGATGCGACTTCTTGGCGACGGGCTTGCCGGCGCGCAGGGGCGGCCAACCCGCGCGGTGATCTTGAGCGAACTCGACCGGCTTGCCACCGCTGCCGTGCAGCCCGGAGACTGGGTGGTGATCTATCTTTCAGGCCACGGCGCCATCGTGCGCGATGCCACAGGCACGCAGCGGTCCGGGCTGAACAGCGTCTTTCTGCCTGCCGATGTGCGCTGGCCCTCGCCGGATGATCTTGATTCGACACCCGAAAATGCCCTGTTTGACACCCGCATCGGCCAGGCGCTGGATGCCATCCGCGCACGCGGCGCCGATGTCTGGTTCATCAACGATTCCTGCCATTCGGGTGACACCGTGCGCAGCGCCAATGCCGAGAATGTGCGCGAGAAATCGGTGGCGCCTCCCCGGCGTAGCGCCAGACCGGCACGACCGCAGCCCCTTGCCGCGCGCAAGCCGGCGGAGAATCTGCCGGGGCGGCTCGTCGCCTTTTATGCCGCGCAAGTCACCGAAACAGCGCGGGAATTTCGCGGTGAAGATGGCGTCTGGCGCTCCGCTTTCACCCAAGCGCTGGCAGGCGCCATGCGCACGGCGCCGGTGCGCGAGCCAGAGTTCGAGGCCGATCAGCGCAAAGAAGACGGGAATGGCGTAGACGATGGGGTTCACGGCGTTCACGGAGCGGGCAGATCGGCCGCCACCCTACAAAAACCTCGTCGAGTACGAAAGCCAGAACGTGCGCGAAGCGGCAAAAAAGAAAACCCCGCCGATCGGCGGGGTTTTCCGTTCTGCGTACAGCCGCCTGCAACGATCGGTCAGAAGGTCACGGACCAGCTGTCGATCCGGCCGGTATCGCCGGCCGCGTTGTCGTTGACGCGCAGCTTCCAGATGCCGTTCAGCAGTT
>JAIUNP010000145.1 GCA_020161975.1 Pseudomonadota bacterium
CTGCTTGATCGCGACGACATTGGGGTCGCGCGCGGCCTGCGCAAGAAACTGCACCACGGAATCGAAGGATTCATACGGGTGGTGAACGACGAGATCCTTCTGCCGGATCGCGGTGAACATGTCGCCGCCCTGTTCTTTCACGCGCTCGGGAAAGCGCGGTGTATAGCGCACGAATTTCAGGTCGGGACGCGGCGTATCGACGAGTTGCGACAGGTCGCTGAGGCCGATCATGCCGTCGATCACCGCCACTTCGCCATGGGACACGCGCTGCTCGGCGACGAGAAAATCGCGCAGATCCTCAGGCATGGCGGCGTCCACCTCAAGGCGGATGACCACGCCGCGCCGACGGCGCTTCAGCATCCGCTCGAACACGCGCACAAGGTCCTCGGCCTCTTCCTCGATTTCCACGTCCGAGTCGCGGATAATGCGGAAGCAGCCGACTCCCTTGACCTTGTAGCCGGGGAAAAGCTTGCCAATGAACAGCGAAATCACCTGTTCCAGCACGACATAGCGGAAAACGCCTTCGCCCGACGGCAGACGCACAAAGCGCTCCACCTTTTGCGGCATCCGGACAAGCGCCCTCAGCTTTGCCTTGTCCATCCGCCGCGACAGTGACAGCGCCAGCGAGAAGCCGAGATTCGGGATAAAGGGGAAGGGATGGGCAGGGTCGATCGCCAGCGGTGTCAGCGTCGGAAAGATCGACGCGAGGAAATAGCTTTCCAGCCACAGCTTTTCTTCGGCAGTCAGGTCTGACGCATCGACAAGGCTGATCCGGTTCCGCCTGAGGTTGCTGCGCAACTCGCTCCAACGCTTCTGCTGGGCGGCAGTGAGCGCGGCAACCGATTCCTGAATTTTGACGAGTTGCTGGGCCGGTGTCAGCCCGTCGTCCGAAATCGCCTGCACCTTGTTGATGACCTGCTCGACGAGGCCCGACACCCGAACCATGAAGAACTCGTCGAGATTGCTGGCCGAAATCGACAGGAAGCGCAGCTGTTCCAGCAGTGGATGTGAGGTGTTCGAAGCCTCCTCCAGCACACGCCGGTTGAACCCCAGCCACGACAGTTCGCGGTTGATGAACCGTTCCGGGCTTTGCGAGAGGGGAAGTTCGGGGGCGGGAATATCAATCTTGGCGGCAGACGGCATGGGGTGGTTCCGAAAGGCATAATCGGCGCAGTATCACGTCAGAGTGTGACACCAGCATGTCAATTGTGCCAGTGATTTCAGGGAGACACTGTGCATTTGCCGCAACATCCGCGAATGCCCCGCGTGCCGTCTTATCCCGGAAAAAGCCGCGCCACGACCTCGGCGGCGACGGGGCGCGAAATCCGCCGGCCGCGCGCCAGCGTTTCCCGATCCAGTGCGGCGACGATGTGCTGCACACCGGCAAACGAGCGTTCGATGCGCGGCAGCAGAAACTCGATCACGCTCGTGTCCACCACGAGTTGCCGGTCGAGACAGTGCTTGACCATCAGCGCTCGGAGCAACTGATCATCCGGCGCCGCGATGGTGCCGAGCGGGGCGAGGCGGAGGCGGGAAACCAGATCCCGCGTCGTCAGGCCCCAGAGGTCCGGCTGACGGCGGGCTGTCAGGAGCAGGCTGTGCCCGGCCTCGCGCACCAGATTGATCAGGTGGAACAGGCGCGCTTCATCAAGCGGCGTTGAATCGCAATCCTCCAGCACCAAGGCCGGCGGGCCGGCAAGCTCGGCCGGCGCACGGTCTGCCAGCCGGATCGCGGGCACGATCAGCGCGCCGCTCGTCTTGGCCCAGACATGCGCCAGATGTGTCTTGCCGCTGCCTTCCGGCCCGGCGAGCACGATGAGCCGCTCCGGCCAGTCCGGCCAGAGGTCAATGAGGTCCACAGCCGTCTCGTTCGAGGGGCCGACAAGGAAGTCCTCGCGCGCGAACGAAGGATCAAGCGCAAGGTCGAGCGGCAATTGCGCGGGCGGGGGGCGGCGGGGAGCCATCACTCGGTCATGTGCTTCAGCCAGCCCGACAGATAGGCGGCAATCGAAGCCGTGGTGAGCACACAGACCGCGACGATCAGCACCATGTCCAGCGTGGCATTCTTGTCAAAATAGGAAAGCGTACCAAGCGTATAGGCTGCAAACGCGATCTGCGCCACCGTATTGGCCTTGGAGACATAAAGCGGCCTGATTTCAACCGGGTTGTCGAGCAACCACGAAACAAGAACCGCGCCGACGATCATCATGTCGCGCGCGACAACCAGAATGACCAGCCAGGCCGGAATCAGCCCCAGAATTCCGAGCGTAACGAAGATGGCCACCAGCAGCGACTTGTCAGCGATGGGATCGAGAATGGCGCCGAGTTCGGTCATCTGGTTGAAGGTGCGGGCGACATAGCCGTCAATGGCATCCGTCAGCCCCGCCAGCACAAAGCCGAGGAACGCCAGATCAAACCGGTGCTGGATAATGGCGACGACAACAAGCGGCACCATGCAGAGGCGCAGCAGCGTCAGCCAGTTCGCGAGATTCATGCTCATTACGCGATGATGTAGCGTGCCGCCCGCCGTTTGGCGAGCGGAGGCGCGGGCTTATGCAAGAGATTTATGGCAGGTTTTGGTCAACGTTCATCAATTGTAATTGTTCCGTATAGGTACATTACGCTTCCGGATATTCTGTATACATTTTTACAAGAACGCATAAGTTGATTATTGGGGACAAAATATTTTTCGAAATCATTATAGTATATGTACCCGGAACAGCCATCATACCAATGAGTATTATTACGCGTTACTTTGCTTAAATCTATATTGTTGACATCTCGATTAAAATGATAGTCATCTACTTTAGACCATATTTCTATTTTTCGAGAATTTCCAGATATTATTTGTAACGAAAACCCACCGCTAGTTACAAACGGTGTAGGTTCAACAATTTCTGGGAAATAATAAGCTTTAATATGCGAAAAATTATAAAATAAATAAATAACAATTACTATTAATAAATATTTCAACTTATCGAAATGTTTTAATAAAAAAGGCAGTTTTTCAGGAGGTGACATATGAGAAAAGGCTCCATTCCTCAAAAATGGAACCCATTGTTCAATAATATGACGATCCGAAAAAAAATCACTGTGGCGAAATGAGCTGTGCCATCTCGATTCTATGCCCGGTCTATTGAATCCGTGAGTACCTACTGAGCCGTAGCCCCAAGACACAGTTGCCGCGATTGCCGGCCAATAATCTAGCCCGCCTATTTCGTTCAATAGTGGAGGGTGTATATTTTCAATAATTTTGTGTACCGGAAAATTTTCTGGAAGTACACTTCCACAAAAAATGACCTTGTTCCATACTAAATCAGGATTATCTTTCATAATATTAGCTATTACATGTGTGCCAAAACTATGTGCAATTACAGATACAAATTGAGGTTTGTGCATGGAAATAGCAGATTTTATATCGCTCAGCACTCTATTTTGTGCGGTTTTTCTAACATAAGGCAGTGGTAGTACAAATTTTAATAAACTAAACTTGCCGTAACTTGTTGACTCTGTCGTAAATCCTTCATTGTTTAGAATAATCTTTGCTCTTGGCATCCAATATGCATGTGTTCGAATGCCATGAACTAAAATTACTAAGTGTGTTTGTGTTTCTGGGGGAGGCATTGCCCGATCAACCTAAGAATCGCTTGCAGCTTCGAATAGGATATCACAAAGAAAGGGCGGCTTTCGCCGCCCTTTCCGTAGTCAGTCTGACCGAGCTGATCAGAGCGAGTAGTACATGACATACTCGACCGGATGCGGGGTGTGCTCGAACTTGATCACATCCTGCATCTTCAGTTCGATGAAGCTGTCGATGAAGTCGTCCGAGAACACGCCGCCGGCCTTGAGGAAGCCGCGATCCTTGTCGAGAGCGGAGAGCGCCTCGCGGAGCGAGCCGCACACCGTCGGGATCTTCTTCAGTTCACGCGGCGGCAGATCGTAGAGATCCTTGTCCATCGCCTCGCCCGGATGGATCTTGTTGAGGATGCCATCCATGCCGGCCATCACCAGCGCCAAGAAGGCGAGGTAGGGGTTGGCCATCGGGTCCGGGAAGCGAACCTCGACGCGCTTGGCTTTCGGCGAATTCGTCCACGGAATACGGCAGGAGGCCGAACGGTTGCGGGCCGAATAGGCCAGCAGCACCGGCGCCTCGAAGCCCGGGACGAGACGCTTGTAGCTGTTCGTCGAGGGGTTCGTGAAGGCATTCACGGCCTTGGCATGCTTGATGACGCCGCCGATGAAATAGAGGCAGGTGTCCGAGAGGCCGGCGTACTTGTCGCCCGCGAACTGCGGCTTGCCGTCCTTCCAGATCGAGAAGTGGCAGTGCATGCCAGAGCCGTTGTCGCCATAGACGGGCTTGGGCATGAACGTCGCGGTCTTGCCATAGCTCTGGGCGACGTTGTGGATGCAGTACTTGTAGATCTGCATCTGGTCGGCCATCGAGGTCAGGGTCGAGAACTTCATGCCCAGTTCGTGCTGGGCGGAGGCAACCTCGTGGTGGTGCTTTTCAACCTGCACACCCATGGCAGCCATGGCAGCCAGCATTTCGCCGCGCATGTCCTGCGCCGAATCCAGCGGCGGAACCGGGAAGTAGCCGCCCTTGATCTGGATGCGGTGGCCGGTGTTGCCGCCCTCGTAGTCGGTCATGCCGTTGATCGGCAGTTCGGTGTGGTCGACCGAGAAGCCGACGTTGTAGGTATCGGCAGCGAACTTCACGTCGTCGAAAATGAAGAATTCAGCTTCCGGGCCGACATAGATGGTGTCGCCAACGCCGGTGGACTTCACGAAGTCCTCGGTGCGCTTGGCGATGCCGCGCGGATCGCGGCTGTAGGGCTGCTCGGTGCCGGGTTCCAGAACGTTGCAGTTGATGTTGATGGTCGCAGCGGCGAAGAACGGATCAAGCGTGGCCGAGGACACATCCGGACGCAGCAGCATGTCGGACTCGTTGATGGCCTTCCAGCCGGCGATCGACGAACCATCGAACATGATGCCTTCGTCGAGCGCATCCTCATCGATGATCGACACGTCATAGGTCATGTGCTGCCACTTGCCGCGCGGGTCGGTGAAGCGGAAGTCAACGTACTTGACGTCATTTTCCTTGATGAATTTCAGCACATCCTTGCTGGTCTTGAACACGTCATGTCCCTTTCGGTTCGACACTGCAATTTCCGGCGCCTTCGCGCCGCTTTGACGACGATCTCTGGTGAATTCAGATTGCGTCCGGACCGGTCTCGCCAGTACGGATGCGGATCACCTCTTCAACAGGCGATACAAAAATCTTGCCATCTCCGATCCGCCCGGTCTGCGCGGCGGACTTGATGGCCTCGACGGCCTTCTCAACCATCTGATCAGTCACGACAATTTCCAGCTTCACCTTGGGCAGGAAATCGACGACGTACTCGGCGCCGCGATAAAGTTCCGTATGGCCCTTCTGGCGACCGAAGCCCTTGGCCTCGACCACAGTGATGCCCTGAACGCCTACCTCCTGAAGCGCCTCCTTCACCTCGTCCAGCTTGAAAGGCTTGATGATGGCTTCGATCTTCTTCATGAGCGGCGGCCTCACATTTCAGTTTGGAATGGCAACAAGCCGGCGGAAAACAGGCGGAAGTTCAATTCCACGCGGCGCGTCAAGGGTCAAGCATTCCATGTGCCATTGTGACAGACTTGGCAGCAATTCCGAAAACTGGTGAAAATTGTCGGGAAAGGCGCGTCCGTCCGTCGTGCCGAAATGAGTGCCTGATTAAAAATTAGGCAGACTGGCTGAATGGTATGCAAAGTGAGCAGAGTGCCTGCAATTTGATCACCGTTGCCCAAATGCGCGCCGCGGAGGCTGCGGCAATGGCAGCGGGCGTTTCCGGTGAACGGCTGATGGCCCGCGCCGGTCGCGGCCTTGCCGATCACCTGTGCCGTCGGCTCGTCGCGCCGGCGCGCGTGGCGGTGCTGTGCGGCCCCGGCAACAATGGTGGCGATGGCTATGTGATCGCCCGTCATCTTGTGACGCGCGGCCACGGGGTCACGCTCTACAGCCTCGTGCCGACCGGCGACCTCGCGGGCGATGCCCGCCGGATGGCGGAGCGTTGGGAGGGGCCAGTGCATCCGGCAGGGCGCTTTCTGGAGGATGCCGTGCCCGATGTGATCGTTGATGCGCTGTTCGGTACCGGCCTCAGCCGCGCGCTTGAAGGCGATGCTGCCCGCCTCGTTGCCCATGCCAATGCGATGCCGTCCATTGTGATGCGCTGCGCTGTTGACATCGGCAGCGGCATCAATGGCGACACCGGCGAGGTGGCTGGCGAAGCCTTCCGCGCGGATCTGACCGTGACGTTTCATGCCGAAAAGCCGGGGCACCGGTTGTTGCCGGGCCGGGCGCTGACCGGCGAGATCGTCGTGGTGGATATAGGCCTCGGCGCGGATGCGACCGCGCGTGCGGTTGCGGAAACGGATGGACCGGAGATCACGCGAAATGACATGCGCGCCCGCCTGGCCACCATCGGAACACGCGCGGACGGGCATAAATACACCAAGGGACACGCGCTGGTGCTGGCGGGTGGGCTTGAAGGCGCAGGCGCAGCGCGGCTGGCCGCGCGTGGCGCGCTGCGCACCGGGGCGGGGCTGGTAACCCTCGGTGTGTCCGGTTCGGCGCTGCTCGCCCATGTCTCGCGCGGACCGGATGCGCTGATGGTGCGGCGCTGCAACGGCCCGGAGGGGCTGGCCGCGCTGCTCAAGGACGAACGCCGCAATGCCCTCGTGCTCGGGCCAGCCTATGGCGTCGATGAAAATACACGGCGCGCAGTGCGAATTGCCTGCGAAAGTGGTCGCGCGACGGTCCTGGATGCCGATGCGCTGACCGCCTTCGCCGGCGAGGGTGATGGCCTTGCGGAGGCGACGGCGATCAGCGGTCGCGCCGTCCTCACCCCACATGAGGGCGAATTTGCGCGTCTCTTTCCCGATCTTGCCAACCTGCCGCGCCTCAACCGGGCGCTGGCGGCGGCGGCGCGCTGTTCGGCAGTGGTGGTCCTGAAAGGTCCGGATACAGTCATCGCTGCCCCGGATGGCCGGGCGCGCATCAACACCAATGCGCCGCCCTGGCTCGGGACTGCCGGTTCGGGCGATGTGCTTGCCGGCATCATTGGAGGGCTTCTGGCGCAGGGCCTGCCGCCATTCGATGCTGCCGCCGGCGGTGTCTGGCTCCATGGCCAGGCAGGTCAAGTCGCGGGCAGGGGGCTCATCGCCGATGACCTGCCGGATGTACTGCCGCGCGTATGGCAGGGTCTGGAGGGTATGGCCGGCGCTGGCTGATGCCCGTTAACCGGGATCCTGACCAAGCGGACGCTGCGGCGCGCGAGACGTGTCGTTGTTATGGTCGACAACGCGCGCGAGCAGCACGATCAGCATTTCCTGCTCTGTCCGGTCGAGCGGCATCAGCATCCGCTCCTGCGCACGCATCACCATCGGCTCGACGTTTTTCAGCACCTTTTTGCCGGCCGCCGTGATGTCCACGATCTTGATGCGCCGGTCGGCGGCATTCGCCTTGCGGGCAATCCAGCCTTTGCTTTCCAGCCGTTCCATGACGCCGCTAACGGTGGTCCTGTCAAAACCGATCAGCCCGGAAATCCGCGTCGCATCGATGGCAGGATTGTCGCGGATCGCCACCAGTGCCGCGTATTGCACCGGCGTGAGATCATAGGCCGCACATTCCTCAAGAAAGATCGCCACGGCAATCTGCTGCGCGCGCCGGATCAGATGGCCCGGTTTGGCATGAACATCGGGCAGGGCGGGCGCGGCCGGTCGTTCCACCTTTGTGTCGGTCGGGCTGGGCAGCCACCAGAGAAACGGGTTCGGATTGGCCATTGCAATCACTCTGCGTCGGGCTGGAGATCGGGAGCTGCGGCGGCAAAGGCGGGATGCGCACGTGCCGCAGCATCAGCAGCGACAATGCGCGGGAAAGGAGTGAGATCGACGCCGAAGCGTCGGGCATTCGCCATCTGCGGGACGAGGCAGACATCAGCCAGCGTCGGCACGGCGCCAAAGCAGTAGGGGCCGGATGTTCCGGCAAGCAGGATTTCACAAGAGGCAAGACCATCGTGATTCACGTCAGCCGCCCAGGCATTCGCCTCCGCTTCGCTGTGGCCGAGCGCCCTGAGCTTTTTCAGCACGCCGAGATTTTGCACCGGATGCGTGTCACAGGCGATGGCGAGCGCAAAGCCCCGGATCTTCGCTTTCTCGATCGGCGTGCCCGGAACCAGCGGCGGCAGGGGATGCGTCTCGTCCAGCCAGTCGATGATTGCCAGCGACTGGGTCAGAACAGTGCCATCATCGAGTTCAAGCGCCGGCACCAGCCCTTGCGGATTGAGCTTCAGATAGGCCTCGGCCTTCTGCTCGCCCTTGCGCAGATGATGCGGCACATGCTCCACCTCAACGCCCTTGAGATTGAGCGCAATGCGCACACGATAGGCAGCGCCAGAGCGGAAATAGCCATGCAGCTTCATCAAGGTTCCTGAAAGCACACCGGTGCGATTGTAGTTTGACAGTATGCTTTCCATCAGCATACGTTTGACGGGCCGACTGTCAAGTTCGGTACGGGGAAACGTTCATGTCCAGCGGTGCTGCCGAAACGCCCGAGCGCAAGGCATTTTACGAGAAGATCGACCGATCGAACCTGCGGGCTCTTTGGACGGTTCTGGGTGCGCTGATTACGCCGGAGCCGCGCTCATCATGCCAGCCCTTCGGCTGGAAATTTGCCGAGATCCGGGCTGCGATGATCGAAGCGGGCGGGCTGATTACGGCAAAGGAAGCCGAACGACGCGTATTGATCCTCGAAAATCCGGGGTTGCGCGGAACGTCGAAGATCACAACCTCGCTGTATTGCGGCGTGCAACTGGTACTGCCGGGCGAAATCGCGCCTGCGCACAGGCATTCCCAAAGTGCGCTGCGTTTCGTGATGGAAGGTAAGGGCGCGCATACGGCAGTGGACGGCGAGCGGACCAACATGTCGGTGGGCGATTTTGTCATCACGCCGTCCGGCGCGTGGCACGATCACGGCAATGAGACGGATGCGCCGATGTTCTGGCTCGACGGTCTCGACATTCCGATTGTCCAGTTCTTCGATGCCTCGTTTATTGAGCATCACAACGCCGAGGCGCAGGAGATCACGCGGCCCGTCGGCGATGCGCTGGCCCGCTATGGCGCGAACATGCTGCCGGTGGACTACAAACCGACGCGCCCGACCTCGCCGATCTTCAACTACCCCTATGCCCGCTCGCGCGAGGCGCTGGAGCTGATGCGGCGGGCCGATGAATGGGACCCATGCCACGGCCTCAAGATGAAATACATCAACCCGGTCACCGGGGATCATGCGATGCCGACCATCGGCGCCTTCCTCCAGCTTCTGCCGAAGGGGTTCCG
>JAIUNP010000146.1 GCA_020161975.1 Pseudomonadota bacterium
CGCCTTGCTGGCGATGACCCATGCGCTGGCGCTGAAGACCTTCTATCGCATGGCAAATAGCGACACCTGCCTCGAGGTCGAGATTCGCAGTGCTGGTCTGGCATCCCACGCGCCCGAGATCGGTGAGAGTGAGTTGGCGGAACGGATGGATGCGCGGCATGCGCGTTGGGTGGTCATGCTTCCGACCAACCCCGGCGATCTTTGGAATGCGCTGGTCGGTTTCGATCCCGACAACCTCGCCGGGCTCTTCGCCTTCTGCGTCGCCAGCAGCGTCAATGCGGTGGAGATGCCTCATATCCGGCGCACACGCGAACTCGCCCACGCCACGGCGTTGGCGAGCCATGTCGGTCTCGACATGAAGCGCCATTGGACGGCGACCGCCAAGAGCTTCTTCAGCAAGGTCACCAAGGCGCAGATCCTCGCCACGGTGCGCGAGGTCAAGGGTGACGCTGTGGCCCAGATGATCGATCATCTCAAGAAAGCCGACATGGCGATCGAAGCGGAGCGGCTGGTTGCGGGGTCAAACTGGCTGCCGGATCCGTTGAGGGCGACGCAGGATGCTGCGCCCGTCAACGCGGCGCCGGCAATCGAAATCATCCCGACGCAGATGGGCGACCAGGACGCTGAGGAAGCGGGCGATCTCACGGAGACGATCGAGCTTCCGGCCTTCCTGACCGAGGCGCTGGCGCAATCGGCAGCACACACCGTCGCCGCCGAATAACCCTCCCCCAACGTCCCCTTCCCTGCCCGGCCGAGCCTCTCTCGCGCCGGGCTTTTTTCGTTTTGGAGAACCCCAATGGCCACCCCGTTCGATTGGTATCGCTCTGCGTCCTACGATGCCCACCAGAAGCATCTGTTCCATCGCAATGCCCGCGCAAGACTGAAAGCGCTTGCTCGGGAACTGAATCTTCCATCCGGATCCTATGACCTCCGCTCCAATGCCGGCGGTATCGCTGTTTCCGGCGAGATCACGCTGCACCAAGATGCGGTCTACATTCAGGTCTGCCAGCCAGCGACGGGCTGGGACAGTGGCATCATGATCCGGACCTGTAAGGGACGACGGGATTACACCGGCGGCGCGAACAATTTCGCGCCTCTGCGGATGCTGGACGATCTGCCGGCTCTGGCGGATCGGGTCAGTGCAATCTTGCGGCTGCATCAGGCGTCCCGTGCGGCGTGAGCGTCACAAGCCTGCGCGTTCAATCCCGTTTTTCCAATCAACGCCGCTTCCTGGCATGGAAGCGGTGCTTTTCCCTGCGGAGGCACAAATGGCAGACTACTTTACCCAGTTTTCTTGCATCCTCGATGTCGGATCGCCCGAGAATGCTCGTAGGGCAGTCGATCTCTACCAAACCCTGGCCGACGATCTTGATCACGATGATGAAAGCCAGATCGGGTTCCTGATTGATATCATTACCGATGGCGGTGGGTCGCAACTCTGGATCCACGACGGAGGCTCGGGCGAACCGGAGCATGTCATTCAATTCGTCCGGAGATGCGCCGAGACTTTCGGCCTTTCGGGTCGCTGGGGCTTCGAGTGGGCTAATACCAACGGCCTTCATGTTTGACCTATTTGAGCCCATTCACGGTTTCCGATGGATGTGATGACGTCTGGCCTGTCGATAAGCCTGTTCCACGCGTCGCATGCGGCGTCGACGATATCGTTGTCGCTTTCGAAGACACGGTTTGAGAGCCAATTGCCGCGCAGGTATTGCCAGATGTTTTCGACGGGGTTCAACTCCGGGGAACGCGACGGCAGCAGGATCAGCGTGATGTTCTTCGGGACTTTGAGCTTGGCCGTGGTGTGCCACCCGGCGCGATCAAGGAACAGGGCTGCGTGTGATCCCCTTGCGACGACGCGGGATATTTCCTTGAGGTGCTCCTGCATCGCCTCGGTGTCGGCGTAGGGCATGGCCAGACCGGCGCCCTTGCCGCGCGCCGGGCAGATCGCGCCGAAGAGATAGACGTTTGCATAGCGCTAATCCGCAGGCTGGCGAGGCCGCGTTCCACGCCGCGCCCACTGCCGCACGACGCCGTTCTTCTGGCCTATGCGGGCCTCGTCCTGGAACCAAATCTCTATGGGTTTGCCCCTGGCGCGCGCGGGAAGATGCGCCTTCAACGTCGCCGCGACGTTTTTTTATACGCCGCGATGACCTCGCAATCCTGCATGGGGTGCTGGGGACGGGCGCTGACGTGCGAGAAGCCGATGTCCTTCAGGACCTTGCCGACCGTTCGTTCGTGGTACTCGACGCCAAAGCGCTCTTCGATGAGCTTCTGAAGATCGACCCTACGCCAACGAACCACGCCATGGATCGCGCGATCCGGGCCGGCCTCGACGATGCTCGCCAGTTCCTGTTGCTGGGCCGCCGACAGACGGCGCGGGTTGCCCCGCCGGTAGTTGTCCTTCAGCCCGTCCGGGCCAAGTTCGTTGAACCGGTGAGCCCAATCCCTCAACGTCTGCCGGTCCATCCCGCCGATCCTCGCGGCATCCGCCCGGCTCATCCCGTCCAGAACCGCCGCGATCGAAAGCAACCGACGGCTCTGATTCGCGTGCTTCGTCGACGCAGCCAAGCGACGCAACTCGGCGGGCGTATGGCTCAGCTTGATCTCGACAACCTTCGGCATGGCAGGGGCCTCCCCGCCATGTTGAATCACGCAAAACCTGATTTGGGAATCCCAGTCGAGTCAGACAAAGAGGCCTTTGGTATAATACTTGCTCACGACCTCGTCTCGACGCATTTGGAGGAGGCGCGCATGCCATTGACCTGAAAACAGGAGAAACAACCTCCTGGGTCAGCACGCACGAATGGCTCATGCTTGAACTGGCCTCGGACAAGGCCGGCCTCTCGGAATGAACGCTGGCCGCGACGATGGCATTGCCTTCTCTGCGAGCTTGAATGCCGATCTGAAAGGTGCTGTTCAAACCGCACTTCGCCGCTCGCTCTCCGGCACCAGAGAGGTCGTTTCCGCGATCGCCTGAAACTCCGACAGGAATGCCGGTCGATTTTGCAGCAGATATCGCACAATCCGGGAGTTGCCGAGCAACTTGGTGAGGTATCCCCGGATGACGGTGAGATGCAGGTGTTCGCGACCGTAACTGTCCTGCACGGAGCTGACTTGCTCCTGAAGGCGTGCCAGTTCGCGTTCCATGCGCGCCATGGCTTCGGGCGTGATGCCCTTCACCTTCTTCGGCTTGTCGCCATTGACGAGTTGCGACTGCGGTGTCCCCGCGAGGAGAGCTGCGGCATAGTTCACGGTGTAATTGTTGGCGTTGTTCAACAGTTCGGCGGCTTCGATCTGCCGCATCGGTTTCATTTTCTTCAGGACCTCGAACAGCGCCATCGGGCACTGCTTGTCCTTGAGCAAGGACGCTGCTTCCGGACAGATGCCATCGAGCAGCCGGGCCTTGCGCTGAATGCTCGAGACATTGACGGCGAGAGTTCGCGCGATCTTGTCCTCTGGGACACCGCGAGCAATCGCACGCACGATCATGCTGTGTTCCTGCACGGCTGACAGGCGCGAGATGCGCTTGTTGTAGGTGAATGCCTCATCATCTGTGGAGATGAGGCATTCCACATGGGTCTCGCCAAGATCCTTGAGGATCTCGATGCGGACATGGCCATCAAGGATTAGGAACGTATCGGATGCCGCGCGCGAGACCACCGGTGGTTCAACGAGGCCGATCTCCCGGATTGAAGCGACGATTTGTTGGTACTTCGCGCTCAGCTTCACGGCTGGCCGGAGGGACTTTACCGGCAGCAGCGATTTGATCGACAGGCGGACGCATTCGGTTTCGAACCCGAAGGTGATGCTGCTCATCGTGGATGTGCTCATAGCTGCACCGCGCTGAAGATGAGACGATCTGCAAGCTCGCTCGGCATCTCCGATAGGCCTTCGGCACGTAGAAGGGTCACGAAGTTGTCGTCCTCCCGCAGGGCGCGCACAGCCTCGACGACGAACAGGAGACGCGTCTGGGTGATCTCCGCTTTCTTGACGAGGAGGCGCTGCTTGTCCGCTTCCTGACGATAGACCCGGATCAAGGCATCCGTGGAGGTTGGCCGGCGTGGGCCGTTGGTTCTGCCAAAGTTGGGCTCGGAAACCTTTCTGCCGATCCGTTTCCGGCGTTCAAGTATCCATCGCAGCTTGATGAGTTTGGCGCCTGTCACTTTCCCCTCGGTATAGGCCTGCGTCATCAGCGCCTGCAGGTCATTGTCGTCCGTGCGGGAAATCTCGACTGCGACCGAGATCGGGATCGTGCCGCTCTCGACGGCGACAAGCAGGCGCTGTTCGCCTTTGGCCAAGAGGCCACGGATCATGTTGACCCATTCATGCCCGACCCCGATCTTGTCCGCGATCTGGTGATCGTTGTAGCCGCGCTTGGCCAGGGTCTGAATGTCTTGAAGAAGATCGATCGCGCGATGATGCCGGCGTGCGCAGTTCTCGACGAGGCTCATGACGAGGCAATCTGCTTCTTCCGCATCGATCACGATGGCCGGAACCTGCTGCTGTCCCAGTTGCTTGCAGGCCTCGAGCCGACCCTGGCCGCAAACAAGGCCATAGGAGGGCCGTCCCCCTTCGCCTTGCAGGCGCTTCACGGTGATGGGTCGTTTCAGCCCTACCCTCTTGATGCTCTCGACCATGTCCTCGAAGTTGCGCTTGTTGCGGACCCTGGGGTTGAGAACTGTGATGTCCTCGATCGCAATGGTCTGAATTGCCTTGAGCGGTGTCGATGTCATGCGGCCTCCGAGAAACGGGCTCTTGAGCCGAGCGAAAACAGGAATTCGAGCGTATCGAAGCGGTAGCCATCGAGGGACAGACCATTCTCCTGAGCCAGCCGGAGTTTCGGCACGCTCATGTCGATGCGCGGAAGGAGGTAGTAGTCGAGCGCATGCCGGTTGGTGTGATCCATCCGCACCGCCACGGTGATGTCGGGGACAAGGTCTGCATCAAAACGGATATGCCAGCGCGGGAAACCCGCTGGCGTCATCTGGCATCGTGCAATGACGAGCGAGAGCGAGAATTCGCCATTGACGGTGAGCAACCCGGATTGGGGATCGCTTGCGACGGCTCCGCCTGCCGCCTCTATGCCGGCAATAATATTCCTGATGATCTCGGGATGCTGCCGACGCAACTCACGATTGATCGCGAGATAGGCGTAGTCGTGCTCGGGCATATATCCGACGAGGGAATAGGCCCGGAGTAGACTGCCGAAGCGGCTTCGGTAGACGCTGCTTGAGGGCATCTGGTCTTGTTCGTTGATGACCAGGCTCGAAAGCGTGCCCACCTCCTGCAGCAATGAACGGAGACGCTCCAGCAGCTCGTCGTCGGAAAGGCGTTGGCTGCGGGCGCTGATGATATCGAGCGCCGCATGATGGAGAACCGGATCCACAATTGCCGGAAATACGCCTTCCGCACGCACCCAGGCCGCGCTGGAATTAATCACCCGTCGTTGTTTCAGCTTGAAGGAGACACGGTTGAAGACATTGTCGCCGATGTATTTCGGGTTGGTCAGAACTTCATGGACCGTACCGCGTGTCCATGGGCGACCGAGATCTGTGACAATTCCCTCCAGGTTGAGGGTGGCCGCGATGGTGCTTTCCGCTCTGCCCTCATGAACAAACAGTCGATAGATCCGCCGCACGGTCTCTGTTTCATGATCGGGACCTGGCACAAGGACCACCCGGTCGGTCTGCAGGCTCTTGCGCTGCCCGTGGCGGAGTTCGGCCTTCCTGTCACCACGCTCATCGACCAGTAAACGACGCAAACCGTAGCCGGCCATTCCACCTTGCCGGAAGCCCTTCTCGATCAGACGGCATTGCCCCGCAAACACCTTTGCCGAGAGTTCGCGGCTGTATTCTCCGGCCATCAGGCGCTTCATCGCCTTCATGACGTTGGAGGTCATGGAGCCGTCGTTTTCGAACTGCTCGGCGCAGTAATGCACGCGTATGCCGGCGCGCGAGCAGAGATGCTCGTAATACGCGCTCTCATCTGCATCCTGGAAACGGCCCCAGCGACTAATGTCATAGACGAGGATGGCGCTGTAGTCTGTCTGGCGAGTGGCCACGTCATTCATCAATGACTGCAGGGCGTCGCGGCTCTCGATCCGCAGACCGCTCTTACCCATGTCTTCATAGACACGAACCACTTCGAACCCGCGCGCTGACGCAAAGCGCATGATCGCGCTGAGCTGGTTCTCCGTTGAATACTGCTGCAAGTCCGTAGACATGCGGACGTAGGCGGCTGCACGCATCAATCCAATGCCGCCATTATTGCCCTCTGCATGTGATGATGGCTCTGCACCCACGCCGCTTGCCTTCACTCTACGAATTCGGCCGAGGCGTCCTCTGGGCCGATCTCCATTCAAACGGCAGGAGGCTGGAATGTCTTTTCCAAAAAAGGGCAGAGTTCTTCCAGTCGCCGCTGACGGCACTGGCCCATTCGCCGCCCTCATCGCAGTGACCTTGCGGCAGTCCCTTGGTGATCGCCCCTCTGCCATCAAGGTTGTGGCGCGCTGGACCGGCGCCGGCGAACGGACCGTCAAGAATTGGTTTGCGGGCAAGAGTGGGCCGAACGGCGATCACCTCATGGACCTGGTCCGGAATTGCCCCGACGTTCTCGACGCTTTCCTGATTGCTGCAGGGCGATCAGACCGCATCGCGGCATCCAATGTGCGAGAGGCCAGAATGGCGCTGATCGCGGCGCTGCATACGCTCGACAAATTCTCGGAAGAGCATGGTTAGTGCGAGCAACGACCGATATGTCTTGCAAAACATATACATTTCAGGGTATTAATTGGTCATGAGATGGCGTGTCGATTTTCATCCGGACTTCGCCGACGAGTTCGGGGAATTATCCGAGCTTGTTCAGGATGAGATCCTTGCGCTTGCCGAGGTGCTGAAAGTCATCGGCCCGCAGTTGAAAAGGCCCGGGTCGGATACCCTGAGTGGTTCGGCCCATGCGAACATGAAGGAGCTGCGCTTTGACGCCGATGATGGCGTCTGGCGTGTCGCCTACGCCTTTGATCCTCAGCGCAAGGCTATTTTGCTGGTCGCCGGCGACAAATCGGGCGTTTCACAAAAACGCTTTTACAAAACCCTGATCATGAAGGCCGATATCAGGTTTGATGAGCATTTGGCCGCTTTGAAACGAATGGAGAAGCCGAAATGACAAAAGCGTATCGGTCCATCCCGGTTGATGAGGTTGCCGCCTCATTGTCGGTCGAGCGGAAGGCCAAGATTGCCGCACGCGCCTCGGAGCTTATTTCGGAGGAATATGCCCTTCGCGACATTCGCAAGGCGCGACATATTACCCAGGAGCAGGTCGCAGAGCGGCTTGGTGGAAAGCAGGTCTATATCTCGCGGCTGGAAAAACGGTCAGACGTCAAGCTGTCGACCCTGCGCGACTATGTGAGCGCCATCGGTGGCGACCTTCAGCTGATGGTGACCTTCCCCGAAGGGCAGACCTTGATCATTAAGGATTTAGGTAGAGCAAAGGTCAAACGAAGGTGTTAATCAACTGTATTTTGAATAATGATGTGAATATTAGTTTCACGACTTTATAAAATATTGCGTCCTGTGAAAGTCGAGACGACATCTGTGAAAATCGTTTAACTTAAGCGGAGTCCGCCAGCGTAGCTCGCCGCGCGCGTCCTCGCTGAGAGTGACGGAGAATTCGGGGCGACCCTCACAGTCGAATGTCACTAAACCCCGGTCAAAAGCGGCGTCCCAGAGCGCTGAGAGCAATAGTCCATTGTGCACGTCCAGCCGTTCAGCATCACTCCTGCAGTCTTTCCAAGCTATGATGTGGCTCGCACGCAGAAGCGCAGGGTCTGATATCCCGGTCAGGGGACAACGGCCTTGCCAATAGTGCATTAGCCGGGCGCGAAAGATGTCCTGGCCGATCCGCTGCACAACTTGCCGCTCTGCGTCGGTCGCACGTGGCAGGCCAGCAATTTGTGCCTCGAATTCTCGCAGTGGTGCGTCCGGAAGGCTGACAGTGAGCTCATACACGCGGCGCAGAGCTTCGTAGAACGCACCCAGGTTATCGAAGGCAAAGCGGAACCGCGCTGGTCCCGTCATGTCCGTTGTCTGCAAGCCAAGTTCAGCGACCACGTCAGCATGGTCCAGCGCGATAAACCAGGGCCCCTGCGACCCGGCGGCGGCAAGATGGATAGTGCCTTCCGCCGTCGTCGAGCCGAAGACCGCCCAGCCAGCTTCCTGCCCCAACACACGACGAAAGCCGTTCTGCGAGGCAGCCTTTGCGCACTCCTCCCGAACTACAAAAGACTGAGGCGCCTCAACCATCGCATCTCTCCAGCTGATGCATGATCAAAGGTCCATCCGAAACAGCCGCATCTCAGGAGGTGTCGAACTCATTTGAAGCCGGACATGCGTCTCTGACCGAAGTTCTTTGGGCGGCGCCGTGGTTGTTGTGACGATGTATTGAAAACACGGCGCTCCCGAACTCTCCTCCCACTGATGCAGCAAGCTGAAAAGCCGCTCATAAAGCTGCCCATCCAGGTCAGCCTCGCGTGGGCTATCGTGCACGAGGAATGCCGGCAGGTCTGCCTTCTCCTCGACGGCCATATGCAAGGCAGCGAGGTCGAAAGCGACAATCTTAAGCGAGTCCAAAGCCGCCGTCGAAACCTCGCCTCGTCCTGCAAACTGAGCGTCGACCTTCAGGCCGTTGCCATCGAGCTTAACGGTTCCTTCAACCCCATCAGGCAGCCAGGCGGCCATGATGCCTTGGTATCTCTCCTCAAGTGTCCGGATCGCGGCACGAGCTCTTGATCGCCCCGCTTCGAGTTGAGCGCGGACAGCATCCAGTGCTGCGGTAGCTGGCGGCGTGGGTTTTGCCGCCGTCGCCTTTGAAGATGTGGAGCTTTTTGCCTTCGGAGTCAAAGGCGGTGCCGCCGCCGCGGCTGCCGGTATAGTAACCGCCTTCACATTCGATGATGAGGAAGGCTCCGGTGCGGCGACGCAGATAGACGTCGGGGGCTTTGATGCCTTTTTGACGGGGGAGATTGTGGAAGTCGATGATGACCGGGATGCTGCCGGTGTCCATGTAAGCGAAGTGGGTGTTGGGCGTTTCGCCGGCATCGTCCCAAGCGAAGCGGCCGCCACCGGCGATGACGCGCTGCTCGATGCGGAA
>JAIUNP010000147.1 GCA_020161975.1 Pseudomonadota bacterium
TCGTCCCGCAGGGGCGTCTCGCCCGTTCCGTTTCTGCAAAATAGGCGCGGAAGGCTTGATCCTTGCCGGCGCTGATCAAATCGATGCGATCAAGAATGCAGGCAAGCGCAGTTCGATCGATCGGTTGCTGCGCCGTGCCACACATCATCCCGTGGATCTGAAGCGGCACGGCGTCCGCAAGATGCCGGAAGGCAAGGCAGCTGCGCCGTCCATCTGCAATGCCGATCTGCGCCTCTGCCGTCTCGAACACGCCGAATTTCGTTTCGAGGCCAACGCTCTCGCCGATGCGTTCCACGCTGGCCCCGGCGAGCGCCGCACGGCGCGTAATGTCGACATAGAGCGAGCCGGCATCAGGCTGCGCCCCGGGGTAGTACTCCAGGATCAGTGCACCGGATGCCGAATGCCGACGCCGCTGGCCAGGTGCCGAAGCACGGGCATCCCAGATCAGAACATCCTGCCGGGCCCCATCTGCATGGGTGCGGGCGCGGTAGTTGAGGCTGGCGCGATCAAGCTCCGGCGCCTCCAGATGAAAGGCGGGCAGCGGCGCCGCCACTGACTTCCAGAGTTCGGCATCGAACCGCTGCGGCAGGGTCGCCTCGCCGGTCCGCAAGGCCGGGGGCAATTCAGCCGCCGGCACCTCGCTGTCGGATGGCCCCGGCCAGGTCACGATAAGCCCGAGGGTCACGATGGTCAGGATGACAACCTGCGCGGTCCCCGGCAACTGCCAGAACATCCGCGCCAGCACCCGGATTCCGGTCCAAAGCAGCGCCGCAAGATCCTTCGCCCGGTCCAGAAGCTCCAGCCGGACAAGGCTCGCGCCGACCCACTTCCCTGCGTTTGTCGCAAGGCGGGCCGCATCAGCCCTGAGCGCGCTGAGGATGGTCTTGATCCGTTCGACCCGGGCATCGGTTGCGGGTGCCGCCGGGTGCTCCGGCACCTCCACGGCAGGCGACACCACCTCGCGCATCTGGCCGACCGCATCCTCCGCCCGGTGCCGCGCGGCCTGATAACTACGCCGGAGACGCGTTTCGAGGGTCTGGTCCTCGGCAACGACATAGCCGCTGATCTCGCCCCTGATGCCGGCTGGCCTGTCCGGTTGATATGTCATGTTCCGCCAATCCCGCTCCTGGTCTGACGAAAGACGATGCTCCCGCTCAGAATCCGGCGACGCCCCACGTTGCCGTTTCCGCTAATTTCGCGTATGGAGCCGGCTTCCCGGTTACCGGATCGGGAAATCTTGTCCGGAGAGTGAACAATGGGTTACAAGGTCGCTATCGCGGGTGCCACGGGCAACGTGGGCCGCGAAATGCTGGATATCCTCGCCGAACGGGCCTTTCCCGTGTCGGAAGTCGTGCCGCTCGCCTCCCAGCGCAGCGTTGGCCAGGAAGTTTCGTTCGGCGACAAAACCCTGAAAGTCAAAGCGCTCGAGCACTATGATTTTTCCGACACCGACATCTGCCTGATGTCAGCGGGCGGCGATGTGTCCAAGGTCTGGTCGCCGAAGATCGGCGCCCAGGGCTGTGTCGTCATCGACAACTCGTCGGCATGGCGCTACGACGCGGACGTACCGCTGATCGTGCCGGAAGTGAATGCCGATGCGGTGAAGGGCTTTACCCGCAAGAACATCATCGCCAACCCGAACTGCTCGACCGCCCAGCTCGTCGTCGCACTGAAGCCGCTGCATGATCGCTTCGGCATCAAGCGCGTCGTCGTATCGACCTACCAGTCGGTGTCCGGCGCCGGCAAGGACGGCATGGACGAACTCTTCGAGCAGACCAAGGCTGTCTATTCGGCGGGCGAGCCGAAGCAGAAGAAGTTCACCAAGCGCATCGCCTTCAATGTCATCCCCCACATCGACGTCTTCATGGAAGACGGCTTCACCAAAGAAGAGTGGAAGATGACGGCGGAGACCAAGAAGATCCTCGATCCGAAGATCAAGCTGACCGCCACCTGCGTCCGCGTGCCGGTGTTCATCGGCCATTCGGAAGCGGTGAACATCGAATGCGAAAAGCCGATCACTGCCGACGAGGCGCGCGAGGTTCTGCGCGCGGCGCCCGGCCTCCTGATCGTCGACAAGCGCGAGCCAGGTGGCTACATCACCCCGCACGAAGCGGCTGGCGAGGATGCGACCTATATCAGCCGTATCCGCGAGGATATCACGGTCGAGAACGGTCTCGCCTTCTGGTGCGTTTCGGACAACCTCCGCAAGGGCGCTGCCCTCAACGCCGTGCAGATTGCAGAGGTTCTGATCAACCGCGGGCTGATCAAGCCGCGTGCCAAAGCCGCCTGAACGATCGCAACAGAAAGACAGAAGCCGCCAGCCGGGCAACCGGCGGCGGCTTTTTCGTTTCCGCGCCGGCGCGTCAGAGCGCCTCGAGTTCGCCCGTCGTCACATCGAACAGCGCCCCGTGCAGGCGGAGCCGCCCCTTGCCATGCAGGATGTTGATGCAGGGGAAAGTCAGCAGGTTCTCGATCGAGTTGCGGATGGAATGCCGCGCAAGGCGCTCGGCATAATCATGCTCGCTCTCGCCCGCCGGGCTCGGCAGACTTTCGGCGGCTGGCGAGATGAGCGTCATCCAGCGCCCAATGAAATCGCCGGGCGACAGAACATCATCGTCATTCGGGCTGCGCAGGCGCCGTACATAGGCATGCACGCCGCCACATCGCCCGTGCCCCATCACAACGATGTGCTTCACCTTCAGCGCCTGCACGGCAAATTCGAGCGCGGCTGAAACGCCGTGGAGCGAATTGTCCGGCTGGAAGGGCGGAACCAGATTGGCCACGTTCCGCACCACGAACAACTCGCCCGGCCGGGCGTCGAAAATAACCTCCGGCGAGACACGCGAATCGCAGCAGGCAATAACCATCACCTCTGGCCTCTGCCCCTCGCGCGCCAGATCCTCGAAACGCTGACGTTCCTGCGGCAGGCGCCCGTCCCGGAAGGACAGATAGCCTTCGACAAGCCGCGGCGGCAGCGAACGGAACGGGGTCGTGCCATCAAGATCTTGTTTCATCGGATTCTCCTTGCCCACTTGATAGCGGCGGAGCCGCGTCCGTGAAATCGTCTTTTCGCCGCGGGACCGGCCAGTCACGCCGGATTGATCATGGCAACTCCGGGCCAATGGCGTTGACCTTTGGCCATTTGCAGCCGAAGTATCCGAAAACAGTCAGATCGACCCCAGCGATTCCCGGGCCCGGCCCGGCCACCATGAACCCAGCAAGAGGACAGGATGACCTTTCGGCCGCGCCGGAGCGTGCTTTATGTGCCGGGCAACAACACACGCGCCATCGAAAAGGCGGTTTCCCTGCCCGCCGACGTTGTTCTGATCGACCTTGAAGACGCCGTGCCGCCACAGGACAAGGTCATTGCGCGCCGCAATGCCGCCTCGGCCATCCGCTCGGAAGCCTTTCAGGACAAGGAGCTCGTGATCCGGATCAACGGCCTCGATACAGAGGAGGCTGCGGAGGATCTCGTCATTGCCTGTGATGCCGATGCCGTGCTCGTACCGAAGATCAACGGCCCGGATGACATCCGCCGGGCCGAGGCCGGCATCAACCAGCTCTCAAGCGGGGATCGCCCCGCCCTCTGGGCCATGGTGGAAACACCAAAGGCTGTGCTCAATCTTGCTGCCATCGCGGCGGAGGCTGCTGAACCCGGCGCGCGTCTTGCCTGCCTCGTCCTCGGCACAAACGATCTTGCCAAGGATACGCGCATTCAGATGACGGCCAGCCGCCTCGCCCTGTTGCCCTGGATCAGCCAGACGATCCTCTCCGCCCGTGCCTATGATCTTGTCGCGCTCGATGGGGTTTTCAACGGTCTGAAGGACCCAGACGGGTTTGCCGCCGAATGCCGTCAGGGTCGCGGCCTCGGCTTTGATGGCAAAACACTGATCCACCCCGGCCAGATCGCCGTTGCCAACCAGGTCTTCGGCCCCTCAGAACAGGAGATTGCAGAGGCCCGCCGCATCGTAGAGGCGTTTGAACAGCCCGAAAACGCCGACAAGGGCGTGATTGTCGTTGGGGGCAAAATGGTCGAGCGCCTGCATCTTGCAATGGCCCAGCGCGTTCTTGCCATCGCGGAACGGATCTGAACACCCCAAGACCCGGCAGATGGCCGGGTCCATAAAAAGTGCGAACCCGCGCCGCGCGAGATTTACTTTGCCGTTTTCGCCCGCTCGATCCCCTCAAGGATCAGCCGCTTGGCTTCGTCTGCATCACCCCAGCCGAGCAGCTTCACCCACTTGCCGGGCTCGAGATCCTTGTAGTGCGTGAAGAAATGCTCGATCTGATGGCAGGTGATCGACGGCAGGTCGGTGTAATTCTTCACATGCTCATAGCGCTTGGTCAGCTTTGCCGATGGCACCGCAATGATTTTCTCGTCGCCGCCGCCGTCATCCTCCATCCGGAGCACGCCGACTGGTCGAACGTTGATGATCGCGCCCGGCACGATGGGGCGCGTGTTGGCGACCAGAACGTCGCAGGGGTCGCCGTCATCCGACAGCGTATGGGGAATGAAACCGTAGTTCCCTGGATAGCGCATCGGTGTGTAGAGGAAGCGGTCCACCATCAGCGCACCGGATTTCTTGTCCATCTCGTACTTGATCGGCTCGCCGCCGATCTGCACCTCGATGATGACATTGACATCCTGCGGCGGGTTCTTGCCGATCGAAATGCCGTCGATGTTCATGAAAATCTCCCGAAAGCCGTTCTGATGTGTATCGCTGATTCTTGCCCATCTCAATCAGACCTTTGGGGACGACCGAACCAATCATTCCGCAGCGTTAGGAAGTGCTTACGCAGCGTCATGCGGCCCCGCCCGGGCATTAGCGCGATTGTCCTTTCCGCAATCCGCTGCTAGGTGCGGTGCCCATGCTGTTCTCCCGTTTCAAACCCGAGCGGCGCTATGCCCGTCGCCTTGCCCGCGCCGCGCGCTGGGACAGGCCGATCACGCGCACCGGCCAGCGCCTCGGCGCCTGGCTGAACATGCTGTTCGTTGATCATGGCATCTTCCGTGTTCTCTATCTCAACGCCCATCAGTTAACGCCGGACTTCTGGCGCGCGGCCCAGCCGGCGCCGCACCAGATTCGCGCCATGGCGACCCAGGGCATCCGCACCATCGTCAACCTGCGTGGCGGGCGGGAGTTCGGCTCCTGGCCGCTGGAGCGGGAAGCGTGCGAGGCAAGCGGCATCGCACTCGTCGAACTGGTCGCCCGCTCGCGCGAGGCGCCCAGCGTCGAGATGCTGGAGGAAACAAACTGCCTTTTTGAAACGATCGCCTACCCCGCACTGATCCATTGCAAATCCGGCGCCGACCGTGCGGGTTTTGTCTCCGCGCTCTACCTGATCCTCAAGGAAGGCCGCAGCGCGACCGAAGCACTGAACCAGCTCTCCTCGCGCTACGGCCACTGGCGCTGGAGCAAAACCGGCATTCTTGACGCCTTTATTGAAAAATATCGCGACGAGGGCGAGGCAAAGGGCCTCTCGCTGCTCGATTGGGCCCGCACCCACTATGATCCGGCCGCGCTGACACAGGCCTTCAAGCCACACGTCTGGTCAAATTTCGTCGTCGACGGCCTGCTCAGGCGGGAGTAGCCTCGCCGCCGAACTGCAGGCGGTAGAAGGCCGCATAAGCACCGTTTCTGGCAATCAGGCTCTCGTGATTGCCGGTCTCGACAACCCGGCCCTCATCCATGACGACGATGAGATCCGCCGCCCGCACCGTGGCAAGGCGATGGGCAACAACCAGCGTCGTCCGACCGTGCATCAGGTCGCCAAGTGCCCGCTGCACAAGGTCTTCCGATTGCGCGTCGAGCGCCGAGGTCGGTTCATCCAGAAGCAGGATCGGCGCATTGCGCAGAAACGCGCGGGCAAGCGAAACGCGCTGGCGTTCACCGCCCGAAAGCCGCCCGCCACGATCTCCCACCGGCGTATCGAACCCCTGCGGCAAAGCCGCGATGAAATCATAAGCCGCCGCCGCCCGCGCAGCCGCTTCGATGTCCGCATCGCTGGCACCGGGCCGACCGAAGGCGATGTTCGCTTTCACTGTGTCGTCAAACAGCACGATATCCTGCGTCACCACCGCAAGATTGGCGCGCAGGCTCTCCAGCGAGACATCGCGAATGTCGGTGCCGTCGATCAGCACTCTCCCGGACGTTGGATCGACCAGACGCGGAACCAGCGACAGAAGGCTGGACTTGCCGGCCCCGGAGCGACCGACGAACGCCGTCGTCTTGCCGGCGGGAACCGTCAGCGTGATGTCACGGAGCGCTTCAGCGCTCGCACCATAGGAAAAGACCACGTCCTCAAAGCGCACTTCGCCATGCGGTACCAGGAGAGCCGGCGCACCGGCTCTGTCCTGAACGCGCGGCTTCTCATCAATGATGGCGAAAATCCGCGTCAGGGAGGCGAGGGCCTCCTGAAGAATGGCGTTGAGATTGCCGAGCGTCCTGAGGCTCTGGGAGGCTAGCAGCACAGCCGTCACATAGCCCGTGAAATCGCCGATGGTCGACTGATCGCGCGCGATACGCCAGCCGATGAACACGAGCACCAGCGCCACCGTGATTCCACCGGCCACTTCCAGCAGGGGATCGAGGCGGGCGCGCTGGTTGGCAGCTTTCACCTTGAGCCGGCGCACCGAGTCAAAAGCGCTGGACGCCTTGCCCTTGAGGTAGGTTTCAAGCCCATAGGTCTTGGCAATCCGGATCCCGGAGAAGCTCTCGGCGACGAGGCTTGCCATGATGCCGGTCTGCTCCTGGGTGGAAAGCGCCGTGCGCCGCAGCTTGCGTCCGATTCGCTCGATGGGCGGACCGATGATCGGCAGGATGAGCAGCGCCCCGAGCGTGATCGCCCAATCGATCCAGAACATCACGGCGACTACGGCGATGGCGGTCGCGACATCGCGGGCGAGCACAGTCGAAAGTCGGGTCAGCGCCTCGCGCACATAGGCAAAATCGGTGGTGAAACGCTGGGTCAGCGAGGCCGGCGTCTCGCGCTGGAGCTGCTGGATGTCCGAATCGATGAGATGGTGGAACAGCGAGGTCTGGAGATCCGCCTCCACTTTCGAGACGACCCGATTCGTCAGGATGACCTGCGCCCACATCGCAAAGCCGCGCACCGCCGTCACCGCAATGACGATAAACGGCGTCCAGCGCAGAAACACCTTGTCCTTCTGATCGAAGGCATCGAAAGCCCGCTTGATGATGTAGGGGTAGGCCGACGACATGGCGGCAATCAGGAAAATCGCCACCCAGATCAGGAAAATCGTATTGCGATGAGGACGGACCCAACCGGTCCAGAGCCGCCGGGCCACCGGCAGCAACGTCTGCCGCTCGTTGAGGATGGACCCGCGCCGCGCCGGCGCAGCGCTATCCACGCTCATGATCACACCGATGGAAGGCAAGAAAACCGGTCACGCGCAATGGACCATTCTGATGACACCGCCAACGGGGCAGGCGGTGAATGGAGCGGGCGAAGGGATTCGAACCCTCGACCCCAACCTTGGCAAGGTTGTGCTCTACCCCTGAGCTACACCCGCATCCGTGACCGCCTTCCGGCGACCGAGGCCGGTCCTATGCAACATTTGTCGTTGCAGCGCAAGCCCGTTATCAGGGAGAAATGTTTTTTGTCGAAATGCTGCCATGACAACCCCACGCACTGACATTCCTGAAGCCATCCCGCTGTTCGCCCGGTTCAATGAACTCGCAATCCCGACCCGCACCGTGACCCATGCGCCGGCCCACACGGTGGGCGAAGCGCAGGCCCTGAGGGGTGAGATTGCCGGAGCGCACGCCAAAAATCTGTTCGTGAAGGACAAGAAGGGCCGCCTGTTCCTTGTCACCGCCCTGGAGGATGCGCGACTGGACCTCAAGCGCCTGCATGAAGCGATCGGCGGCCAGGGTCGCGTTTCCTTCGCCACCGCCGAACAGATGCGCGCCCATATCGGAATCGAACCGGGCTCCGTCACCCCGTTTGCCGTGATGAATGACAGGAGCGGCGCGGTCACACTGGTTTTGCAGGCCGCGCTCATGGCGCATGAGACGCTGAACTTCCACCCCCTGATCAACACTGCGACGACGACCATCGCCCGCGATGATCTCATCCGCTTTTGCGAGGCGGTCGGCCATCCGCCTGCGATTGTTGCCCTGCCAGAGGTGCCTGCCGCCAGTTGAACGGTTGCGCAACGGGCCAATCCGCCCCATGTAAGGGGAACCCTTATCGACAGCATGGGAACGGACGGATCGATATGCAGACCTCGGGGACCTTCAGCATGGGCGGAACGGTGAGCGCCTCCGGCCAGACATCGGCGCAGGCCGGGCTGATCAAGGACACGACCACCGCGACCTTCCGCCAGGACGTGATCGCCGAATCAGCCAAACAGCCGGTGCTGGTCGATTTCTGGGCACCCTGGTGCGGCCCCTGCAAGCAGCTGACGCCGGTGATCGAGAAGGTGGTGAAGGCTGCTGCGGGCAAGGTGCGCCTTGTCAAGATGAACATCGACGAGCATCCGGAGATTGCCGGGCAGCTCGGCATCCAGTCGATTCCCGCGGTCATCGCCTTCAAGAACGGCCAGCCGGCTGATGGCTTCATGGGCGCCGTGCCGGAAAGCCAGATCAAGTCCTTCATCGAGCGGCTGGTGGGCCCCATTGGCGCCGGCAGCGCGGCGGATCTGGTTAAGGCGGGCGACGAGGCCCTCGCCGCAGGCGATCTTGCCGGAGCCGCGGAGACTTACGCTGCCGCCCTCGCCCATGAGCCGCAGAACGGCCCCGCACTGGCCGGGCTCGCCCGCGTCCAGCTGGAATCGGGCAATCTCGAACAGGCGCGCCGTATCCTTGAAACCCTGCCGGAGGCCAAGCGCGGTGAGGCTGCTGTGGCCGCCGTCCTTGCCCAGATCGAACTTGCCGAACGCGCAGCCAGCCTCGGCGACCTTGCCGGGCTCGAACAGCGCATCGCCGCCGATGGCAACGACCATCAGGCCCGCTTCGACCTTGCGGTCGCCCTGAATGCCAAAGGCCTGCGCACCGAGGCCGCCGACCAGTTGCTCGAAATCATCCGCCGCGACCGGACCTGGAACGAGGAGGCCGCGCGCAAGCAGTTGCTCCAGTTCTTCGAGGCCTGGGGTCCCACGGACGAGGCGACCGCCGGCGC
>JAIUNP010000148.1 GCA_020161975.1 Pseudomonadota bacterium
CGCTTTCTCCCGGTCCACCTGCCCGAGTGCGAGACCGCCGAACCCCCGGCGCCTGACCATCTGGGCCGGGCGCAGCATGTGCCCGTGTTCAGCGCGGCAGGCACCGCGATGGGCCTGCGGGTCATGTTCAACCGCCGCAGCTTTCTGCCCGGCGACGACGACGTGATCTATGCCGCGTTGCGGCTGATCGAGGACGGCATGAAGCGGGGTGTCCTGTGATGCTGGTCTCCGCATTTTTTGCCATGCTCGCCGTTCTGTGCTGCTTCCTGTCGCTTGTCTTCGGGGCTGCGGCTGGTGATCGGCTGATGAAAAACGACAAGCACGGCTTTCTGTTTGGGGCATTCACGTTCTGCCTCCTGCAGATGCTCATGGCGATTGCGATAGTGGGGGCGCTGTGATGCGGAGGTTTTTCGCAAGAAGCGCCAGCGACAGAACCGACGACTGGCCGTTCTGGTATGTAGCGGACAGCTATCAGTCCGACCTCAACGTCACCACCAGCATTGAGGCCGCGCGTGACGGATGCACCCGTATCGAGAAGGCACGCTTTCTCGGTGTCTTCTTTGGCGCTTTTGGCATGCAGCCATTCCTCGCTGCATACGACGCGGCAAAACTGGCGAAATGGGCGAATGACAATCTCGGAGACCGGCCTCAGGCAATGTGGGGGAAGGCATGATCCGCCAACCCACCCCAGCCGCAGAATTGCTGGCCTATTGGCGCGAATGCATGAGCGGTGGCGCCCCGCCGATCCATGACGGCCTGCCGCAATGCGGCTGGTATAAGGTTCGGCTGGTCAAGGGCGGCCCGTGGGTCTCGGTCAGGATCTATGTCGATCGGCAGATCGACCACGAGTCCGGCGAACTTCTGGAGCCGGAAACCTTCCGGGCGGTTGTGGGTGGCGAAGCGCGCGACCCGTCCCGCATCTGGACCTTTCTGACCGCCATCACCCGCGAAGAATACGAGCGCCTGGAAGAGGCCCGGCACTCGGACATGACCATGGCGGCAACCCATGCCGCCGTCGATTTGACAAAGGAGCCAGCAATCCCATGACCGACCAACTGCCTGATCGCGGACACAACATGCCGCCCGAACTGCTGCCGGTGCTTCCGCCGGAGCCCGCAGCCGAAGCGGTCTCGACCGCTGTCGAAAGCCTGAAACCCCGTGTGTTGCCGCCCTACGATCTGACCATTCACACGGCCTTCAAGTTGCGCGTTGACGCCTTTGCCGATGCCTGCGGCAAATGGCGTGACCTCAAGGTGATCCAGACTGCCGAGCAGGCAGAAAAACTGACCGACTTCATCAGTGGCGCGCGTGGTATCGCCAAGCAGATCGAAGAGAACCGCAAGGCCGAAAAGGGCATCTGGGACGCCAAGGGCGCCGAGGTGCAGAAAGCATATGTCGGTCTGATGGACGTGATGACCAGAGCCATCGAAACCGTGAAGCCGCTTCAGGCCGACTGGCTCAAGCGCGAACAGGATCGGATCGACGCCGAGAAGGCCGAGGCCGCCCGGATTGCGAGCGAAAAAGCCGAAGAGGCTGCGCGTCTCGCGGCCGAGGCTGCTGCGCGCAATGATGTTGCGGGCGAGGTCGAGGCCGAACGACTGGCGAAGGATGCCGCCAAGGAGGTTAAGGCGGCGGCTCGGCCCACTTCGGCGAAAGCTGGCTCTGCCTCGGGCGGCGGGCGGGCGATGGCGCTGCGCACGGTTCGCACCGCCGAAATCCACAGCTTCAATGCGGTCTACATGCACTTCCGCGAAGACCCGGACGTGCGCGCCCTTCTGCAGAGCAAGGCCAATGCGGCGATCCGCAGCGGTGTCGAGTTCGACTCGAAGATTCTCACGGTCAAGACCGAGCGGGTGGCAGCATGAGCGGCGCCCTCCAGAAAACCCCGCTGCGGCAAGTCCAGTCGGTCAAAGAACTGCTGATGAACGATGGCGCGCGAAACCAGCTCGCCATGGTTGCCGCAAAGCACATGAACCCGGAGCGCATGATGCGGGTCGTTGCCAATGCCATCCGCACCACGCCAAAGCTCCAGAATTGCGAGCCAATGTCATTCCTCGGTGCCCTGATGCACTGCGCGTCGATGGGCTTGGAGCCGAACACGCCTCTCGGCCATGCTTACCTGATCCCTTTCGACCGAACCCTGAACCGCGGCAAAAAGGATGAGCGCAAGATCACCGAGGTTCAGGTGGTGATCGGCTACAAGGGTTTCATTGACCTTGCGCGCCGCTCTGGGCAACTGGCGTCTATCCACGGTGATGTCGTCTATTCCGATGATGAGGTATGGAGCCATGAATACGGCAGCAACCAGCACCTTCGGCACCGGCCCGGCCTGCGCAAAGGCAAACGACTTGGCGCATACTGCCATGTGAAGCTGAACCTCGGTGAAGGCATCACCGCCGAAGGACATCGCTTCATGTCCATCGAGGAAATCATCGCCCATCGGAACCAGCATTCCCAAGGCTGGAAGACGGCTGTGAAGTATAACAACACAGACGACAGCCCGTGGAACGAGAAGAACCCGCAGTTCGAGGCGATGGCGATCAAGACGGTGGTGCGCGCGCTGGCGAACCGCGGCGAACTGCCGATGTCGATCGAGTTCATGGAGGCCATGCAGGTTGACGAGGCGAAGGCCGACTTCCGTGGCTTTGCCATGGACCCGACCGGCGGCATGACTATCGACGCTGACGCGGAAGAAGGCGAGGTCGAGGAAACTCAGGTCGATCAGCGTCAGATCGAACAGACCACCGACGTTTCTGTCGATGCTGGCCGTGATCGGCGCAGGGCCGCGCCGGTCATTCTTCAGGAAGACGAAAGTCGCGCCACGCGGCGCCGGGCCAAGCCGCCCGCCGAAGAGGACCAGAAGCGGCGTGATGAGCCCGACCATGACGGTCAATCCCATGCTGACGACGATGAGCGGCCGACCCGCGATGTCACCAAGATGGGCCTGTATCGGCAGTGGGCGGCAGACGTGGATTCCATCGGCTTTGATGGCGCGAAATCGCTCTGGGACGACGGCGGCGAACTGCAATCGGCCGAGCAGAATGACCCGGAACTCTACGCCGCCATGATGAGTTACGGGGCGCAATCCGAAGGCTGACATCTGGGCGTAGCGCAGTAGGCAGCGCGGCGGCTTTGGGTGCCGCAGGTCGCGGGTTCGAGCCCCGCCGCCCAGACCACAGAACAAGCCGCGCGGGCGCCTAAGCCTGTTTTGCCCGCGCCACCTCCCCCGGCGGCTCTCCTTCTCCCGGCCGCCGGGGCTTTTCCGAAACACCAACCGAAAAGTGACAGACCCATGGATAACAAGGCCGCCATTGAAATGATGCAGCGTTGCCGCGAAGAGATCCGGCACCAGCGCATGATGATCGACCACCTGACGCCGAAGGCGCAGGCATGGGATCAGATCTGCAAGGTTCTGAACATGCTGCCCCAGCCCCAGCAAGGATTTGCCGAAGATATCGTTTGGCGCCTCGACAAGCAGATTGAGGAACTGAAAACGGCAATGACCAAGCCGGACCCGACCGCGATTATGGCCGATGATGCCGGCGGGGGTGCGTGACTATGGTCAGCTTCTTGCAACGCCTCACCCTGCCATTCCTGATGGCTGCCGCCCCTGCCCATCACATCGGTGCTTCGATCCAGATCATGCCGTTCGCCGAAGCGCCTTCCTCGGTGCGCCTGCACCGCTGGGGCAGTGCCCCCGGCAAGTCGAAGCGCACCGTCGCTCAGGATAAGCGCCGCGCAGCCAAGGTCCGCGCCCGTAATCGCGCCAAGAAACTCGGCCACGCCTGACCGAACCCCGAGCGGGCCGGGGCCTGCCCGCACCTCCCTGTCGGTCCTACCCCCGGCGCTGCGCCGGGGGGCTTTTCCGAGGAATTCATGCCCTTCGACTGGTCGCCTCAACAAGCCCGCGCGCTGGACAGCGTTGCTGAATGGCACCGTGCCTGCATGGCCGAAATCGAGGCCGGCAAGCGGCTGTCAAAGCCCGTGTTTCGGGTGTTCGGCTTCGCGGGCACCGGCAAGACCACGCTGGTCAAGCACTTCGCGGACTCCATCGAAGGCAAGACCATCTATGGGGCCTTCACTGGCAAGGCCGCCATGGTGATGCGCCAGAATGGCTGCGCCGGGGCGACCACGCTGCACAGCATGATCTACAGTTGCGTCGAGGACGAACAAACCGGGCAGATCACCTATATCTGGAATGAGGATGCCGACTGCGGCAACGCCGCCCTGATTGCTGTCGATGAATGCTCGATGGTCAATGAGGCTATGGCGCGCGACATTTTGCGCCACGACCGGCCGGTTCTGGTTCTTGGTGACCCGGCGCAGTTGCCGCCGGTCTCTGGCGCGGGGTTCTTCACCGAAGCCGAACCGGATGTCATGCTGACCGAGATTCACCGGCAGGCACGCGATAATCCCATCATTGCCTTGGCCACGACCGTTCGTGAGGGCGGCTCTTTGTCTTTCGGCGCCTGGGGTGAGTCTCGTGTCATTTCGACCCGCGATCTGAACCCGCAGATGGTTCTTGCGGCTGATCAGGTTCTGGTTGGTCTCAACAAGACGCGCGAGGGCTGGAATGGCCGGATGCGAGAACTGCTGGGACGCAAAAGCCATCTTCCCGCTGTGGAGGACCGGCTTGTCTGCCTCAAGAACGACAAGGCCAAAGGCTTGTTCAATGGCGGCCTGTTCCGCGTGCTGGAGGTCAAACCACCCAAGACAGGCCGGGCAGCGAATGGCGAAATCGCCATGGAAATTCTCGACCTGAACACCGAGGGCGACAATCGGTCGGTGAAGGTCTGGTCACGGCTGGAGTGCTTCCGGGGCGGTCTGGACAGGCTGCCGCGCGAGGCCCGCAGGGGCCTGCAAGAGTTCGCATTCGGCTATGCCCTGACCGTCCACAAGTCTCAGGGCAGCCAGTGGCCCAATGTTCTGGTCCGCGACGAAAGCGGCAGCTTCGGAGCCGAGAGCCGCCGACACCTCTACACCGCGATCACCCGCGCCGCCGAGCGCGTCACCATCGTCATTTGACAAAGCCGAAAGGAGCCAAAATGGCCGAACTCTGGTTTTACGAGACTGTCTCCATGACCGGGCGCTGGTCGCCGAACACCTCGCCGACAAGGCCCGCGACTTGCCGGGTCGGCGGCCATCTGCGCGAGAATCGTTCTGAGGGCGTTGGCCCGCGCATCCGCAACATCGTGCAGCTTCCCGAGGATCTGCAAACCAAACCCATCGCCGAGTTGCGCGACATGCTCGTCGGCTCCGATGGCACCATCGCGGTTGAGGTGGTCAGATGAACAGGAGATCACTTCTCAGCTTGCTTGGTGGCGCGGTCGCCATGCCGTCGGTTGGCGTCAAGTCGGCCGCCACCGCTCTCGGTATTGAACCCGCAGCTCTGACGCTAAGTGAGGTGCTGGAAGGCGCGAAAACCGGCCCGGCGGTCAATGGCTGGTGGGGTTCTCCGATGCAGATCGCTTTCGATGCCAAGGAGCGCACGCGCTATGAGGCGCAACATGGGGTCGCGTATCCCCACATGAAAAGCTGGGGCCACGGGTTCAGGATCATGCAGGCAGAGCGGGATAACCTGATCCTGCAGATGTATCGCCAGAAGATGGAGGCAGACACAGCATTCCGCGAGCGGGTCATTTCCGCCCTGACAGGTGCGCCGTGAGCGGGCCAAACCCTATCCTTATGGCCAATCGGATCGTGTCGCTCATCGAGCGCGCGAAGATCGGCATTTCGACCGAGGCCCAAGCGCAATTCGACATCGGCCAGTTGCTCGAAAAGGCGGGCTTCGTCTTCGAGCGTGAAGCTGTCCTGAGTGAAAAGGATCGCATCGACTTTCTGGTCGGCGCCATTGGCGTGGAGGTCAAGACCAGTTCCAGCCATTCGCGGCGCGACATCTGGCGGCAAATGCAGCGGTATGCGGAATCGCCGCGCGTCGATGCCCTGATCCTCGTGACCGGCACGGCATGGCCGCAAAGCCGGGGCAAGATCGGCGAGAAGCACATGCTGATCGCATCCCTGACGAAGGGGTGGATCGGATGAGCTTCGGCAAGCTGGACTTCAACGGCAAGGTGTGGCGGGCATCGGATCTGCGCCCGCATGTCTCGATCCGTTTCAAGGATATGTTCAAGGGCATTCGGCTGGGCGACCGGCCGCCGTTCGATCTGATCGACCGCGCAGACCGTGCCACCGATCTGGACTGGTTCATGCAGCGGTATCCGCTGGAAATGACGCCAGCCGCCAAGGCGCGCTTGGCAGACAGCATTGCTGCCTATCGGGCGATGCGGGATCGGATCGAGACCATGCGGCGCCCGGACTATGTGCCGGCTCTGGGCACAGGCTTCCGCCCGCCCGAGGCTCCATTGCCCTATCAGGTCCGGGCCGCCGAAATGCTGCGCAACACCGGGCGCCTGCTCCTGCTGGATGATGTTGGCCTTGGAAAGACTGTCTCTGCCTTGGCTGCGCTTGCCGATGGCTGGGGCCTCCCTGCTGCCGTGGTGGTGCAACCCCACCTCTCGGAACAATGGGTCAAACGCTACATCGAGCGGTTCACCAGCTTGAAGGCGGTCGAAATCAAGGACCGCAACGCCCGCAACCTGCCGCCTGCTGACATCTATGTCTTCCGCTACACCAACCTTGCTGCTTGGGTCGATTGCGTCGAGACGCTGGGCATCAAGACGGTGGTGTTCGATGAGGTGCAGGAGCTGCGCCATGGCCGGAACACCGAGAAGGGGCGGGGGGCAGATGCGTTTGCCGATGCTGCCGAGAACATCCTCGGGCTGACGGCCACGCCGATCTACAACTATGGGTCCGAAATCTGGAACGTGATCGAATACATCGCGCCCGGCGCATTGGGCACATGGTTCGAGTTCACCCTCAACTGGTGCCGCCATGATGGCAGTCACTACATCGTCAATGACCCGCAGGCGCTTGGGGCTTATCTGCATGACGAGGGCATCACCCTGCGCCGAACCAGCGCAGATGCAGAGGTGGCCGCGACCCTACCGCCGCTCTACAAGACGGTGGTGGAGGTCGGCTGGAACGAGGGCGACAGTCAGTCCAACCGCGAGCTGCAACGCGCGCTGGCGCAGCGTGTTCTGACCGGATCGTTCGTTGACCGGGGCAGCGCGGCGCGCGAACTGGACCTCCTTCTTCGGCAGGATACCGGTATCGCCAAGGCGCGCGCCGTCGCGGCCTATGTGCGGACTCTGGTTGAGGCCGGAGAACCTGTCCTTCTGGCTGGCTGGCACCGCGAGGTTTACCGGATCTGGAACGAGTGCCTGGAAGACCTGAACCCGGCGATGTTCACCGGGTCTGAATCGCAGGCACAAAAGCGCCGCGCCGCCGAAGATGTGATCAGCGGCAAGACCGACCTGATCATCATGTCGCTACGCTCTGGCGCCGGGCTGGACGGGCTGCAGCAGCGCCTGGCTCATGTGGTGTTCGGCGAACTGGACTGGTCGCCGCAGGTCCATACGCAGGTCACAGGTCGCCTCCACCGCACCGGGCAGACCCGCGCCGTCACCGCCCACTATCTGCATACCGAAGGCGGGTCTGATCCGGTGCTGTTGTCCACCTTGGGCCTCAAGGCCAGCCAATCGCACGGCATCCTTAACCCCTTTGCAGGCGAGGCATGGGCAACACCCACCGACGACAGCCGGATGCGGCAGTTGGCAAAGCGAGTTCTAGGGATCGAAGGGGAGAAGGAAGATGTCTGACGAAGGCAAGAAAGCAAAGGACGCGGAACGTTACGAGCGCGCAGCCCATCGGGTTCAAACGGCCATCGCGTTCAACCCGGATCGCCCGCGCGACCAATACAAAGACCTGCGCACCGGGATTGATATGTCCAAGGCTGACGCGGCGGGTCTGGCAACTCTGCTGATCGCCAAAGGCGTTTTCACGCTTGAGGAATACATCGCGGCTGTCGCGGATTCAGCGGAAAGAGAGGCCGACCAGAAAGAGGATGAGCTGTCGGTTCGGCACGGTATCAATGTGAGGACGGTGTGATGACTGAGCAAGAAGAACAATTCCGCAGGGCGGTGATGCTGGTCTGGGAATCAGGCAATGCCTCGACCTCTTTCATCCAGCGCCGCCCGGTGATCCGCTGCACCCTCCCCGATGGCCGCGACCCGGCCTGCGAACTGGTCAGGCAGGGCCACGCGACCGACTGGCCCCGCTATTCGGGCGGGCATTATCGGGGGTGTGGGGAGTGACGAGCATTACCATCTCCCGTCGAGAACATGACTTGCTCTGCCGACTGTGCGCAACTGGCGAATATATGCGCCTGAGTTGCGCCGATGCAGAGGTCTGCGACAGGCTCGTTGAAATAGGGTTTGCCGAGAACGCTTGGTTTTCGAGGATGATATTTCGGTCAACCGAAGTTGGCGACAGCTATCTATTTGAGGCAAATGTCGAATGACCAGCCCAGCCCGCCCCCTCACCCCTGAACTTCTAGCCGAACGCTGGGATTGTTCCGCTGAGACGGTGCGGCAGCTTTGCCACCGCGGGGCGTTGCGCCATTTTCGGGTTGGCCGCATGATCAGAATCCCGATCCAAGCAGTCGAGGAGTATGAGGCGTGCCAACAGACTATCGCATCGGACGGCTCAAGGGCCGGTTTGTCATCACTTGGCGCGACGATGCCGGAACCCGCCGCCGCTATCGTCTTGACGCACTCACGGCCAAGGAAGCAGAGGCAGAGGCAATAGATGTCATCCGACGCGAGAACCCGCCGCGCGACGATCTGACGGTTGACGGGCTATGGGCTACCTATCGCAAGCACCTTGGCGACCGGCCCGCAGGCGTGACGATGGGCTACACCGGCAAGGCCATCCTGCCCCACTTCGGCGCGCTGCGCCCGGACCAGATCACAACGGATCATTGCCGCGCCTATATGGCGGCGCGCACCAAGGCTGGCATCAAGACCGGATCGACATGGACCGAACTCGGGCACCTGCGATCCTGCCTCACATGGGCTGAGAAAAGCGGGAAGATTTCCCGCGCGCCCTACATCGACAGGCCACAAAAGCCAGCGCCGCAAGAGCGATTCCTGACCGAACCGGAAATCAATCGGCTGATAGAGGCCATGACGCAACCACACCTTC
>JAIUNP010000149.1 GCA_020161975.1 Pseudomonadota bacterium
AGCGGTGCAGCCAGGTTGCATAATTGCCCGCGCCGTTGGTCATGATCGCATCATCGGGCAGGTTTGCGCGCAGCCACTGGACGACAAGCCCCGGATGGAAGTCGCCGGAGGTCGGCGCGGGATTGCCGGAAAAGGCGAGATAGGCCTCGTGATCGATGGTGGTCTGTGCCGCCCAAACGGGTTTGTCCGGCGCAGCGAGCCCGGCAAGCGCGGCGGCAAAGGGCTTCGGCGTTGCGTGAATCGGCAGGCTTGAGGCGTAGACACGGTTCAGTTCCCCGGCATCGGGATGGACATGAACAAAGCGCGCGCCATCGCCGGGGATGTCGAGCAGCGTGTAGCTCTGGCTTGGCATTTCTGACAGCCGGGTGTTGACTCCGATGATCAGATCCGCCGCCTTGATTCTGGCGACGAGCTTCGGATTGGCGCCAATGCCGAGATCGCCGGCAAAGCAGCGGTGGTCATGGGGAAAGAGCATCTGGCGGCGCAGGGACGTGGCAACCGGCAGATCAAACCGTTCGGCAAAAGTGATGAGGTTGCTGCGGGCCTCCTCATCCCAACGCGTGCCACCAACAAGCACGATCGGGCTTTTCGCCGCCAGCAGCCGCCCGTGCAGCGCCGCCATTGTTTCAGGGCCGGGGTGGGTCTCGATGGGCGCGACGAAGGGCGCATCCGGCACGTCGACCGCATCGACCAGCATATCCTCCGGCAACGCAATCACCACGGGTCCGGGCCGCCCGCTCATGGCAACGGAAAAGGCACGGGCAACGAGTTCGGGAATGCGTCCGGCATCGTCGATTTCGGTCGCCCATTTGGCGAGCGGGCCGAAGGCTGCGCGGTAATCGACTTCCTGAAACGCTTCCCGCTCGCGCATTCCACGCTCGATCTGGCCAACGAACATGATCAGCGGAATGGAATCCTGCCTGGCAACATGGATCGCATGGGCCGCATTGGTGGCGCCGGGACCACGCGTGACAAAGACAATGCCGGGCCGGCCCGTCAGCCGCCCCACCGCATCGGCCATGAAGCCTGCGCCCGCCTCCTGCCGGCAGACCGTGACGCGCACCGAGGCGTCATGCAGCGCATCAAGCACGGCAAGATAGCTTTCGCCCGGCACGCAGAAGATGTCCGTAACCTTCTGGATGAGGAGCTGATCGACGAGAACTTGGGCGCCGGTGCGGGTCGTCATGAGGGGTCAGCTCCAATTGGGATCGTTGAGGATTTCGGCCTGATGCTCGCCCACGGTCGGGCTGGGCCTGTGGGAGAGCTGATGCTCGCCATCAAGCGTGATCGGCGTTCGGACGGAGGGAATGCTGCCGGCGGCGGCCGCGGGCGTAGCCAGATCGACGCGCATTTTCCGGTGGACCACCTGCGGGTCGCTGAACATTTCCTGGACTGTGTTGATCGGCCCGGCCGGCACGCTTTCCGCCTCAAGGCGGGCAATCAGGTCGTCCTTGGCAAAACGGATCGTCAAGCGCCCGAGATGCGGGATCAGCGTGGCGCGGTTGGTGACGCGGCCCTTGTTGTCCAAATAATCGGCGTGGTGTGCCAGTTCCGGCTCGCCCAGCACTGCACACAGCTTGCGGAACTGGCCATCATTGCCGGTGGCGATGATGATATGTCCGTCTGAAACCGGGAAGACCTCGTAAGGCACGAGATTGGGATGGGCATTGCCCATGCGTCCCGGTGACTTGCCTGAAACGAGGAAATTCAGCGCCTGGTTGGCCATGACGCCAACCATCGTGTCGAGCAACGCACAATCGATGATGCCGCCTGCCCCGGTTTCCTGCCGCCGATGCAGGGCCGCCAGCACGCCAATGGTCGCATAAAGGCCGGTGTAGATGTCGGCGATGGCAAAGCCGGTCTTGGTCGGCTGGCCGTCCGCATCGCCGGTGATGCTCATGGCGCCGCTCATGCCCTGGATGAGGAAATCATAGCCGGCGCGCGGGGCATAGGGTCCATCCTGGCCAAATCCCGTGATCGAGCAATAGATCAGGCGCGGATTGAGCGTGGTCAGGCTTGCCCCGTCGAGGCCGTACTTCTTCAGGCCGCCAACCTTGAAATTCTCGATCACCACATCGGCCTTCCCAGCAAGACGGCGGATCATCGCGATATCGTCCGGGTTCTCGAAATCCGCCGCGAGCGACCGCTTGCCGCGATTGCAGGAGTGATAATAGGCCGCACCAAGATGGCCGCCATCACGCGCCGGAACGAAGGGCGGCCCCCAGGCGCGCGTGTCATCACCGGCGCCGCGCCGCTCCACCTTGACGACATCTGCGCCGAGATCAGCGAGCACCTGCCCCACCCACGGGCCGGCCAGAATGCGGGCAAGTTCCAGAACACGAATGCCGGCGAGCGGTTTGTCAGACATGGCTTATGCTTTCTTGCGGGGACGATTCCCCGTTCCGTCCGCGGGACGATGCGTCAGAAAGAGCCTCCCGTGCAACCGTCAGCCATCACATTGTCGCGCCGATCGTCCAGGGCACGAACTCGGCATCGCCATAGCCCAGTTCTTCGGATTTTGTCCGCTCACCCGAGGCAACACGCAGGATCGTCTCGAAGATCGCCTGCCCCTTTTCTTCCAGCGTCACGCCATCAAGAACATCACCGCAGTTGATGTCCATATCGTCGATCATCTTCTCGTACATCGGCGTGTTGGTGGCGAGCTTGATCGAGGGGGTCGGCTTGCAGCCGTAGGCCGAACCGCGACCGGTGGTGAAGCAGAGCACATTTGCGCCACCCGCGACCTGTCCCGTCGCAGCCACCGGATCGTAGCCGGGCGTATCCATGTAGACGAACCCGCGCGCATCCACCGGTTCGGCGTAGTGATAGACACCCGACATCGGTGCATTACCCCCTTTGGCGGAGGCGCCGAGCGACTTTTCGAGGATGGTCGTCAGCCCCCCGGCCTTGTTGCCGGGCGAGGGATTGTTGTTCATGTTCATCCGGTTGCGGGCTGTGTAGTCCTCCCACCACCTGATGATGCCGACGAGTTTCTCACCAATGTCGCGCGTCTTGGCCCGGCGGGTGAGGAGATGTTCGGCGCCGTAGATTTCCGGGGTTTCGGACAGGATCGAGGTGCCGCCGTGCCGGACGAGGATGTCCGAGGCAACCCCGAGCGCCGGATTGGCGGTGATGCCGGAGTACCCATCCGAGCCGCCGCATTGCAACGCCAGCATCAGGCCCGAGGCGGGCGCCGTCTCACGGCTCACCGCATTGACTTTCGGCAGCATACTGCGGATTGCCTCGACACCGGCGGCAATGGTCTTTTTGGTGCCCCCCACTTCCTGGATGGTCATGGTGCGGAACGTATCGCTTTCAGCAACGCCGTACGCCTCCTTCCAACGCCCGATCTGGAAGCCTTCGCACCCGAGCCCGACCATGACGACGCCGCCCATGTTCGGATTGGTTGCATAGCCCCATTGGGTGCGCTTGAGGACCTCATAGCCTTCGCCCTTCACATCGAGCGCGCAGCCGCCGCCATGCACAAGCGGAATCACGCCGTCGATGTTGGGATAATCATCGAGCAGGCCGGATCGGTTGATTTCCTCGGCCATGAACTTCGCCACCGTGGCGGAACAGTTCACAGAGGTGAGAATGCCGATATAGTTGCGCGTACCCCATTTGCCATTCGCGCGACGATAGCCCTCGAAGGTCGCTTGCTGGCTGGCCGGCAGAAGATCATCATCGCGCGCGTCCGCCGCATAAGCGTAATCGCGGGCAAAATCGGCGGCGTAGTAGCAGTTGTGCTCGTGGATCCATTCTCCAGGCGCGATATCCTTGCCGGCAAAGCCGATGATCTGCCCGAACTTGCGCACCGGACCGTCCTTGCCGATCGCGACCGCCGCCATCTTGTGGCCGCGGGGGATGCGCTCGCGCGCGGCGACGCCGCGGGCATCAATCCCCTGGTCGATCTGGTCGACGGCGATCAGCACATTGTCCTCGGAATGAAGGCGCAGAACGCGCGGAGCGGAACGGGCAGATGGAACAGACATGGGACCCTCGAAAGAGATGACAGGAGACCGTAACTTGTCATACAAGCTTGAACGGCAGGGCGAAACCCGAAAATCACCGCAGCCCGCAACCGCTAGGACAATCGCGCCATGGCCAGGATTACGCTCACCCCCGCGACCACCCTCCCCGCTGACGGAACTGCCGGCGCGCTGGCCGGTCGCGTCTGGCGCCCGGATGTCGGCGGCCCCAGCGTTGTGTCCATCGAGGCCGGCGGGGTGTTCGATGTTACGCAGACATTTGCGACCCTGCGCGATCTTGCAGAGGAGGTCGATCCTGCTGGCGAACTCCGAGCCGCGCCGAAGACGCGGCTCACCGACCTTTCAGCCCTGCTTGCCAACACACCGCCCGAAACGCGTGATCCGCAGCGCCCGTGGCTGCTGGCCCCTATCGACCTTCAAGCGGTGAAGGCGGCGGGCGTCACCTTTGCTGTCTCAATGCTGGAGCGGGTGATTGAGGAACGGGCGCGCGGCAATCCGGCGGCGGCAGCCGAAATCCGCAAGGAGGTGACGCGGCTTGTCGGCGATGACCTGTCGCGGCTGAAGCCCGGCTCCCCCGAGGCGATGCGCCTCAAGGAAGTACTGATCGAACAGGGCATCTGGAGCCAGTATCTCGAGGTCGGCATTGGCCCGGATGCAGAGATTTTCACGAAAGCACAGGTGCTTTCGTCGGTCGGAACCGGCATGGCGGCAGGTCTGCATCCGATTTCAGACTGGAACAATCCCGAACCGGAAGTGGTGCTCATCGTCAGTTCGACGGGGCGCATCGTCGGTGCCACGCTCGGCAACGACGTCAACCTGCGCGATGTCGAGGGCCGCTCGGCGCTGCTGCTCTCCAAGGCCAAGGACAACAACGCCTCCTGCTCGGTTGGCCCCTTCGTCCGCTTCTTTGATGCAACCTTCTCGCTCGACGACGTGCGGGCAACCGAGGTTTCGCTCCGGGTCGAAGGTACAGACGGCTTCGTGCTCGATGGTTCGTCCAATCTCGCGCGGATTTCGCGGGATCCCGCCGATCTCGTCAAACAATTGATCGGGCGGCATCACCAGTATCCGGACGGGGCGGTGCTTTTTCTCGGCACAATGTTCGCGCCCACCAAGGATCGCGGCGGCGCAGGCAAAGGCTTCACCCACAAGCTCGATGACATCGTGACGATTTCGGCACCCAAGCTCGGCAGCCTGACCAATGTGATGACGCATTCGGACAAGGCGCCAGAATGGACCTATGGCGTCAGCCACCTGATGCGGAACCTGGCCAAGCGCGGCGTGCTGTAGCCGCCGCGCCGGGCAGATCATCCGCCCCTGTGCGCGAAGGGCTACGCTTTCGCGGCCTCGTCGATCATCGCGGCGATTTCGCCCGGATGCGAGGCGAGCGAGGCGTGGCTCGCTTCGAGCGTGATGGTCTTCGCCTTCATGCGCATCGCCATCATCGTCTGGTTTTCCGGGTTGATCATCCGGTCCGCCGACGAAATCTGGTACCAGCAGGGTTTGGCCTTCCATGCCGGGGCGGTGACAGTGTTGCCGAAGGTGCTGCCCAGCGGCGCCTTCTGGGTCACTGCCATGACGAGAGCATCATCGGCCGGCAGATCCTGACAGAAGCTCTCGCCGAACTTGTCGGGCCTGATCCACAGGTATCCGTCGCTGTCGGGAACAATGTTGGCGAAAGCCGCCGGGGGCTTGGCCTGGCTGATGCTGCCGGCACTCTCGCCTGCGTCGGGCGCAAAAGCGGCGACGAAAACCAGCGCCTTGACGTTCGGCATGTCGCCCATCTCGGTGATGACCTTGCCGCCGTAGGAATGGCCGACGAGTACAACCGGGCCTTTGATCTGCCGCACCATCTTGCGGGTGCGCTCGGCATCGTCAGCGAGCGAGGTCAGCGGGTTCTCAACCGCGTGGATGGCGGTGTAGCCGAGCTTTGCAAGCTCCAGGATGGCCTTGGCCCAATGGGCTGCTCCACCCCAGAAACCGTGAACGAGAACAATGGCAGGTTTGGTTGTCATGAATTCCCTACTTTAAAGTTGTATTCGTTGAACGCCATAACCTGGAGTGCGAACCGCCATTTGCCAAGCCTCCTAGATGACGTTCTTTTCCAGAAGCGGACGGCCCGATGCAATCCGCTCGAACCCAAGATCGGAGAGATCGAGGCTCTGGTAGCGGCCGCCGGCGATCAACTCCGCCAGCCCGCGCCCGACCGCCGGCGCCTGCTGAAGGCCATGGCCTGAAAAGCCCGCCGCGAGATAGGCGTTCTCAAGGTCCCCCATGCGCCCGACGATGGCGTTGTGGTCGAGAAGGTTCATGTCGTAATGACCGGCCCAGGCCCGGCCTGGGCGAATCGTCTCAAAGGCCGGAATGCGCGCGGCCAGCGCCGGCCAGATGATATCCTCGAACTCCGGCCAGTTCACATCAAAGTCCCGCCCTTGATCGGTCGCACTGTCATCGGGCAGCGTGCAGCCGGCGATGAAGCCTTCGCCCTCTGGCCGGCACCAGATACCGGACGTGTCGATGAGCAGCGGGAAGCGCCGCAGCTTCTCCTGCGCCCGAAAGGAAAAGACCGACCGTTTCTTGGCGTAAACGGGAATCGGCACTCCGCAGTGTTCTGCCAGAACGCGCGCACCCCAGGCGCCGGCGGTGTTGACGAAGGAACCGCAGGCGACTCGCCGGCCGCTTTTCAGCTGGACCCCGGTGATACGGGCGCCCTCGCGGCGCACATCCGCCACTTCGTCCTCGATATAGACCGCACCAAGCGACCGGGCCTTGCGAGCAAAAGCCTGCATCAGCCCGTAACCGTCGAACCAGCCCTCGCCCGTCTCGCCAAAACTGCCCGCGACAAGATCGTCAGACGTCAGCCAGGGAAACCGCTCCTTGAGGGCGAACGCATCAAGCAGCGAGATATCGGCGCCCTCACGTTGCTGGATCTGGTGATTGGCTTCCAGAATGGTCGCCCCGGCGGCGGTGGCGAGATAAAGATAGCCGCCTTCCTTCAGCCCGATATCAGGTGCTTCGCCATCGATGGCGAGCCGCTCGCCAATGGTCCGCAGGAAATCGATCCCATAGAGCGAAATGCGAATGTTGACCGGCTGGGAAAACTGCTGGCGGATGGAACTGGCGGACAATGCGGACGCTGCATGCTGGTAGCTGCGGTCCCGCTCGACCACCAGCACGCGGCCTGAAAAACCGGGATCTGACAGAAGATGGAAGGCAAGGGACGAGCCCATCACAGCGCCGCCGGCAATCACCACATCAAAGGCTGCGTCCATTGCCATCATCTTGCCGATCAGAGCCAGCCGGCCTTGCGGAAGCGCCAGAACAGGAAAGAACAGGTCGAGGCAATCACCACCAGCACGATATAGTAGCCGTACCGCGAATCCAGTTCCGGCATATTCTTGAAATTCATGCCGTAGATGCCGGCAATCGCGGTCGGGACCGCAAGGATCGCCGCGCCGGAGGAGAGTTTCCGCGAAATTTCCGTCTGTTGCGCCTGGCCGGTCATCAGGCTCGCTTCGAAGGCGAAATCCAGCACTTCGCGCAGGGCTTCGATCTCCTCCTGCACGCGGCGGATGTGGTCGGTCACATCGCGGAACTGATGCCGCATCACGTCATCGACGGCGAGATGCTCCGTGTGCTCCAGACGCCGGCAGACATCGACCAGCGGCAGAACCGCGTTGCGCAGGCGCAGGAGATCGCGCCGGAGGTTGTAGAGCCGCTCGACCTCGCTCTTGGTCAGCGCCTCGGACAGCACGATGTCCTCGATGATCTCGACTTCCTCGCGCATCGCCTCCAACACATCCATGTAGTTATCGACGATGAAGTCGAGGATGGCGTAGAGGATGAAATCCTCGCCATGGCTGAGCTGGTTGGGGTTAGCCTCACAGCGGCCGCGAACGGGAGCATAGGTTTTCGAGGCGCCGTGGCGCACGGACACGACATAGCCCTTGCCGACGAAGATATGCGTTTCACCAAAGGCGACGCGCCCTTCGATCATCTGCGCGGTGCGCGTAACGATGAACAGTCCGGAACCGTAATGCTCAAGTTTGGGGCGCTGATGGGCGTGGCTCGCATCCTCGATGGCAAGGTCATGCAAGTGGAACTGCACCTGCACCCGGCGCAGCAGGCTGTCGGATGGTTCAAGCAAGCCGATCCACACGACATGTCCCGGGCGCTCGGCCCACTGGCCCGCTTCCTCGATGGCGATGTTCGCCACGCGGTGGCCGCCCGAATAGGCTGCCGAATTGATGACCCCCGGTCCCTCATCGGGTTGCGACAGGGACTTCTGCAAGCCGTCGAGCATCAGCCCCTCCCCGGCACCCGTTGCCGCGCAACTGTGCCCCGGGGCGTGACCCGGCGTCAACGCCGGATCAGCGTGCCCGCGCCGTGGTTGGTCAGCAATTCGAGCAACACCGCATGGGGCACCTTGCCATCCATGATCACCACGCCCTCGACGCCGCGTTCGATGGCGTAGATGCAGGTCTCGATCTTCGGGATCATGCCGCCAGTCACCGTACCATCCGCGATCAGGCGGCGGCAATCCTCAACCGTCAGTTCGGGGATGAGGTTCTTGTGCTTGTCGAGAACGCCCGGAACATCGGTCAGCAGCAGCAGACGCTTGGCCTTCACAGCGCCCGCGATGGCACCAGCAAAGGTATCGGCATTGACGTTGTAGGTCTGCCCGTCCGAGCCCACCGCGACCGGCGCGATGATCGGGATGAGTTCAGCTTTCAGCACCGCATCAATGACGCTGCGATCCACTGTTTCGGGCTCACCGACAAAACCGAGATCCACGACCTTCTCGATGTTGCTGTCGGGATCGACGATGGTGCGCGTCACCTTTTTTGCGGTGACCATATTGCCGTCCTTGCCGCAAAGGCCGATGGCCTTGCCACCCTCGGCGGAAATCCAGCCGACGATCTGCTTGTTGATCGAGCCGGCCAGCACCATCTCCACAATCTCGACGGTCGCAGAATCCGTCACGCGCAGACCCGCCTGAAATTCGGATTTGATCCCGAGCTTGTCGAGCATCCGACCAATCTGC
>JAIUNP010000150.1 GCA_020161975.1 Pseudomonadota bacterium
GACGCAGTCCAAAGGACGGGATGCGCGGTGCAGGCAACGCGGGACGCGTTGCATTGAGCGCCTTGCGCGCTGCATTTGCCAAAGGACGTCAAATCGGCCCCCGAGGCCGATTTTCTACATTGAGTACAAGCCCTTGGTGCCTTCTCCGCTTGTGCTGGGAGAAGGCGGGCTTGTACGAAGTTGGCAAGAAATAGGAACGTATACTTCACATGGGCAGCAGTCGCAGACTGACCGATCAGGAGCGCCGTCAGATCGTCCGGGAACGGGCGAAAGGCGTCTCGGTCAATGCGATCAGTGCGGTGCTGAAGGTCTCACCCAAGACCGTCTACAACGTGCTCGGCCGGGGCCGTTCGGCCGTCTCGGCCAACGATAGTCGTACCCGTGTGCTGACCATGCGGGTCACCGAGCGCGACCTTCGCGGCTTCGATGCCGCCCTTGCGCGGCGCGGGATCGCGCATCGCTCAGACGCCATGCGCTGCCTGATGCTGGCCGCCGAAGATCTCCTGCGCCCGGATGAGGGCATGACGGATGAGCTGAAAGGGATGAGCGCGGCGCTGAACCGGGTCGGCAACAACGTGAACCAGGTCGCGCGCCGCCTGAACGAGGCGAAGCTTAAGGGCGAGCGGCTGCCCTATACCCCCGCCAGTCATGCTGAGATCCGTGACCTTGCGGTATTCGTCTTCGACATGGCTGACCAGATCCAGGAGATGTTCCGCGCGCGCCGCCGCGAACTGGACCTCGAAGTCACCAAAGCCCTCGCTGGCCTGGCTCGATCGGGAGCGGAGCATGGCACGGAGTGAGGCGCGCGGTGTCGGGCCCGCCCTCTTCGATCGCGACTGGAGCCGGGTCTCGGGCAGTTGGCATGGGCTCGCCAAGAAGGCGCAGATGGTCCGGGCGGCGCGCGGCTACTCCCCTGCCATCTTCAAGCCGATCTCGAAGGGCGGGTGCCACACGGGCGCGCAGCTCAAGGCCCAACTGACCTATCTCACCACCAAGTCGAGCCACATCCTCGACAGTCGCGGCACGCATGATGGCAAGAAGACCCTGACCGAGGCCGAGATTGACCGGGTCGTGCGGCGCTTCGAGAACCAGTGGGGCGAGCGGCACAGCCCGAAGCTCGGCCATACCTCGCATCTTCTGATGGCCTTTCCCGTCGGCACCAGCAGCGAAGAAGTGCGCGCAATCACGGAATCCGTCTGCGAGCGGTTCTTTCAAGGTGAGGGGTCGCAATTCGACTATATTGCTGCAATACACCAAGATCGCGCGCATCCACATGCGCATATCGTTCTGAACCGCCGCAGCAAGGATGGCGAAATGTTCTTTCTCGGGAAGGATCACCACTTCAACTACGACGCCTTCCGGGTGGCGATGGTCGAGGCGGCGCAGGTCCACGGGGTCCGGCTCGAGGCGACACGGCGTCTTGACCGGGGGGTCACGACCTACCGCGCCGAGATCGACGAGGTCTACAAGGCCCGTGACGAAGGCCGGCCCCCCGTCGAGCGGCAACGCACGGGGGCTGACCTGGCCGCAGCCCTGGAGACGGTGGCGCGCAATGCGCTGACTTATCGGGGTCTGGCTGCTGAGGCGTCCCGGTCGAACTTCGATGACGTGGCCGAGGCGCTCGAGCGGGTCAGCACCATCCTTGCCAGCGGCGGTCAGATCCAATCTGACGGAGCCATCTACATGTCCCGAGACGAAACAGCCTTCGACACGCTGATCACCGAATTTTCCCAGAACATCCGTCAGATCGAAGCGGCGATCGACCGGGCGCCCGCGGCGGCGCGGCCGGAGATCGAGCGCAAGCTCACCGATGTGCTGGCATCGGTCGCGCATCTCAATCCGCTCGGGGACCGCTCGGCAACGCTGCTCGACGCACCATCGCGGGACGGGGTCTATGCCCGAGCCAACATGCGCGAGGACCAGTTCGCGCGCCTCGATGATGATGCGGTGAAGGCGCGCCTCAGCGAGGCGCTGCAGGGCACGGGCATCGATCCCGAAGCCGTGGCCGCCCGCATGCGGGAGGGTGCCGGCAATGCCGCGCTCGAACGGCAATGGCTGGCGCAGGATCTGCGTGCCATCGCCAAGGCCGGCGATCTCGATCTGGAGAAGGGCGCGGACCGCGAGGAAGCGCTCGACCGACTGGAAGCCGTCCATGTCCGTTTGGGCGACACCCTGACCGATGCGCGCATCCTTCGGGCCGTCGATGAGGTGGATGAGACCGACGGTGACACGGTTGCCTTGGCGGAACGCGTGACGCTGCCGGAGCGTCCGCGCGCGACAGGCGAGCCCGACATCTTCGCCCCATCCGAGCGCCGGGATTTCCAGGAGCTCGTCGCTCAGTTCCGCCGGACGGATTTCGACCATCCCTTCTCGGATGATCCGTCCGTGCGCCGAGCCGGTGCCGTCGAGGTCGAAGAGGCCCGCGCCGCCTTCAACGCCTTCGCGCAACGGTCGTCCGATCATGCCGAACTGGCGTCGATGGCCTGGGACAAGATCACCGACAGCCGCAAGCCACAGGAGTTCGCTGTCGAGGAGAAAAACCGCACGCTTCACGCCGGCGACATGGACCTCGCGCTGCGCGATCCCATGCAACATCTCGGGCCGATCAGCGAAGACGACCGCACCCTCGCGCGCTACCGGGCCGAGATGCCGGACGAAGAGTTCGGGGCATCGGTGCAGGACGAAATCAATCGCCTGCGCGCCATGGGGGCATCGCGCGCCTATATCAGCGAGCGAAGCTTTGAGATCGAGGATCAGGCGCGGCAGGACTATGCCGAACGGCGCTTCATGGCTGAGACTGCCCCTGATGTGTTGACCTTCCTGCAGCGGGCCGAGGCCGAGGACATGAAACCGCTCACCGAGACGGACGGCCAGCGCCTCGCCGCCCAGATCGACCGCAACCTCACGCCGAACGCGGTGACGGCGCTGCGCGCGGGGCACTCCGATGTGCTGGAGAAGTTCACCGAACATCCGCTGCGGCAGTTGGAACTCGCCAAGGCCTACCTGGAAAGCAGTGAGGTGACGGCCCACGGCCCCGCCATGGAGCGGGTGCTGGATGCCCTGGCCGAGGAACAAATCGAGGCGCAGCGGGCACGTCACGCCGCTGCGCATGGCGAGCAAGGGATCACCCATGGATAAGGGGAAGATCGCGGCCGGCATCCTGAGCCTGACGCTGGTCGGCCTTGCCATCGGCTACGTCGTGGCCACGGGCTTTTTGACCATCCGCTATGGGCTGGCGACCAATGCATTCGACGTCACCCTGCTTGCGCGGGAGTACCGCGCTCTTGGCGCCAGCGCGCCGCGGGACTTCCTCTGGGTGAACCTGATCCTCGCGGGCTTTGGGATCGCCGCGCTGATGCTGAGTGTCACGCTTCTCGGCGATGCCCTGACGCGCTTCGGCACGACGCATTGGCAAACCCGGGGCGAGATGAAGCGCAACGGCTTCTTCGCCAAGCCCGGCGGTGGCTTCCTTCTCGGCAAGCTCGGTCCCCCGAAATCGAAGCGTCCCTTCCTCGTCTCAAAGACCTTCCCGCATGCGCTGATCGTCGCGCCCACGGGCCGGGGCAAGGGCGTGGGCTTCGTGATCCCGAACCTGCTCACCTACAAAGGCTCGGCCGTGGTACTTGACGTAAAGGGCGAGAACTTCCGCGAGACCTCGCGCTTTCGCGCCAGCATGGGCGACAAGGTGTTTCGTTTCGCGCCGACCGACTGGGACCGCCCCACCCACCGCTACAACCCGCTGGCGCGCATCGCAGCCATGACCAACCCTGACCGGCAGCAGATGGAACTGAAGCTCACCGCCAAGCTCTTCCTGCAGACCGACAACGAAAAACTGAGCGGGCTACTGGCAGGCGGCATTGATCTGTTCGTGGCGGCCGGTCTTCTGGCCTTCGAACGCGGTGTGCCGACCATCGGCGAGATCTATCGCATCACCGCCTCGGGTGGTGACAAGCAGAAGGAGTATCTGAAGCGCGCGCATGAGGTGAAGAACACCTCGGCCAAGCTGATCTTCGAGCGCATGGCCTCGACCAACAATGATACGCTGACCTCCTACCTGTCGCTCCTGATGACCTCGGGTCTCGACACCTGGGACAACCGCGCCATCGACGCGGCCACCGCGACCTCGGATTTCTCCTTCCGGGATATCCGACGGCGGCCCCACGCGATCTATCTCGTGGTCGAGTCCGAGATGATCCGCCCCTTGGCCCCGCTGATCCGGCTGTTCTTCTCCGACCTGATCGCCTCGCTGCAGGCGCAGGAGCCGGGGGACGACGAACCCTGGCCGGTGATGATCATGCTCGACGAGTTCGACCGGCTCGGAAAAATGCCGATAGTCGCCGAGAGCATCAAGACGCTGCGCTCCTTCGGCGGCATCCTCGCCATCGTCACGCAGACCATCCCGGCGCTGGATGAGATCTATGGCGAGAACACCCGCCGGTCACTCCAGGGCGGCGCCGGAGTGAAGCTCTACCTCACCCCATCCGAGCAGAAGACCATCGAGGAGCTCAGCCAGGCCGTGGGGAAGACGACAAAGCGCGTGGTGACCCGGTCCCGTGCGGTCGGGCGCAACCCGTTCGATGGGCGGAGTGTTTCCGAGCGGACCGAGGACGCGCCGCTCCTGACCGAAGACCAGGCCCGGCGCATGGACCTCGACGAGGTGATCCTCGTGATCGACGCGCAGATGCCGATCCGGGCGTGCCGCATCAAGTATTTCGAGGACCCTGCGCTGAAGGTGCTTCACGCGGGTCAGGCGGGGAGTTTCCCGTATCCGGATGAAGACGGACTGCGGCGTGATCGGCAGATGACCGAGACCCGGGAGACCGTGGAAAAGCTGAAGCAGGAGTTGCAGGAGGTGCGGGCGGCTGCAGGGGCGCAGGGGTCGGTGACGGCGTCATCGTCGATGAGGGTTGAGGCACCTACAACGGAGACGCAGGATCCGCAGCCATCGCTATCAGGTCGGGCGCGCGGTCGAGCAGCACGCGCTGCGGCGGGTGGCGGTAGGTCAGGTCAGTTGTCGTTCGATCTGGCTGGACTGGGGCTCAAGTACGCAGACAGGACCCAACTTGCGGCGGCTGTGCAGACGACGCGGGCGATCATCGCGGAGTATGCGTGATCGGCCCAATGCCGACGGTCGCGGCTCGACGCGCCTTGTCTGGAAGCGGTCGTTGGGGCACGGCGCAGCGATGAGACGGCCCAGCCCTGAACTGCCGGTCATGCAGGCGCAGCATGACCTATGGCCCTCATTTTATGGGTCGATGGGGTCAATTACGCGGGGCAAGAGCGACTGCACGCTTCCAGAATTTCCCTGAACGCAGGCCGCCCCCCTAATTCGACGCCCTTTCTCCGATACTCGCCTCGCAATGCCTTGTAGCGCTTCTCATTCGATGCCGCGATTTCTTGGGCCGCACACAGTTCCTTTTCGCTCATGACCCGCAGACGATGCCCCAGCCGATACTGGAATATCTGCGCTCGACCAAACTCGGCTGCAAATATCGCGGGCGTTTTGCCCTCGCATGTTTCCAAAGTGGGGTTGGCGCCAGCGTCGAGTAGAAATTTGAAGCAATCGACCGCGTTGGATCTTACAGCTGAATGCAGGACGGTGCGTCCGAGCGCATCCTGGGCATCGAGATCGACATTACGCTCGACAAGGATTTTGACGAGTTCCACGTCTTTGCGATCAGCCGCCAGCATCAACGCCGTCTGTCCGAGATAGTCGCGGGCAGAAAGCACGTCAGTCGGCACCAGACGCACAAACCGTAGATAGGTGGCACGTATTCTCGCGGCCAATTCATTGGGTGGCGGAGGTGCCTTCTTCCCGCTCATGCTCACGTTCGGCGGCATTGCACGCATTCTAGCGACGAGGTCCGGCACCATTTTCGCCGTCATGGTCAAAAATGTGTCGCCACGCACGTCGCGCAGTTTTCGCTTCAGGCTTCCTTTGTGCTCCGAAAGAAATGCCCGGATTTCACTTTCATCCGCATCGTTGAGCAACAGTCCGGAAAACGCGGCGAAGATTGGCTGACTTTCAGCCAATGGACGTTCCACTTTCACCCCGGGATAAGGGAGCATGCCGACCTCCCAGAGCCATTGAGAGGTTTCGACCGCGGCTAGGCGCATGGAATATTCCAGGGGCGCTCTGCCAACTTCCCACTTTTTCACCTGTTCAGAAGTTAGCGAGCGAGAAATAACTCGAAAATCTGCTTCGCATCGGTTCTGATTGAAAGCCACGCCTTGGACGGAAAGCGCAAATCCCAGGTGCGCTACCTCGAGCCTGACCCGACCAAAGCTACTTGTCGCACAAAGCTCCCGCGCGTGATCAGTTCTTTCTCGTGCGGCCTCGAAATTGCCTCGAGAGAGGGCGTCCAAGGCCGCCAGATACTCGACATCGGCTTCCATGTCTGCACGTCGTGGATGAGCGCGCGCCCGAGCCAGCGCCTCCGCAACCTTCGCGGCGCGATCCGGCGCGCTTGAACTTCGGGCGGCATGCCCCTCTTGGATGTATGCTTCCAAGCGTTGCCGCTCGGCCAAAAGGTTGAGATCCACAACCGGCGCTGCTGGAGCATCCATCGCCGCATCTCGGAAGATGTCTTGCAGCGGCCCGCCGGGAACCAGGGAACGAAAATGCTCGCTGAACCGCGCCGCAGTCTCTTCGGCAGCGGGAAGGCGACCATGTGGGTGCGGCAGGATCGACCAGAAATCCCCCCGCGTAAGCCATTCCGGCACTGCTGCCCGAAATATGCGGTCAGCGGCCACCGGGTCATTCGTCGGCGGGGCGACGGTCAGCTGACGTGCCAGTCGGAACAGCTCTACAAGTTGCAGAGCCTTGTTTTGCATCGGATCCGGCTCATCTGGTGCGACATCCGGCGTCAGACCCGCGACCAATGCCTTCCAGCCGGTTTCCAGCACGCGCGCCCAAACAAACAACCGGCGCACAGCCCGGGTTTCTGGTTGCCTCGCCAAATCAGGGTGATATTGGAATCTCTGGCCGTCGGCATACCACTCGTCGAGCTTGCGCGGCGTGGGGGTTGCTTTCCCCGCAAGCCAGGTCTTGAACGTGAGATGCCGATCGTCGCACGCCTCATTCCAGATCGCCTCGATCGGCCCCTCAAGAAGACTGCGCCACCAGCGCGCGACTACCGCGACCGGCAAAACGAGGCGCTCCGGGTGATCGGGATCCACACGAGGCAGGAACCAAAGATCGCCCTCCGGCAGATCGGGCATGATTGGCTCATCGCGGCACCAAAACCCCCAAGTCCGCCCAAGCGCGGGTGCAAGGTCGCGCGACAGGGTCCAGAGAATTTGGCGCTCATCGGCTCCGAACGTGGCCGTGTGCAGCGCATAGGAATCGAGTTCTTCGGCGAAATGGAAGAGCTGTCGTGCAAAATCATCCGACAATTCGGACTGCCGCGGTTGGGGCAGAGAAAGGGCCTCGAAAACGTTCTCGACAAGCTCGGAAAACCGCTTTTCAAAGGTCGCAATGCGCAAGCTTGAAGCCGCAAAGCGTTCTCGTTCCGATGCTTGCCAACCGGGCGAAGCGAACAGCGAAGAAAGAGTCAGAAGTGCTTTGGGGGCATCTGGGAAAGAGGTCATAATTTCAGGGAAATCTCAGGATTGATGAAGCGGCCGAGCCGCAAGAACCCGGCCGTTTGAATTGGCTATTTGCCCGAGGGTGGGTTATTGCCGCGTCCGCCACCAGAGGGTTTGCCAGTGGTGGACGGGCCATTCGGCGGGCGTTGATTGGACATAACTTGCTCCATTTCATTCTGATCTGAGTATCCCGGCACCGGCGCACTGCCTACCAGGTGAGCCACTGCTAATCATGTTGGTCAGGTGCCTCGAGAAGGTTGGCGATACACTGCCAAAATCGGTGAAAGCTTACCCCCTGCTGCGACATGTTCAAGCGACTGCTCTGGGTTCGTTCGCCAAGCGGAAGAGCGTTTGGACAAGGAGAGATGTCCACAAACTCCGCATCGCGTCGTCCACCCTGGGGTCGGCGAACGGCGGCTATCGCAGATTGCTGCGGGTGCGATGCCGCGAGCTCACCGTCGGCTCACCGCCCTTCGCATCAACGAGAAGGCATCATGGCGGCGGCGCATTGGATTTTACCGCCCCAACCGCTTTGCTCTCTCAGCCATCCTGACCACCTGTGCGCTCGCGGTCGCTGCGGCGCTCCGCACAGCTGCAGGGGCCTGCACCGCCCCCCGCCCGATCGCCTCACCCGTGGTCAGCGCTCCGATCCGCGCCCTGCCTTGCACACCTGCGGTATTCACGAGCCCCCGCAGCACTCCTGCAGAACCGCTGACGATCGCGGGTGCCGCGGCCACCATTAGGTTCCCCGAAATCCCCCGCACGATGAGGGGTGTTGCTGCGACGAAGCCCTTGGCCAGGAACACCATGACGAAGAACGGAACCAGCGAGCCGATGTTGGTTGCCGAGTTCGGGTCACCGAGCTGGGCCAGCAGCGAATTCGCCATGCCGACGACGGTCGAGAACATGGCGGCGATGACGATGGGGTAGAAGGCGTAGCTGATCGTGGTCGAGACCCACCTGTGGAAGAAATCCTTGGTCGCATCGAAGAGCGACAGCGCGATCATGATCGGCGCAAGGCCGAGCATCAGGGTCAGCATCATCTTGGCGAAGATGAGAACGATGCCGGTCATGAAGCCAAGAAGGCTCAGGAGCACCAGGCCGATGCCGCCGAGGATCGCGCCGGTCATCCAGTTCAGGTTGTTGCCGATCGCGTTCAAGTACTGGCTGAACTCTGTGATCAATCGGTCGAATTCGCCCGCGAAGTAGGTAGCGCCTGCCCCACCGCCGCCGACCGAGGAGATCAGGGCCCCGGCGATATAATCGAGACCTCCAATAATGGCGGTGGCGACCGCGTTGAAGTTGGCCCAGTTGAAGGGCTCTGTTGCACAAATCCCTTGAGGGATTCATCTCGTGAATCCAGCGTGGTAGCTGGGCTGCATGAGCAGACCGACACCCCCGACCTACAAGACCCGGAACTGGCG
>JAIUNP010000151.1 GCA_020161975.1 Pseudomonadota bacterium
CGCGTCGAACAGCATCAGCCAGACCGGCCAGCAGATCGTCCAGCGCCAGCTCAATATCGCACCAACGCTCACCATCCGGCCGGGCTTCCCCGTCCGCGTCATCGTCACGCGCGATCTTGTACTCGAACCCTACGGAGGCTGAAATGGCGAAGCTGAAACTCGGCCCCATAACCGACGACAAGCCGGTCAAGGTCACGCTGGAACTTCCGGCCGGTCTGCACCGCGACCTTGTTGCCTATGCAGACATCCTCGCCAGCGACGCCGGGCACTCTGTTGGCGATCCTGTTCGTCTGATCGTGCCAATGCTGCAGCGCTTCATCTCGACGGATCGGGAGTTTGTGAAGGCCCGGCGTGCAATTCTGCCGACTTCGCGGAACCGTTGATCCCGGAAGACTGATCCACTCGCGCCATTGAACGCGCGAGATCGAGCAGTCGCAGGAATGCCGGATTATCATTGCGCGACGCCCAGACGGCACGAAATGGCAATATCTCGCCGACGATCGGGCGAAACACCACGCCGGGAAACTGCATGCCCGTGGTCGCTTCGCTGGTGACAGTGAGCCCGCGTCCGAGCGCCACAAGTTGCATCAGGTTGTCTCGGCCCACCGCCTGCTGCTGAATCTCGGGGTGGTGCCCGAGGTCGGCGAGACGCTGGACGAGATAATCGTGGATTTCCTCGCCAGGCGCACTCTCGCTGACGATGAAGGTCTCGCCAGCCAGATCGCCGAAACTGATTTCCATGTCGTCGGCATGAGGATGATGCACAGGCAACACCGCAAAGATGCGCTCCGACCAGAGATGCTGGCTCTCACAATCGGGCCAGCTTGTGAGCCCGGTCAAGAACGCGACATCAAGTTGATGCTGTCGCACTGCGGCGACGTGTTCGGCGGGATTACCGTCGGCAAAGCTCAGCTTGACCGCCTTATGGCGCTGCCCGAACACTTGGAAGAGGTCAGCCAGAAAACCCGATGCCAGCGACGAGAAGATGCCGATCCGGATCTCGCCGTCTTCGCCGCGCCCGATCGCAGACACTTCCGCTCGCGCCATCCCGATCTGCGACAAAGCCTTGCGACCGCGTTGGACGAATTGCCTTCCGGCCTGGGTGAGCTGCACACCGCCCGCTGATCGCGTGAACAACGGCGCGCCGAGCCGGTCTTCCAGATCCCGAATGCGGCGACTGATGGCTGATTCCTGTATGCCCAGAGCGGCCGCCGCTCGGCGAAAACTGCCGTGATCCGCCGCAGCAATGACATAGTTGATGTGGCGGACTTCAATCGGCAAGCTACGAAATATTCCTTTGGTTAGTCTTGGAAAAGATTGGCCATCAAAATCTAAACACAATTAGTTATTTCAACATACCCTATTAATTCTGTAGAATAGCTGCCATCACCGTTAGCCGCCCCCTTGTGCTTTAGTTCACGCTGCAAAGTCGGCTCGACGGCTTGCGCGAAAAAATCCGCTCGCTGCTCCGGTTGGAAAGCCGGTGGGGCTGCTGGCGCATTTAGATATCTCTCGCACGCCCGCTCAACCGCTGGGATGCGCGCACCGTCCTGGTTGACGGCAATGGGCTGCACCACCACGCGACGCTCACCGTTGCCAGCGGACGTCTCCACCATCCACAGAGATAGCAGCACCGGCCCTTCAACATCACCGGACACGGCAATGCCGATTTCCTCTGGAGCCACACTGCGCCAACGCCCCAACTCCTCCTGCACCAGCGGGTGGTCCAGACCCATCAGTTGGAGCTCATCCTGATTTGTTGCCGCCTCACGATTCAAGGTGAAGCGCGCGCGACGATTGCCCTCGGAAGTGACGAGATCGTATGTGGTGTCGTCCACCTTCACCAGCTTCTGCTGGCGGTCCACGACTGCCGCCGCGAAGAAACGCACTAGTCGATCTAGACCGGACGAGACATCCGAAAACGGCTTGTAGTCATCCAAACTGAATCCATCGAGATCTTGGAAAAGATCGAAGACAACCTGCCGAGCTTCACGAGAGTTAGAGAGCGCTGCCTCCAATTCTACTTGGGTGCGCTTTAGCTCAGGATCAGACAGCGCCTCTTGGTACAGGCGGTCATAATTTAACCGTTCGGACAACTGCCCAAGAATCTGCGCCCGCAAATCTTCCGCAACATTGCCCTGCTCGTCGACTTTGCCCACTGTCCGGGCGATTTCGGTCAACTTCTCATCCAGCAACAGGAAGATACGCCCCTCGATGGTGTCCGAGAGAACAAGGTTATAAACCTGCGCGGTGTGGCTCTGGCCGTAGCGGTGGATGCGCCCGATGCGCTGCTCCATATCCATCGGGTTCCACGGCAGATCGAAGTTAAACAGGATACGCGCAAATTGCAGGTTGATGCCTTCGCGGCCCGCCGCTGTGCAAACCAACACGCGAGGCCCGTCCTTCTGTCGGAAGCGACGCTCCGCCGCTACCTTGGCCCCGTGATCCCCGCCGCGCAACACCACCACGCCCTGACCGGGGAAGGTTTGCTCAATCTCGCGGGCGATCATGTCCACCGTGCCGAGATAGGTGGCGAAGATCACGATCTTCTCGTTCTGGTTCTGCCGCCAAAGCGTCCCCAAACCATCGAGCAGCTTTTGCATTTTGGTCTCGCGCTGAGGCGGAAACGCACCCAGCAGATCGCCGATACGCAAGCGCTCTTCTGGCAAGTGCAGATTGACGACCGCAGAGGCAGCTTCTTCCGCATGTGAGGCCGAATACTCGCTGTCGTAGGGGTCGGAGGCCATCTCCAGGGCCTCTTCATCCAGCTTCTTGACTAGCCGGTATTTCAAGTCGGCCAGCACACGATCCACCTCACTGCGCCCGATGCTATCGCGCGGCAGATCGAATTCCTGGTGGATCAGTTCGCGCGCTTCCTCAGTCAGCCGTTCCCGCCCCTCGATGTCCAATTCCTTGTCGCGCAGCAGCGCCTCATGCAGGGTCAGCATCAACAAGCGACGCTTGAGCGTTCGGCGCACGGCCGCGAAACTCGATGCGGCGATCTTCTGAAAGATTGCCATCAGGAAGCCCAGCGCGCGCCCTTGGTTGCCCTGACGACGCGCGAGATCGAAGCCGTCTTCCAGATACTCGCGCAGCTTTTCGTAAAACTGCCGCTCTTCCTGCGCCATGATGAAGGATTCGGTGTGAACCCAACGCCGTGCGAACAACGGCGAGCCATCTGGCTGGCAAGCATCAGCTTTGGTACGGCGGAACATCACCGTGTTGAGCCGGTGGCGATTATCCACCATCTCCTCGGGACTGCGGAACAACGTCGGATTCAGCAACTGCGCCAGCATCCAGAACTGAAAATGGTTGCCCTGGTGCGGCGTGGCGGAGAGGAGGAGAAGATCGCGCGAATGATCCTTGAGCGCCTCCGCCAGCTTGTAGTTCTCCGTTTTCCGTACCTTGCCCCCGGTACGGTACGCGGTCAGATGATGCGCTTCATCAAACACCACCAAATCCCAACGTGGCGCATCCAGCAGCCGCTTGATACGCGCAGGACGCTTCAAAGTGTCGATACTGGCGATCAGCCGGTCGTGCTTGGCAAAGGCGTTCGTCTTGCGATCGGTGATGTCGCCTTCGGAGCCGAACACCTCGAAATCGAGATTGAATACCTCGTTCAATTCGCGATGCCAATTGTTCACAAGACCGGCGGGCACGACCATCAAAGCGCGGTTCAATTCCCCCCGACTGGCAAGCTCGCGCAAGATCAGCGCGGTTTCGATGGTTTTCCCCAAGCCCACTTCGTCGGCAATCAGATAGCGCCGGGGTGAAGCCGTTGCGATGCGATGGGTCAGGACCACTTGGTGCGGTAGAAGATCAATCTTCGCTGATGTCAGCGCCGAGGCGCTTTCCATCACCGGAAGCGCATGCGCCTCGTAAGACAGCCACGCCTTGCGACCGCGTTCAGCGCTGCCGTCCACGGCACGCAGAATGCGCTCGGTGCGCGTAAGCTCTCGCCGTAGCGAAGCAGCCGGGACACGCCGCTCGCCGACGCTGAAGAAGGCTCGCAGATAACCATCTCGAGCCTGCTCAAGGACGACGCCCTGACCATGTTCGTGGTGAGTGATACGCTCGCCGGGCTGGAACTGAAACTCTACCGTCACGCCGCCGCCTCACGTTATCCGCAGGTGGAACAGGCCCGCCGGCCTGCCGTCGTCGTGCAGCAGGATCTCCTGCGGATATTCATTGGCCTGTCCCCATAGGATGCGGCCGAAGTCGATCAGATGGCCGTGGGGCGCATGACATAGCCAACTCACCTCGTCCGTGGCGGCCTGCGCCTTGATGCGATTGTGGCCACTGGGCAGCCAGAACGTCAGCGCGGCGTCGCCTTCATATTCGTCTTGAAACGACAGGATCGCCGGCTTGATGGCATCACCCAGCCAGGCTTCGGCATCCGTCGGCGTCAGCAAGTCGAGGCTGCCGTCCAGCCCGGCAACCACCAGCGTTTTGCCTCCATTGCTCGGCAGGTCGTCTGGCCAATTGCCGACCGCTCGCAAAAACTGTCGCAGGCTCCAGACCTCGCTGGCCGCACATATCTGGTTGCGGGCCTCCTCGTCCCACACCCAACTGGTGCCGCGCCGCTGCCAAACTGTATCCAGCACTTGCCTCATCGCGCATAGTCCTCGTCGTCACCGAACAGCGATGCCTGAACGGGCTGAGGGGCTTGGCTGGATTGCCAGGTCTTGTAGATCGACACCGCACGAGAGGCCGCGTTGCGGGTGATCTGGTCTGGGCCATTGCGGTGAAGCCATTCCAGAAGCGGTCGCAACGCGACGTGCGGCTTGAAGTTTTCGTTCTTCAGCGTGTCCGAGGCATTGATCCCGCTGTTGTCGAAGCAAGCGCCGATCAGCACGAGCGCCTGATCCAGATCGGAGGTCAGGCGGCGACGGTGCTTGCCCGACCATTCCCGCGCGAACTCCAACGGATCGGCTCGCGTGAAGATCTTGTTCTTCTCCGCGCACCAGCCACGCTGCAAGAACTCGTCCGGGGTAGTGATCGACCCCTTCAGGAATTTCTGCAACTGATCGCGCTGAAGATGGATTGCGCTGCCGAAGGTACGCAAAAACTGGCGCGTGATCGGCTCGGCGTTGACCGGCGGCGGCTCCTTGCCCTTGTCGGCGTCTTCGTCGATGAGCTGATTGATACCGACCAGCGCATCCTTGACCGAAATGACTTTTCCTTCATCGACAAAAACCTTGCCATAGTGGCGCGAGAAATACTCCAGCGCCTTGCCACGCCGGATGACCTGAAGATCCGCGGCGGGCAAACCCTCCTTGGCGTGGTTTTCCAGCATCGCCTGCAACTGGCGCACATCGCCCATCACCTCACGCCGCATCCGGCCCCAACTGACAGGCTTGGGTTCTTCCGTTCGTTTCCTGCAAACGTGGATGATGTCGTACTCGATAGTCTTCGAGCCGAACTCCCCGTCGCCCTTGGTCTCGTCCGAACGGATCGGATAAGTCGCCTCGAGGTAGTAGCCAGCGTCGAACAACGACTCCAGTACCGCCACCCACGGTTCGTCCTCGCTATGGTGGAAGGTGAAGGCAAGGATACCGCTGGGTTTGAGTGCGCGGTGGGCCTCACGCCAACATTGAGTGAGAAGGCGCTGATAGAAGCCATCGGGGTCTTCCGGCTCGCGCGCTTTGTTGGCGACCGCTTCCAAGGATTTGGGCGTGTATTCGGCCCGGAAATAATCTGGATACTTGTCCTTCAGCGCAAGGCGCAACCAGACGTAGAAAAAATCGGACAATTCCGAGTAGTGCAACAGGCCACCGAAGGGCGGATCGGTGATGACCAGATCAAGGCTGGCCGTAGGGACATGCGTGAGGTCGGTGGAGGAACCCTGATACACCCCAACTGCGCCGACCGGATCGCCGGGATAGACCTTCTCACTCTTACCGGAGATCGACTCTGCCAATGCCGCATCACGCCGCTTCAGTGCCTCAAGACTGACCGCTTCCCAAGGCTGCGCCGACCACTCCCGACCTTGAATAACCCCCTCAACACTTGAGGCCCAATTTCCGCGCCCCAGATCGGGAAATACACAATTCTCGATTACCGTCGATTTCGGATGGAAATTGTTATTCGAGAACATTGGCTCCGGCGTGTCACGCTGCGGATTCCAAAAACTGAAAGAGCATTGGTTTCGTAGATATTGCTGGAATGCCCCAAGAACATACTCGCGTGTTTTCCACTCATATTCACCGGCCTCGACGATGGATCGAAGCAAAAGGGAATGAACAAGCAATTGGCGAGGATTAAACATCGTCCACCAATGCGTGAAACCGTGGTTCGGCACACCACCCTGTAGATGATGTGTCATAAAGCCGTAGGCCAGTTCTGAGCGTGGCCAGTAATACTTCAGGTCAGCGTCTTTTCGTGCTTCCCATTCAGCGAATGCGGTGTCGTACTGCCGCGCGTGCGCTGCGTCATAGGCAGCAAAAAAACGCCCGTTATAGGGCTTTCCCGCTGCATTGCGCTTGGGCGCATAGCCTTGCACAGCGTAGGCTGCCATTGGCCCAGTTTTGCCGGTGGCCTTAATGGTCGTCAGCACATCCTGCACCGTGCCGCACGCTGAGCAAGCATAGTGAGACTTCTTCGGAACCGTGCCTTTTCCGGTTGCGAACGTGACGCCTGTTTCCGGATCACTCACCTCGTCCGGCAAATCGCCGCGCACTTCCAAAAAGCGAATCTTCGAAGCACGCACAGCGTCCCATCGCGTGGTCGCCGCAACATCGTCCTGTGCCGAGCCGCCGTAGGGGTGGCCGCTCACATCCTGTTTCGCCTCGCCAGCCAGCCATTGCGGATGCACCAGGAGACTCAGTTCGACCTTCTTGTTCTTGCCCTTGCCGAGCTTGACCATCTCCGTGTGGCTGCAATGCGGACAGACCACGCGCTTCTTTGGATCGAGCACGGAATACGGCGTTTCGCTGGGCGCAACATACAGAGGCGCATCAGGCGCCATCCGCGCGACGTCTTCCTCGACATGGAAGTCGGTGCCGCACTCACGGCAGCTATGCTCCCAATGTTTGACGGCAAGCGTCTTCACCGCCATCACCGGACTAGTCATGATCGGTGTGCGATGCCCGCAGCCTGTCACCTGACACGGGCCATGCTTGGCCCAGAAGGTGTAGATGATTTCCGGGCCTTCGTATTTGTAGTTCTTGCGCTCGTCGCGCGGGATCGAAAGCGGGTCAAAATCGAAGGGCATCGCCTTGTTCGTCGGCAGATGCGTCCACGTTCCTTTTTCGCCTTCCGGGCCGTCGCAATAATAGTAAGGCATGATCTGCGGCTTAACCTCAGCCTCGATGTCGGCGAGGAGTTTCTTCACCTCGCCCAGATCGACATCGGCCAGTTCCTGCTTGACCACGAACCACGCCACCGGGTTCAGGTCGTTGCCGACCATCTGCATCCCGAGGCGCGAACCTTCCACCAGCGTCGTCCCGCCACCCATGAAGATGTCGGCGACCTTGAGGTTCTTGAATGCCCCCTTCTTCTGGTGATTGGCGTAATAATTGTCCCACACCAGCTTGGCTGCGTGGGAAGGATCTTCCGGCGCCTTAGTCGCCGCGGCGATCAGCATCGAGCGGAACACGCTGGAGCGCCGCCGCGCCCACCACTTCGACATCTGGTAGATTGGCTTGCCCGCATTGCCTTCGATCACCGCGACCTGGTTGACCGGCAAAATCGGGAAATCGACTTCAAGGCAAGTTTTGGGGCGGTTCGGATCATTGAAGTCAACGGTTTCGAGCGCAACAGCCTTGCCTGCGCCGACGGCCCTGGCGACCTCTTGTGCAAGTATTTCTTTCTTGGTGGCCATTAACCGTAATCCTTACTTGGTCAGCTCGACGAAGGGCGACAACACCTCCAACAGCGATAAGCCGCCATGCGTGAGCGTCGGGTAGCCGCCGGGGCTGCGCCACTTTCTGCGGCCCAGGGCCAGCAGGTGCGAGCCATGCGGGCTGTCGATTTGCAGTGCTACGGGCGGCACGAAGGGGCCGGTATCACCCGTGCCAGGCTTGCTGCGCCCGCTAGAAAAGGTCTGTTTGAGAAACTGGCCGACGTCGCCGTCCGCATCTGGGAAGTATCCAGTGGCGGCATAGCCGTGATCGGAGGTGATGACCAACCGCCGCCCAGTGGCAAGGCGTTCCACGAACGCCCAGAAATCATCGCTGGTAAGCTGCTCGGCAGCATCTCGCGTCAATGGTTCCAGCCCCTGGCCGGCGCCGGAGCCGTCGTGCAGCTTGGCGTCGGGCCAATGGTGCCAGAAGACTTGATTGGGCGCGTTGCCGATCAGGGCTTCGCAGTCCTTCCACGGCAGATCGACGGCTTCCGTCTGCGCCGGTTGCAACCGGTGCGCGAGACCGCCGCCATTGTTCTGGAGTTTGCTCCGGCTGGCAAAGCCGAGGGCTTGCGCAAACTCGTTGGTTTCCCCCGGCAGTTCGGAAGCGTGGGCGCCAACCTCGTGAAGGGTAAAGCCGCGCTCCTTGGCCCCCTGCAACAACCACGGTAGTTCGCGCAGCGAAAGCCCATCAAGGATCAGCAGCGCCTTGGCGCTGAAAGGTTCCACCCACCAGCGCTTCAATCGATCCGAAGTCCGCTCCACGCTGCCGCCGAAGGCGCGCCACAAATCCCAACCGCTGGATGAGAGGAACAGATCCAACTCACTGATTTCACGGTCGCGCCTGACGACCTCGCTCGCCGCATTGGACACGGCTAGCGGCTCGGATGCTACCTCGACCGCGTGGTCGACAATGACCCGCCAGGCATCGGCATCTGTGCCTTGCGCCAGAGTATGCAGCGCGCTGACGGTCAAGGCCATCAATCACCCTCCTTCTCAAGGTTCAATTCGAAGGTCATGCCTTCGGGCAGCTTCCTGAGCAGTTCCTTGAGCTGCGCGCCGGTGGCGGCCGACACCTTTATCGACACATCGGCGACGC
>JAIUNP010000152.1 GCA_020161975.1 Pseudomonadota bacterium
AGAAGTAGGTCTGCACGTCCATCTGCTGGAGGTTGAACGCGCCGTCCACGATCTTCTTGTGCACCCACTGATGCGAGGGGTTGAAGCGGCGGGTGTGGCCACACATCGCGACAAGCCCGGTCTTCTTCTGAAGCGCGACGACCTCTTCGGCGCCTTTCAGGCTGTCAGCGAGTGGAATTTCCACCTGCACATGCTTGCCGGCCTTCATGCACTGGATCGACTGGTCGGCGTGCATCTGCGTCGGCGTGCAGAGGATGACGGCATCCACCTCTGTCAGCGCGAGGCTGTCGGCAAGGTCGGTGGTGACATGGCCGATGCCATATCGAGCCGCCACGTCTCTCGTCTTGTCGAGGTCGCGGCTGACGAGCGAAATCACCTCGACACCGTCGATATTCTTGATCCCGTCGAGATGCTTGATCCCGAAGGCGCCCGCACCGGCGAGCGCCACCTTGATTGTCTTGGCCATGGTTGTTTCCTTTGGGGCCGCTCAGGCCGCATCCTGCAAAACGAGGTGACCGACCGCCGTGTTCGACGCCGGCACATGATAGAACCGGTGCACGACCTTCAGCTTGCCGCCGTCGTTGATGTCGCTCATCGCGCCGCGCGCAATGTGCCACATCACGAGTTCGATGCCTTCTGAACCGGCTTCGCGCACGTAGTCGATGTTCGGCATCTTCGCGAGGTCCTTTGGCGCGTCGATCAGCTTGTCGAGGAACATATTGTCCCACTCCCGGTTGATCAGGCCCGCGCGGCTTCCCTGAAGCTGATGGCTCATGCCACCCGTACCCCAGATGTGGACGTTGAGATCCTCGGGATAGGACGTCACCGCCCTGCGGATCGCCTGGCCAAGTCTGAAGCAGCGTTCGCCCGAAGGCACCGGGTGCTGCACCACGTTCACCGCGAAGGGAATGATCGGGCACGGCCATTCCTTGACCTCGCCGAACAGGCACGACAGCGGCACGGTGAGGCCGTGGTCCACGTCGATCTCGTTGACCATCGTCAGGTCGAAATCCTGCTGGATGACCTCGGAGGCAATGTGGGAGGCAAGCTCCGGATGGCCGATAACCTTCGGCACCGGGCGAGCACCATAGCCCTCGTCAGCCGGGTTATATTCCGGCCCGGTCATGATCGCGAAGGTCGGGATCATCGACAGGGAAAACGCGGTGGCGTGGTCATTGTAGACGCAGATGATGACATCGGGCTTGTTGGCCTTCAGCCATTCCTTCGATTTGTCGTAGCCGGCGAACACCGGCTTCCAGTAGTCTTCGCCGGTCTTGCCATGGTCGAAGGCGGCACCGACGGCGGGAATATGCGATGTGTAGACGGAGGCGGTAATGCGGGCCATGTCGATATTCCTTCCTGATCAGTCCTTCTTGGGGCGCTGTGCGTCGCCGTCCTCACCGAGGCGGCGGTTGCCATCGATCTTGCGGCCGCCAGCCACCATCATCGCGCGGTATTCCTGCTCGCTCATGCCGGTCATCGAGCCGGCCATCTGCTGGAAGCTGAGGCCATCCGTGGCGCCGATCTTGGAGAGGAAATAGATGTTGCCGCCCAGCGCCATCATGCGGTTGAGATCGCGGGACATGACCGCCTGCTTCTGGTCTTCGGTCATCTTCCACTTGTCGAGATAGGCGCGCTCATCGGCCTTGAAGGCGGCGCGGTTCTCGGCCTTCATCAATGACATGCAGAACTGGTTCAGCCAGTAGCCCTTGCGCGACTGCTCGGCGTCGAAAATGATGGTTCCGGGGATATCCTTGAAATCCTTGTCGAGAGACATCACGTCCTCCTTGCAGTGTTTGCGGTTTCTTCGGGCCAGTAGAGCCGCATGGGATTGTCAACGAGAAGCTTCTGCTGAAGCTCCGCGGTCGGGGCGATATGCGGGATGAAATCGACCAGCAGCCCATCATCGGGCATGTGGTTCTTGAGGTTGGGGTGCGGCCAGTCGGTTCCCCACAGCACCCGGTCAGGGAATTCCTCGACGATGGCCCGCGCAAACGGCACGACATCGCGATAGGCGTTCTGCTCGCCGTTCAGCGCCGGAGGGCCGGCGACGGAGAGCCGCTCGGGACAGGAGACCTTGCTCCAGACGTTCTTGTGTTCGCGCATGAATTTGCGGAACAGGCTGAACTCGGGCCCGTCGATTGGCTGGTCGACATTCGGGCGGCCCATATGGTCCACCACCACCGTGGTCGGCAGCGCGGTGAAGAAATCCCAGAGTTCGGGCAGGTCCACCGCCTCGAAATAGATCACGACATGCCAGCCGAGTTTCGAGATGCGCGCCGCGATCTCCATCAACTCGTCCTTGGGCGTGAAATCCACGAGCCTTTTAACGAAGTTGAAGCGCACGCCACGCACGCCGGCATCATGCAGCGCTTGCAATTCGGTATCGGTAATGGCGCGCCTGACGGTCGCAACACCCCGCGCACGACCGCCCGAGCGCTGGCAGGCATCGACCATGGCGCGGTTGTCCGCCCCGTGGCAGGTGGCCTGCACCACGACATTGCGGGCAAAACCGAGATGGTCGCGCAGCGCGAACAACTCGTCGGCGGTCGCATCGCAGGGCGTATATTTCCGCTCCGGCGCGTAGGGAAAGGTCGCGCCGGGGCCGAACACATGGCAATGCGCGTCGACCGCGCCGCGCGGCAGCTTGAACTTCGGCTTCGACGGCCCTTCGTACCAGTCGAGCCAGCCCTTTGTCTTTTCAAACGGGCCTGTGGTGATCTTGGACATGGCGCGCCTCAATCAATGTATTTGAGCCCGGCCTTCGCCAGCGGCTCGCGCATCTTGTACATGTCGAGGCCGAGCACGCCGGAAGCCAGCTTCTCGCGCTTCTCGCCCTCGTTGGCCTCGCGTGCAGCGGCGGCGGCGAGCGTCTTTTCCACCCATTCACGCGGCACCACCACAACGCCATCGTCGTCGGCGACCACGGCATCCCCCGGGTTGACCAGCGCGCCGGCGCAAACCACCGGAATGTTCACCGAGCCGATCGTCGCCTTGATCGTGCCCTTCGACGAGATGCACTTCGACCAGACCGGAAAGCCCATTTCGGTCAGCGTTTTCACATCGCGCACCCCGGCGTCGATGATCAGCGCCCGGGCGCCCCGCGCCTGGAACGAGGTTGCGAGCAGGTCGCCGAAATAGCCGTCCGTGCATTCCGCCGTGATCGCCGCCACCACCACATCGCCGGGTTTGATCTGCTCGGCCACCACATGCATCATCCAGTTGTCGCCCGGATGCAGCAGCACAGTCACCGCCGTACCGGAAACCTGCGCGCCGGAATAAATCGGCCGCATATAGGGCTTCATCAAGCCAACGCGGCCCATCGCCTCATGCACCGTGGCCGAACCGAAGGCGGCAAGCTTGTCCGTCGCCGCGCGATCCGCGCGCTGGATGTTCCTGTAAACAACGCCGAGTTCGGTCATCTCAGAGGCCCCTTGCTTTCAGTTTGGCGTCAAGACGCGGAAACACCCGGCGCGCGTTGCCCTCGTAGACGGCGAAACGCTGGGCCTCCGTCAGGTTGGGCGTCGCCGCGATGTAGCGCTTGGTGTCGTCGTAATAATGCCCGGTTTCAGGGTCGATGCCGCGCACCGCGCCGATCATTTCGGAGGCGAACAGGATGTTCTCGACCGGAATCACCTGCGTCAGGAGATCAATGCCTGGCTGGTGATAGACGCAGGTGTCGAAGAACACGTTCTTCAGCACATGATCCTTCAGCAGCGGCTTCTTCATCTCCTGCGCAAGGCCACGGAAGCGCCCGTAATGATAGGGCACACAGCCACCGCCATGCGGAATGATGAACCTGAGGCTCGGGAAATCCTTGAAGAGATCCCCCTGGATAAACTGCATGAAGGCGGTCGTATCCGCGTTGAGATAATGCGCGCCGGTGGTGTGGAAGGCCGGGTTACAGGACGTGGAGACATGCACCATGGCCGGGATGTCGTATTCCACCATCTTCTCATAGATCGGATACCAGTGCCGATCGGTCAGCGGCGGCGAGGTCCAGTGCCCGCCCGACGGGTCAGGGTTCAGGTTGATGCCGACGAAGCCATATTCCTTGATGCACTTTTCGAGCTCTGGAATGCAGGTTTTCGGATCAACGCCCGGGCTTTGCGGCAGCATGGCGACGCCGATGAAATTGTCCGGGAACAGCCCCGCGACGCGGTAGCAGAGTTCGTTGCAGATGCCGGCCCAGGTCGAGGAAACAGCGAAATCGCCGATATGATGGGCCATGAACGAGGCGCGGGGCGAGAAGATCGTGATATCGGAGCCACGCTCCTTCATCAGCTTCAACTGGTTCTTCTCGATGCTCTCGCGAAGATCGTCATCGGAGATCTTCAGTTCAGACACCTTCGGCATCAGCGCGGCATCCTTGATGCCGGCAATCTGGCGGTTACGCCAGTCCTCCAGCGCCTTGGGCGCGGTGGTGTAATGGCCGTGGCAATCAATGATGAGAGGTTTGCGGCTCATGCGTCCTTGTCCTTTCCAGCATAAATCGAAGTCGGCACCATGGCCTCACCGCGCATCAGCAGCCGCGCGGTGCGCAGCAGCGCCGCCTTGGTCACAGATTGCGGATTGGCGGGATCAAGTTCCAGCGCCACCGAAAACTCACCTGTCGGATGTTCAACCGAAACGGTCTGCATGAGCCCGCCAGGCATCACCGCCACCCCGTCGCACACCGAGCCCTTGAGCACACAGGCCGTCCCCACCGTGACAGCGGCCAGAACGCCAATCGCATCGTGGCAAACATGGGGGATGAAGCTGCGCGTCGTCACCGCACCGCCGGCGCGCGGCGGCGCGATCAGCGTCATCTTCGGATAGTTCTTCTTCGACACATCGCCGAGGCCCATCGTCACCGAAATCTGGAGGCGCAGCGCCTCGATCCGGCGCTTGAGGTCCTCGTCCGCGTTCATCTCAGCCACGGTTTCATAGCCGGTGCGGCCCATGTCCGTCGCCTTGAACATGACCAGTGGCATGCCGTTGTCGATGCAGGTGACATCGAGCGTGAACGGCTCAAACCCCTCACCCGTGACCGTAACCGTATCCCTGACATTGCCGGTGGGCAGAAGGCCGGAACAGACCGAGCCGGCCGTATCGAGAAAGTTGATGGTGATCGGCGCCGATGTTCCCGGCACACCGTCGATCCGCGCCGCGCCCTCGTATTGCACCAGCCCGCCCTGCGTATCGACGGTGATATCGCATTGCATGTCAGTGTTCAGCGTCAGCACGCGGAAGGTCGAGGTCGCACCCTGCGGCTGCACCATGCCGGTTTCGAGCGCGAAGGGCACGACGGCAGCCAGCATGTTGCCGCAGTTGGGGGTCGTATCCACCGTGTCCTTGTCGGGCTGCAACTGGGCGAACAGAAAGTCGAGATCGACACCGGGCTTGCTGCCGGGCCGCACCATGCCGACCTTGCTGGTCAGCGGATGCGCTCCCCCGATCCCGTCGATCTGCCGTCGGTCAGGCGACCCCATCGCGGCGAGCAGCACCCTGTCGCGCAGGGCCGTATCGGCTGGCAGGTCGCTGGCCTTGAAGAACGGGCCCTTGGAGGTGCCGCCGCGCATCAGGAGGCAGGGAATGGCCGTCTGCGATGTCGGTTTCATGCTCGCAAGTCCCTCCCGCTGCCTCTGGCAGTCCGCCCCAGACGTTCAAACCACCGGAGCCCTCAAACTATGCACACGTCTGGGGAGGCTTGCCATTTCAATTTGACCCGTCATCATAAGTTTTGGCTATAGAGCGTGTTTGATCAAACGCGGAAGAGGCGCACACGGCATGTGGTCTGGCATTCCGAACCTGCGTCATCTACGGGCATTTTGCGAGGTTGCCGAAACCGGCAGCGTCACCGAAGCGGCGCGCCGCATTCATTTAACGCAGCCGGCCATCTCGCAGGCCTTGGCGCGCCTCGAAGAGCGCGTCGGCACACCGCTGTTCGAGCAGGGCACGAACCGGATGCTCCTGACCTCGGCGGGCACCATGTTGCTGCCGCGCGTGGTGCGGTTTCTCGATCTGTTGCGCCAGGGCACGCGCGAGGTCCGGCGCATTGCCGGGGCCCGGAGCAAGGGTGGCTTTGCAAACTTCGACCACCTTCTGACCGTCGCTCAGCTCAACGCCCTCTCCGCCATGGCGGAAGCCGGCAACTTCAGTCTCGCCGCCCGTGCCAGCGGGCTGACCCAGCCTTCCATCCACCGGGCCGCACGCGATCTCGAACGGCTGACCGGCGTTGCCCTGTTTGAAAAGACCAGTCAGGGTGTGGAACTCACCCGCGCAGCAGCGGTTCTGGCGCAGCACGCGCGTCTGGCCCTGGCGGAACTGCGGCAAGGCATCACCGAGATCGCCGAAGCGCTCGGTGTTGACGCAGGTTCCATCGTCATTGCCTCCCTGCCCCTCGCCCGTTCATCAATCCTGCCCGCTGCGATCATCCGCTTTGGCGAGGACAGGCCGCACACAGCCATCAGCATCATCGAAGGCCACTATGACCGGCTGCTTTACGGCCTTCGGCACGGCGAGATCGATTTGCTGATCGGCGCCTTGCGCGAGCCGGCCCCCATCGGCGATGTGGTGGAGACGGTGCTGTTTTCCGATACGCTTCAGGTCGTTGCCCGGGCCGGCCACCCGCTGGCGGGGCGCAGCACGCTGACGCTGGACGATCTTGAACGTTACCCTTGGGTGATCGCACCGCCCGGCGCACCGACGCGCGGTTACTTCGATGCGCTGTTCAAGGAGCGCGATGCCAGCAAGGCCGGCGGGTTGATCGAGGCGAGTTCCCTTGTCCTGCTGCGGGGGCTGCTGACCGACAGCGACCGGCTGACCATCATCTCCGGCCATCAGATCGTTCATGAGGTCCGGCTTGGGCTGCTGACGATCCTTCCATTTCCGCTTCCCGGCAGCGACCGGCGCATTGGCCTGACCACGCGGCGCGGCTGGCACCCCACACCCACCCAGAAGTTGTTTCTCGAGTGTCTCCACGCCGTCAGCCGCGAGGCTTAGCAAACGGGAAACCTTACTCCGCAACCTCCGGTAAAGGCTCTGGATCGATAGGCGCCCCATCCACCGCCCGCGTTAGCATTCCGCTTGGTCCCGCCGGTTAAGGTGGAGACCGGAACAGCCACGGGGATCGGCACAATGTACAAGAGCGGAATTATCATCGGGGCTGCGCTGGCTGTCAGCGTCATCATGCTGGAGCCGGCGCGCGCGGGTGGTTTTGGTGTGGGCGTGGGTGTCGGTGTCGAGGTCGATGCGGGCTACAGCCCCTGGCGCTCGAACCACCCCTATGCCTGGCAGTATCCCTCCACCTACCCCTATTCCATTCCGGTCACCTATAATGCCGGGCCGGGCGCCTATTATCCGGCCAAGCGCTATCGTCGGAAAGCCGCGCGCGGCAACTATCGCTGGACCGGCTATCCGCCACGCCATTTCTATGTGACCAACTACAACGGCTATGCGCCGCAGTATGGCTTCCACCCCTACAACGATCACTATCGCTACTATCGCTGAAAGCCTTCGAGCGCGGTCGTGCCTGTCGTCAGTGATACGGATCGGCCGCGTCGCGCAGGCCGTCGCCCACGAAATTGAAGGCGAGAATGACGATGATGACCGGAATCATGGGCGTCAGCAGCCACGGATAGAGGTTCACGGACGCAAGATTTTGCGCATCGTTCAGCAGTACGCCCCAGCTCGTGATCGGCGGCCTGAGGCCCAGCCCAAGGAATGACAGCGCCGTCTCGCCGAGGATCATCGACGGGATCGAAAGTGTGGCAGAAGCAATGATGTGGCTCATGAAATTGGGCACCAGATGCCGCCCGATGATCCGCGACTTCGATGCGCCCGACAGCTCAGCCGCCTTGACGAAATCCTCCTCACGCAGGCTCAGCAGTTTCGAGCGCACCGCCCGCGCCAGCCCCGGCCAATCGAGAAACCCGAGGATGACCGTGATGGCGAGAAAAACCGTCAGCGGCGACCAGTTGGGCGGCACGGCAGCGGAGAGCGCCAGCCACAGCGGCAATTCCGGCAGGGAGCGCAGGATCTCGATGGAGCGCTGTACCAGTGCATCCACCCAGCCGCCGAGATAGCCGGCCAGCCCCCCCAGCGTCAGCCCGACGGCAAAAGAAATGATGATGCCGACAATCCCCACCGTCAGCGAAACGCGCGCGCCGTAGATGATGCGTGACAAGAGATCGCGCCCCAGCTTGTCGGTACCGAGCAGGAACATCGTGCCCCCCTCCGGCGGGCAGACGATATGGAAGCTCACATCCTGAAAGCCCATGTAGTCATAGGCATCGCCCTTGCAGAAAAAGCGGATTGGCTCGGGCTTCGTGGTGTCGGTCACGTATTCCCGGCGGAATGTGTCCAGGTTGAAGTTGAAGGAATAGGGGTAGACGAAGGGGCCGACGAATTTGCCGTCGTGGAAGAAATGCAGCCCCTGCGGCGGCGCATAGAGATGGTCGCCATTGCGCTTATTGGCCGGATAGGGTGCGATCTGCTCGACGATAAGCAGGCCTCCATAGCTGAACAGCAGAACGAACAGCGAGATGACCGCCATCTTGTTGCGGCGAAACTTCGCCCACATCAGCGTGAGCGTGGAGGCGCGGTAATAGGCCTCGTCGCCGCTCGGCATCCGCTCGTCGGCTGGGCTGAACGGTCGTGTGTCGATCTGGCGGGCCGGCAGCGGCGGCGGCAGTGCGCCGGGGTGCTGTGCGCTCATGTCATGCCCCCTTCGCGCCGAAGCGGATACGCGGATCCAGCCATGCGAGCAGCAGGTCGGAAATGAACATGCCGACGATGGTAAGCAGCGAAACGAACATCAGGATCGATCCGGCAAGATACTGGTCCTGCATCTTGAGGGCCTGCAACAGCTTCGGCCCCACGGTGGGCAGGCTCATCACCAGCGAAACCAGAATGGAGCCGGAAACGAGGTGCGGCAGCAGATTGCCG
>JAIUNP010000153.1 GCA_020161975.1 Pseudomonadota bacterium
CTGGTCTGGCTAAGCGCATTGTTCATGTTGCCCGCTTTGGCGTGTTCGTTGCGCGCGCGGGTGATGTAGGTAATGCCCATTTCAAGGCATAGGGACTGCAATTCCGCACGGCGGGCGATGGCTTCTGCCGCCTTGTCGGGATCGGACTGGTTGCACTTCTGGTCCGTGCCGCCATCGTCCAGCAGGTAGACGTTCAGCTTGTCCTTCGGATAATCCATCTGCGTCACGGCTGCGATGGTGGCCGAGAGCAGAGCGGAATCCTCATTGTAGGTCGGAATGTAAACGTCCACCGATGGCACACGATCATCGGGCAGTTGCGGCGGCGGCTTGCGCTCGATGGGATCGGCGATGATGAACATCGAGATGAAGAACATCATCACGCAGTACATCTCGGCCAGATAGAGGATGAAGCCGGGCGTGAAGTTCACCCAGTCATGCATCGGCGGCAGCGTCGAGGTTGTGCGCCAGTAGATATAGCGCAGGATCATCGTGATGCCGAGTGCAAGGAAGGTCGGGCGCCAGATGCCGCCGAGGCGCAGCTTGCGGATCACGGTCATGGCCGCGATGACAGCCAGGCCAAGGGTGAACTGGGCTGCGGTCGAAATCGGCCAGGTGGTGAGGCCAATGATGGCAGCCGCCAGCGCGAACCAGCCCGTGGCAAAGAAGATGCGCGAGGCGCGCGAGTGCTTCGGCCCCTCGTCCTTCCGGTCATACATGCGGCGATTGTGCTTCACCTCGCCTTCCGCCGCCGGGGCGGGCGCGGGGGCAGCCTTCGCCGGTTCGGGCATGTTCACGGTGCGCTGCGGCAGGCGCGCCACGGTCGCAACATGCGGCTTGGGGACTTCCAGCTTCAGCGTTTCGGCAATCGGGGGCGCAGCCGGAGCAGGCGCCGGCGTGGGCGCGGCAACGGGGGCCGGGGCTGCCGGCGGATCGACCCGCAGAGGCAGGACTTCAAGCACGGGCGGTGCGACCGGCGCGGGCGCTGGCGTTGCGACGGGCAGCGGTTCAATCGAGGCCGATGGTTCGACCGACGTGACAGGAGCCGGGATCGGTGCGGGCGCAGCGACAACGACGGGCTCAGGCGTGATCACGGCAGCCGTCTGGCGGGGCATGGTCTCCGCAACAGGTTCAGGAACAGGTGTTGCGAGGGGGGCGGCTGCCGGCGCGGCGGGGGCGGTGATTTCGGCTGGCGCGATCGCCGCGGCAGGTGTCGGGACGATCCGTTCGGCCACCGGCACAACCTCGACCGGCGGGCGGAAGCTGGCGATGCTCTCGGCGGCGCGGGCGATGGCTTCAGCGGCGCGGGCGATGGTCTCGGCCGCAGGCAACAGCTTCGCATCGGCAGTGGCCGCGACGGTTGCCGATTCCGGTTTCTCGGCTGCGATCTCGTCCTTGCTCTCGGCGGTTTCGACCGGCACGGGCACAGCGGCCGCTTTCGGCGCAGACTTGATGGACCGGGTCTTTGCGCGTGGAGCATCCGCCTCCGGGGACGGCACTGCAAGGTCGGCGATCTCGGCCGATGGCAATGCCCAGGAGACGGCGGCATCGGCGGAGGCGACGGCCAGCGGATGGTTGGCGATGTGATCGGGATGGGCCAGGAACAGGACGCGCGGGGCGACCTGCGAGGCGCCGCGCAGCAGTTGGATCAGTAGTGCGGTTTCCGCATCGGCCTCGCGCGCGGCAATAAAGATCACCTCAAAGCCATTCGTGCGCACGGCGGCGCCGGCCTCGGCAACCGTCGAGGCAACGGCGACCAGCGCGCTGCGGCGCATGATCTCCTGCGTCAACGGCGCGACGGACGCCGGTTCCTGCGCGACGATTAGGACGCGTGCCGGACTGGAGAGCGGGGCGGTGGCGGTTTTTGACACAGAGGCTGGCCCAATTCTGGGTTTCGATCAGGCTTAGCAATGGCGCGGAAAGGATAAGCAGGCGTGAATATTCTCGACAGTAATCAATCTGAAGTTGCGGTAGCGGGCGCTACAATCCGGTCTTTAACCGGGTGGTTAATCAGGTGTGAACACTGAGGACTGTTGGTGAATCAAACGTCGACAGACCTTCAAATCTCGCCGATGCCGCTGCGGGAGTGTCGTTTGGTCGCCTGCATAATACGCTTGGTCAGACCGGACGGGACGCTGGGTCAAACGCAGGCTTCCGCTTCGGCAGGTTGGGCATCTGAGGTTGCTCCGGGGGGCGATCTCGGGCAAGAGTTCCCCGATCCAACGTTGCCCATGCTGATCGAAAGGACGCAGTGATGCTGACGCTCAAAAAGGCCCAGACCATTCTCAAGGTTGCGCTGGCAACCGGTCGTGAAAAGGGCATGAAGCCGCTCGCGGTGGTGGTGTTCGACGGGCGCGGCGCGATGAAGGTCGCTGCTGCCGAAGACGGCACCAGCCTTGGCCGCATGAAGATCGCGATCGGCAAGGCCAAGGGCGCGCTGGAACTGGGTGTCGGCTCGCGGGCGCTTGAGAAGATGGCGAAGGAGCGGGCGCATTTCATCGTTGCCGCGACCTCCGCTGTCGGCGGCAAGCTGGTGCCGGTGGCCGGTGGCGTGCTGATCCGCGATGCCAAGGGTGTGGTTGTCGGCGTGGTCGGTGTTTCGGGCGATACGTCGGACAATGACGAACTCGCCGCCTCGGCCGGTATTGCGGCGGCAGGCCTTGTGGCCGATGGCGGGCAGGGGTGAGTTCCGGCGCCGCGCCCTCCTTTTCTGACGCTTTTCGCGTGTGGCTGCGGATCGGACTGCTTTCCTTCGGTGGGCCGGCCGGACAGATCGCGCTGATGCATCGTGAACTCGTCGATGAACGGCGATGGGTGCGCGAGGATGAGTTTCTCCACGGGCTCAACTTCTGCATGTTGCTGCCGGGACCGGAAGCGATGCAACTTGCCACCTATATCGGCTGGCGGCTGCACGGGTTTCGCGGCGGGCTGGTGGCCGGCACGCTGTTCGTTCTGCCGGGTTTTTTCGTCATCCTCGCGCTGTCCACGGCCTATGCCACCCTTGCCGGACAGACGTGGTTCGCGAGCCTCTTCTTCGGCCTCAAGGCCGCAGTGCTGGCGGTGGTGGTGGAAGCGCTGTTGCGGGTTGCGAAAAAGGCGCTGAAAACGCGCGCGGCATACGGGATTGCAGTGCTGAGCTTTCTCGCGCTGTTCCTGTTTCAGGCGCCGTTTCCGCTGGTGATCCTGGCGGCGGGCTGCGTCGGTTATTGGCAGACGGAGCGCGATCCCGGCTGGCTGGGCGTTGCGGCGACACAGGGCGGGGGCGCGCCGCCGCCAGTTGCGGCGGGTTTTGGTCACATTGTGCGCACGGTCGCGTTCTGGGGGGGGCTCTGGGCCCTGCCGGCGCTGGTCATCGGGCCGTGGCTTGGCTGGAACACTATTTATACCGCGCTGGCGGCATTCTTCTCGAAAATGGCGGTCGTCACTTTCGGCGGGGCCTATGCGGCGCTGACCTATGTGGCGCAGGCGGCGGTGGAAACATTCGGCTGGCTGAAGCCGGGGCAGATGATCGACGGGCTTGCCCTGGCGGAAACGACGCCGGGGCCGCTGATCCTGGTGCTGACCTTCGTCGGCTTTCTGGCGGCATTTCAGGCCCCCGGCGCGCTTCCGCCGCTGGCGGCGGGCATGCTGGGCGCGATGCTGACCACCTGGGTCACCTTCATTCCATGCTTTCTGTGGATCTTTCTGGGTGCGCCCTACATCGAGCGGTTGCGGCAGAATGCAGCGCTATCCGGCGCGCTGGCCGGCATCGGTGCGGCAGTGGTGGGGGTTATCCTCAACCTGTCGGTGTGGTTCGCGCTGCAAACGCTGTTTCGGCGGGTGGAGACCGTGAAGGCAGGGCCGCTCGCCGTCGTCTGGCCGGATTGGGCAACGCTCGACGGGCAGGCCTTGCTGCTCGCTGTGGTGGCCATGGTGGCGATGTTTCGCCTCCATATCGGCATGGTCCCGACGCTTGGGCTGTGTGCAGCCGCGGGCCTTGCGCTGCGGCTGATGGGTTGACCCGTCAAGGCGCCCGGATGGCGGCTGAGAAGGCGACGCCATCGAGTGCCTGTGCGGCTTTTGCTTTCTCCGTGATGCGCGCGGCGGCCCGGGTTGCTTCCAGCGATTTGTCCGTCCTGATGAATTTGTGCTCGTAGAGATAGGACGGCATGAAGCCCACCGTGATAATGCGCGGATCGAAGGGCGCGATGCCCGGCTGGAGTGTCGACATCATTCGGAAGGGCGTCATGGAGCAGTTGGCGGTGACGGTGTTGTAGAACTCAGGCGCCTCTTCCAGTTGCTGGGTCAGATCAGCCATGGAAACAAACAGGCGCTGGGCGGTTTTCGGCTCGATGTCCAGCCGATAGCGATAATCGTCCTCATCACGGAAGTTGGTGCGCACCTTCACCACATCGGATTCCGCAGCAACGATGGTGTCGAGCGTGTAGGAGCGGAAAAAGCCGGCAAAGGGGTTGTATTCCTGCCCCGCCTTGCGGCGGATCTCGGTGGAAAACACATAATAGCGACCATCCGCGAGGCCGAAGCTGATCATCATGTGCGCGATGGCCGGGCCGGTCCAGTAGGAGAGGATCAGGTCGGTTGTGCGCACGTCGGAGAGCGAAAAGCGCTGATCCTCCCAGATCTGTTCGGCCTCATAGGCGCCGCGCCATTTGAAATTGCGGAAATTTCGGATGAAAACGTCATCGCCTTGAATGGTGACGAGCGAGCGATGGGCGACATCTGGTGCCCATTCCAGATTATCCGACGGCGTGATGGTCTGGTACCAGCCAAGGAGCAGGAGCGCGGTGCCCGCCACCGAGGCCGCCGCGGCGCCGCGTTTGCGGGCCGAAAAGACCGACCAGAGCGCGAAGAGCATGATGCCGGTAAAAGCGGCAATCAGCGCATATGAGCCGATCTGGCCCAGTGGTGCTCGAAAATAGAGCGCGCCCACACCCCAGAGGGCGAAAAGAAAAAGGGCAAGGGCAACAATGATTCTGGCAATTTTCTTCAGCACGAAGGCGCTCCGGCAGGCAGCATTACGGTTCTTGCGATGGCCGCTCGGTTTGCAACAACAGGCAAGCGAACAGGCCCGGTCATACTTGCATGGCGCGCGCGGCCTCGCTACATCGGCGGCAACCTCAATTTTCACGTTTGTCAGCGGAAGCGAGCCCGATGTCCCGTCAATTCATCTACCACATGCGTGGCCTGAACAAGTTCTACCCCGGTGGCAAGCAGGTTCTGAACAACATCCACCTCAGCTTCTATCCGGATGCGAAGATCGGTGTGCTCGGCGTCAACGGCGCGGGTAAATCAACACTGCTCAAGATCATGGCCGGGCTCGACAAGGAGTGGACGGGCGAGGCCTGGGTCGCGGAGGGTGCGAAGGTCGGCTACCTGCCGCAGGAGCCGAAGCTCGATGAGACCAAGACGGTGCGCGAGAACGTCATGCTTGGCGTCGCCGAAAAGCAGGCGCTGATTGACGAATACAATGCGCTGATGGGCGATTATAACGACGAGAACGCCGAAAAGGCGGCCAAGATTCAGGACAAGATCGACGCCGAGAACCTGTGGGATCTCGACAGCAAGGTGGACCAGGCGATGGATGCGCTGCGCTGTCCGCCGGATGACTGGCCGGTTTCCAAGCTCTCGGGCGGCGAGAAGCGCCGTGTGGCGCTGTGCAAACTGCTGCTCGAAAAGCCCGATCTGCTGCTGCTGGACGAACCGACCAACCATCTCGACGCCGAGACAACGCAGTGGCTCGAAAACCACCTGCGCGAATACCCCGGCGCGATCCTGATCGTCACCCATGACCGCTACTTCCTCGACAATGTGACGGGCTGGATTCTCGAACTCGACCGCGGCCAGGGCATTCCCTACGAGGGCAATTACACCGCCTGGCTGAAGGCCAAGCAGAAGCGCCTCGAACAGGAAAAGAGCGAGGAAGCCTCTCGCCTCAAGACCATCGACCGCGAGAGCGAGTGGGTCAATTCCTCGCCGAAAGCGCGGCAGGCCAAGTCCAAGGCGCGTATCCAGCGCTATGATGAACTTGTCGCCAAAGCGCAGGAAAAGGGCCCGATGACGGCGCAGATCGTCATTCCGATTGCCGAGCGTCTCGGTGGAAATGTCATTGATTTCGAAGGGCTTTCGAAAGGCTTTCAGGACAAGCTGCTGATCGATGACCTGACCTTCAAGCTGCCGCCGGGCGGCATCGTCGGCGTGATCGGGCCGAACGGTGCGGGCAAGACCACGCTGTTCCGCATGATCTCTGGCAGCGAAAAGCCCGATGCCGGTTCGATCACTGTCGGCGAGACCGTGCAGTTGGGCTATGTCGACCAGAGCCGCGACAGCCTTGACGATAAGAAGACCGTCTACGAGGAAATATCGGGCGGCAACGAGGTGATCTATCTCGGCAAGAAGGAAATGAACGCCCGCGCCTATTGTGGCGCTTTTGCTTTCAAGGGCGCGGACCAGCAGAAGAAGGTCGGGATGCTTTCGGGTGGCGAACGCAACCGCGTTCACCTCGCCAAGATGCTGAAAAAGGGTGCCAACGTCCTGATGCTCGACGAGCCGACCAACGATCTCGACGTCGATACCCTGCGCGCGCTTGAAGAGGCGCTGGAGGATTACGCCGGCTGCGCCGTGATCATCAGCCATGATCGCTGGTTCCTCGACCGTATCGCGACGCATATCCTCGCCTTCGAGGGCGACAGCCATGTCGAATGGTTCGAAGGCAACTTCGCCGATTACGAAGAGGACAAGAAGCGCCGCCTTGGGGCGGATGCGGTGCAGCCCAAGCGCATCAAGTATCGGCAGTTTACGCGGTAAATTGCAGCGTTCGCTATGGCCGGGCTTGCTCTCCGGGGCGTCCGGCCTGACAATGGCGGTCTTTCCGGCCTTGCAGGAGCGCGCCATGACCCGTGATGACCGTTTTCATGCTGCGGTTGCCCGTCTTGGCCACGCATTCGAGCCGTCGCTGAAGGCAGGCGGCAACTATCTGCCGGCTGTCCGGCATGGCGAGACGCTTTATGTTGCCGGACAGATTCCGAAATCGGATCGTGGCATCGTCATTACAGGCCGGGTGGGTGATGCGGTAAGCCTCGAAGCCGCGCGTGGGGCGGCAGCGTTGTGTGCGCTCCGGGCACTGGCTGCGGTGCGGGAGGCCGTGGGAACGCTTGATGCCGTGGTCGGCGTGCTGCGGCTCAATGTGTTCGTCCAGTCTACGCCGGAGTTCACGCAGCACTCCGAGGTGGGCGACGGCGCCTCTGACTTGCTGATCGAGGTGCTGGGCGATGCGGGGCGACATCCGCGCACATCGGTGGGCGTCTATTCGCTGCCGAAAAACGTGCCCGTGGAGCTGGATGCGACGTTCGCGGTTTCCTGATGAGGAGGTTGGATCATGACAGCGTTTGATCGCCTGATCGCTGATGTCCGGGCCTGCACGGTCTGTGCTCCCCACCTGCCGTTTCCGCCGCGCCCGATTGTGCAGGCGTTCGCCGATGCGCGCATTCTGATTGCTGGACAGGCGCCGGGGCGGCGCGTGCAGGAGAGCGGCGTGATGTTCGATGATCCATCCGGGGAACGCCTGCGCGACTGGATGGGGATCGATGCGGATGTGTTCTACAAGTCCGGCAGGATCGCCGTCTTGCCGATGGGATTCTGCTATCCCGGCAAGCGCGGAGGCGGGGATGCGCCGCCACGGCCCGAATGCGCGCCGCTGTGGCGGCAGAAACTCATCGATGCGATGCCGGACGTGCGGTTGACGCTGGTGATCGGCCAATATGCGCAGGCCTGGCACCTTGGGAAACGGCGTAGCCCCTCCCTGACCGAAACCGTGAAGAACTGGCGCGCCTTCGGCCCTGGCCTCATGCCGCTGCCCCATCCGAGCCCGCGCAACAATCCCTGGCTCGCTGCCAATCCTTGGTTCAGTGCGGAACTGCTGCCGGTGTTGCAACGGCAGGTCAGGGCGCTGGTTGACCAGCACATTTAGAGTTCTGCGCGGTCCACCCAGAACACCTCGCCCTCGCTCTCCTCGGTGTCGAGCCAGAGGAAGGGGATATCGTCGAACTCCTCCTCGATGATCGCACGGCCAAGGCCGATCTCGCACAGCAGACCGCCATCCTCGGCGAGGTGCTTTTTTGCGTCCTTGAGGATGCGGCGGACGAGGTCCATGCCGTCGGCGCCGCCAAGATGGGCCATCTTCGGTTCGGCGGCGAATTCCGGCGGGAAGGCCGCGACCTCCTCGGCAGTCACATAGGGCGGATTGGAGATGATGAGGTCGTAACTGCGCCCCTTGAGCGCTGAGAAAAGATCACTCTTGATGAGGTTCACGCGGTCAGCAAGCCCGTGATTGTCCACATTGATGCGGGCAACCGCGAGGGCATCAGCACTCAGGTCGACCGCATCGACCAGCGCATCGGGGAAAAGATGCGCCGCAACGATGGCAAGGCAACCCGAGCCGGTGCAGAGATCGAGAATGCGCGTGACATTCTCGGTGTCGAAGGTCTCCGGTAGACGATCGCCCTCGAAAACTCCGCCCAGCATCAACTCTCCGATGTAGGAGCGGGGCACGATCACGCGTTCGTCGACATAGAACTCCATGGCGCCGAGATAGGCCTTGTTGAGGAGATAGCAGGCTGGCTTGCGCGTGCTGATTCTCATATCGATCAGGTCGGCGAGACGGTCACGTTCCGGTGCCGTCAGACGCGCGTCGAGATAGGGCTCAAGCCTGTCCACCGGCAGATGCAGCGCCTCCAGGACGATGAAGGCGGCTTCATCATGGGCATTGGTGATGCCATGGCCGTGGTTGAGTTTCGCCGCGCGAAAGCGGCTGACCGCATAGCGCAGGACATCGCGGAGAGTTTTGAGTTC
>JAIUNP010000154.1 GCA_020161975.1 Pseudomonadota bacterium
CCGGCACCGATGGGCTGACCTTCACTGACAGTGCGGGCCGTGTGTTCACGGTAAAGGGCAATTATCTCGACGACTGGCGCGGCAATCGCGCGGATGCGGGCAAGCTGCCGCCGAAGGGCTTTCCTCGAAACAACCGGTTCGTGGGGTAGCGCCTTCGGCCTCTGCGGGACAACAACGCGGGACTTACGGCCCGCGCTGGGCTCCGCCCAGGCGTTCCAGCAGAAAGTCGATGAAAACGCGAACTTTCGGCGCGCGGTGACGGCCTGGCAGGTAAATCGCGGAAACCGGCACCTCATCGACGATGTGCCGATCAACCAGCAACGGCACAAGCCGGCCATCGCGGAGCGCATCCGAGACGATGATGTCAGCGATGCGGACGATGCCAGCGCCGGCAATCGCAATCCCCGCAAGTGCATCGCCGGAACTGACCTGCACCCGGCCCGATGCATCGATGTATTCAGGACCGTTCGCACCGCGGAACGGCCAGCGCGACAGCATCGGCTGATCCGAAAATGTAATGCAGCGATGGTGCCTCAAGTCTTCGGGCCGCTCTGGCCGACCGAACCGTGCGAGATACGACGGCGCTGCACATATGACGCGCCGGATTGTCTTGATCTGCCGGGCAATCAGCCGGTCATCGCCCACAGGGCCGGTGCGGATGGCCACATCGGCTCGTTCGGCAGCGATATCCACGCGCCGATCGGTCAGATCGACGAAAACCGAGATCTCCGGATAGCGATCCAGAAACTCGGGCAGCACCGGCATCAACTGGTGATTGCCGAATGCCGTCCCGGAATTGATCCTCAGCAGCCCCTTGGGTCGGGTTGAGGACTGGCCAACCGAGGCTTCCAACTCCTCGATTTCATTGAGCACGAAGAGGACGCCCGACAGATAGCTTTCGCCCTCGGGCGTCAGGTCAATGCGCCGGGTGGTCCGGTTAAACAGCCGCACCCCGATCCTGTCCTCCAGCCGCGATACAATGCGCGAGACGGCCGAAGGGGTCAGTCCGAGGGTGATGGCTGCGGTGGTGAAGCTGCCGGCCTTCGCGGCAATCGTAAAGGTTCGTAAGTCGTCCATTTGTGACAAATTGGAATTAGTAAATGGCTTTTTAATGTCATTATCGATTCCAATTGCAATTGATATCCATGACCCATCGAAGACGCGATGGAGATTGCAATGACCGCGCACACCGAAACCTGCCTGTTTCCCTCCAGCCTTGGCCAATGCCCTGCGGTTCCGCGCGCTGTGCGGCAGGCTGAAATACGCACCGGTTCTGCATTCGATCGCGCAGGGGCGCGCACGCTCCGCATCACCGCCGACGTTCTGGATCATCATCGCCGGGAGGCGGCAATCCTTCGCCGCGAAGCGATCAGCCATTTCTTCGCCCGGCTTTTCGTGCGGCGCTGAGCCTGCTCCTCCCCCAGCCGAAGGACCATCCCATGCCCATGCTCAATGTTCTTATCGCCGCCCCTGCCGCGCCCGATCTGTCGCGTCGCGTTGCGTCCACATTGTCGGACCTCACGGCCCGGCTTCTCGGCAAGGACCCGGCTGTGACGGCCATCGCCATTTCCTATATCGCGGCGGAGAACTGGTTTACCGGCGGCGCAGCGCTTTCAGACCAGCGCAAGGCGGCCTACTGGCTTGACATCAAGATCACGGAAGCCACAAACACCAAGGCGGAAATGGCCGACTACATCGCCGCCGTGCACGGCACGATGGCGGAAATCCTCGGTGCAGTGCATGAGGAAAGCTATGTGCTGGTTCACCCCGTGCCAGCCTCGGCCTACGGTTACGGCGGTCTGACGCAGGAATACCGCTTCATCGCCGGCAAGTCGGCGCAGGCGCAGCGGGCGGCTTGACCGTCACACCTTCGCTGTTTCGCGCAGCCACAGGGTGGCGGCGCCCCAGTCTTTCAGCGGAAACACCTTGATGACCGGGTGGACAAAATACGCCACGAACAGCGGCGGGAATTGGAGGAAGGGGTTGTCGGTCAGCACCGCAATGCGATTGATGTGTTCTTGATGCTTGCGGACGAAGCGCAAATGCTCCACCAGCCCGGAGAAGTTCTCCCAGCCTGGAAAATGCGCCGCGCTGATGATGATGCCGGTGAGATTGTCATGGTTGGCGAGATAGGCATCAACCTCCTTCGCCACGTCGAGAAAATCCTGCTCGGTCAGCGGTTCTTTCGGTTCGACACTGAGGATACCGGACGTCGTATCGAGTTGATGGGTTAACATGGCCGTTCTCCCTTTTTGCCGATGGACGTCTGAAAGACATGGGGGCTCGGCAACGGGATTCAAAGGGGATCGCCCTCTCAGCCGGGCTCCTAGCCCCGCACCCAGCCAGCGCCCAGCAACCGCTCCTGCGGCTGGAAACGGGCCTTGTAGGCCATCTTGCGCGAGCCATCGACCCAGTAACCAAGATAGACATGCGGCAGGTTGGCGGCGCGGGCGCGCGCGATGTGATCGAGGATCATATACGTGCCGAAGGATCGCGCCTCCTCACTTGGGTCGTAATAGGAATAGACCATCGACAGGCCATCATTCAGCACGTCCGTCAGCGCCACCCCAACCAGAACGCCCGCGCGCGGCCCCTCGGCGAGGCGATATTCGACAAGCCGCGTTTCGATGTGGCTGTCCTCCACCATCATCGAATAGTCGAGCACGGACATGTCGGCCATACCGCCCTCGGCATGGCGCGCGTCGAGATAATCACGGAACAGCGAATATTGCTCGGAGGTTGCGCGGGCGGAGACCACGGAGCCGGTGAGGTCGGCATTCGCCTGCATGACGCGCCGCATGTTCCTTGAGGGCGCAAATTCATTGACGACAACGCGCACGGAGACACAGGCGTTGCAGGTCTCGCAGGCCGGGCGATAGGCGATGGTCTGGCTGCGCCGGAAGCCGCCGTTCGTCAGCATGGCGTTGAGTTCCGGTGCGCGCCGGCCGACGACATGCGTGAACACCTTCCGCTCTTCCCGCCCCGGCAGATAGGGACAGGGCGATGGCGCGGTGAGGTAGAATTGCGGAGTGTCGCGGAGTTGTTCGGTCACGGGCGGGTCATTCTTCTGTTGCGGGCAGAATACCGCCCAATGCGCCGCCCGCAACCCTCTCAGCGTTTTGAAATGATCACGCCGGTCAGAAGGTCATGTCCTGCGCGCTTGTCGGCGTTAAAGAACGAGATGCCGAGGACGAGCAGGGTCAGAAGGCCGCTCGATGTGCCGGTCGCCAGCCAGAAGATCAATGCATGGCCGGCGGCAATGATGAAGCCGACGCGGTTGCCCTGCATATCCGTCACTTTCAGGCCCATGGCGCGCATTCCCCAGGTGCCCATGCCGCGCCCGGAAACGGTGAAACCGGAATAGAACACACCGATCAGCGAGACGAGCGGCGCGAGCCCGAATGCAGCGCCATAGGTCTGGAAGGCCAGCGCCACCATGATGAAACCGGCGATCCACCAGAGAATGGCGATAATCACCGCATCGATCAGGAAGGCGAAAGTACGCAGCGTACGGACGTTGCTGGTGTCGAAACGGACAGTGGTTGTCGGCGGCACGGCAGGCAGATTCGAGGCGTCGGTCACGGCACACTCCTTGTGACAGCCGTCATATAGGGATGATTCCGCCCGATTTCACGCCCCTGCCAGCGCCAGCAGCACCGCCCGCTGATCGGGCATGGCCAGACCGCGCGGGTGAAGGACATGACGTTCGAGAAAAAAGCCGGTGAGGCGGAGGGCATGATCGATCGCGCCGGGCGGCACAAACGTCCCCTCCCCGCGCAAGAAGGCCGGCAACGGCAGCAGCCGATCAGCATAGGGCGCGCCAGCCGCCGCGCTGACCGCTCGGCCCGACTTCGGCGAAACCCAGACCAGATCCTCGGCTGCGCCCGTCGCCGCGCACCGATCGAGATCGAGGCCAAACCCGAGGTCATCGAGCAGCGCCCGCTCGAAGCGGGCCAGCAGCACGCCAATGGTGCGCGGTTCACTGAGATGATCCACCAGCACCAGAAGTGCCTCATAAAGCCCGAGATGCACGTCGCGTTCGGGCAAAAGACGCAGATGGGCGGAGACGGTCGCCAGCGCATAGAGCGCGGCGGCGCTGTCGATGAAGCCGGCGGCGCGCAGGATCAGCGGCTCGACCTCATAGGTGCCGAGATGATCTTCCAGCCGGGCACGCCAGGTGAGAGACACGGAATTTCCGGGCTGAAGCGTCGCGGCATGGCGGCGGCTGCGCCCACCCCGCACAAGGCCCAGGTGGCGGCCATGGGCGCGCGTCATCGCCTCCATGATCACGGAGCTTTCGCCGTGCCGCTTCAGGCCGATAACGACGCCTTCATCCTGCCATTCCATGTCCGTTCCATAGCCGATTCCGGGGCCGTGCGGCATGGGCAATACGGGCGGATCGCCTGGTCATCCCTTCGGGAATTCCAGGCCCATCTCGCGATACCGCTCGGGGTCATCCGCCCAGTTTTCACGCACCTTGACGAAAAGGAAAAGGTGGACCTTTGCCTCGGCCGCTTCAGCAATATCCTTGCGCGCCCGCTCGCCGATGGCGCGGATGGTCTGGCCCTTTTCACCGAGCACGATCTTCCGGTGCCCTTCGCGCTCGACGTAGATCGTCTGCTCGATTCGGACGGAGCCGTCCTTCAGCGTTTTCCACTGTTCCGTCTCGACCGTGGAGCGGTAGGGCAATTCGTCGTGCAGACGCTCGAACAGCTTCTCGCGCGTGATTTCCGCGGCCAGAAAGCGCAATGGCGCATCTGAAATCTGATCTTCCGGGTAGAGCCACGGGCCAGGCGGCACACGCGTTTCCAGCCATTTCAGCACATCGCCGACGCCGCTGCCTTCCAGCGCCGAGACCATGAAGGTGGTGGCAAAATTCCGTCCCTCATTGATATTGGCAGCGAGGGCCAGCAGCTTTTCGCGCGGGATCGAATCGATCTTGTTGAGGATCAGGAACACCGGCTGACGGAAGTCCTTCACCCGGTCGAGGAGTTGCAGCGTTTCGTCCTCGCCGGCCTTGTGGACATCGACGAGCAGACCGACGAGATCGGCATCCCCTGCCCCACCCCAGGCGCTGGTGACCATGGCCCGGTCGAGCCGGCGCTTTGGCTGGAAGATGCCGGGCGTGTCGACGAAGATGATCTGGCTTGCGCCGGTCAGGGCGATGCCGCGCACCTGCGTGCGCGTCGTCTGCACCTTGCGCGAGACAATCGAGATCTTGGCGCCGACGAGCGCATTCAGCAGTGTCGATTTGCCGGCATTCGGGGCGCCGATCAGCGCCACGAAGCCGCAGCGGGTTTCAGCCATTCTGCCCTCCCGTTTCGCGCGCCAGCATGGCGGCGGCGGCGGTCCGTTCGGCCACGCGCTTGGATTGTCCTTCACCGGCGACGGGTGAAAGCCCGGCCAGCACCACCTCGACCCGGAAAACCGGTGCATGATCCGGCCCGGCCCGGCCAACCTCTCGATAGGTTGGCTCGGCAAGACCCTGGGTATGCGCCCATTCCTGCAAAGCAGTCTTGGGATCAGCCATGGCACCGCCGGTAATATCGGGCACCCGGTGGCTCCAATGGGCGGAGATCACCGCTTCTGCCGCCGGAAACCCCGCATCGAGATAGACCGCACCGAGGATCGCCTCGCACGCATCGCCCAGCACTGCAACCTTGCGGTTAAGCCCCGTCTTCTTCTCGCCCTTTCCGATGCGCAGCGCATCGCTGACGCCGATTTCCCTTGCCACCTCGGCACAGGTTTCCTTGCGCACAAGGTCAGCGAGCGCGCGGGAAAGCTGTCCCTCCGCGGCTTCGGGAAACCGCGCCTGCAACAGGGCGGCGATCGCCAATCCCAGCACGCGATCTCCCAAGAACTCCAGCCGCTGATAACTTTTGCGGCGCGCCTCGTCCTGAGTCAGCGCGCTCGCATGGGTCAGTGCCTGTTCGATCAGGTCACGCCGCTGAAAACGATGGCCGAGACGATCCTCCAGCGCGGCGAGCGCAGCCTGCGCCATGATCAGTGGATGCCCTTGAACATCCGGTTCCAGCGAACGGAGGTGGGCCAGCGCCAAAATTCGTAGATGCGCGCGTCTTCCTTCATCGAGAAGAAGATCATTTCCGCGCGCCCGACAAAATTCTCGAAGGGAACGAAGCCGACCTCGGTGAGGACGCGGCTGTCCTGCGAATTGTCGCGGTTGTCGCCCATCATGAAATAGTGGCCGGGCGGCACGACATACTCGTTGGTGTTATCGAGATAGGCGCCGTCGCCTTCCAGTTCGATGATGTTGTGGCTCACCCCGCCCGGCAGCGTTTCCTTGAACAGCGGCACCGGCGCCAAGCGCCCCCAGCGGTCATTGGTGATGAAATCACCGATCTGCTCGCGCTTTACAGGGCTGCCGTTGATGAAAAGGATGCCGTTCGTCACCTGAACCCGGTCGCCCGGCAGGCCAACGAGGCGCTTGATATAGTCGGTCGCATTGTCCTTCGGCAGCTTGAACACCACCACATCGCCCCGCTTGGGCTGTGAGACAAAGAGAAAGCGCCCTTCTACCGGCAGCGCGCTGAACGGGAAGGAGTGCTTTGAATAGCCGTAGGCATATTTCGAGACGAAGAGATAATCGCCGATCAGCAGCGTCGGGATCATCGAGCCCGAGGGGATGTTGAACGGCTGGAACAGGAAGGTGCGGACCACCACTGCAATCAGCAGGGCCTCGATGATGACGCGAACGGTCTCGCCAAAGCCGCCTTCGGACTTCTTCTGCCCGGTCGCGGGCGGGATGCCATAGTCTCTCACGTCAGTTCTCTTTGCAGGCGCTGGATCAGGCACGTCCTATAATCGTTCACGCCCCCGCGGGCAATGAACGATCAGACCTCCGGCAGCGCTTCGATCACGACAAAGGCCTGCGCCATCGGATAATCGTCGGTAATCGTCAGGTGAATCACCGTTCGGTGACCGGCAGGCGTCATCGTGGCAAGCCGCGCGGCGGCGTCCCCGGTCAGAACCATGGTCGGCTGTCCACCGGGCCGGTTGACCACCCCCATATCACGCCAGAAAACCCCGTTATGAATGCCGGTGCCGAGCGCCTTGCTGCACGCCTCTTTTGCGGCGAACCGCTTGGCATAGGAAGCGGCGCGGGTGGCCCGCCTGTCCGAACGGCGGCGCTCCTCCTCGGTGAAGATGCGATTCGTGAAGCGCTCGCCGAAGCGATCGATGGACCGTTCGATCCGGCGGATGTCGCAGAGATCCGAGCCAATGCCGAGAATCACCGGAACTTCCGCCCTCGAATCATCGCCGCTTTCATCTGGCGCACAGCCTCGCCGAGACCGACGAAAATCGCCTCGCCGACGAGGTAATGGCCGATGTTGAACTCAACGAAGGTGTGGCAGTGGGCGAGTTTTTCCGCAGTTCGGAAATCCAGCCCGTGACCGGCGTGAACCTCCAGCCCCGCCGAAGCCGCCGCAGCCGCACCGTTGATCAGGCGCTCGTATTCCGCGTCCGCTGCCGCGTCATGGGCGGCGACCAGCTCGCACCAGGTGCCGGTGTGCAGTTCCACGATGTCGGCCCCCACCTGCCTGGCCATGGCAATCTGCGCGGGCTCCGGCGCGATGAACAGCGAGACGCGGATGCCGGCATGGCGCAACTGCGCGGCAAATTCCCGCAAATGCGAGGAGCCGGCCACCACATCAAGCCCGCCCTCGGTCGTCCGCTCCTCGCGCTTTTCAGGCACGAGGCAGCAGGCATGGGGCCGGATTTTCAGCGCGATGCCCAGCATTTCCTCGGTCGCCGCCATCTCGAAGTTCAGCGGACGTGCGATTTCGGCCCTCAGCCTTTCCATATCCGCATCGCGGATGTGGCGACGATCCTCGCGCAGGTGCGCGGTGATGCCATCAGCACCGGCCTCGATAGCAGCATGGGCGGCGCGCACGGGATCGGGCAGCAGGCCGCCGCGCGCGTTCCGCACGGTTGCGACATGATCAATGTTGACGCCAAGGCGAATGGGTGGAAACGGCATCGGTCCCTTCCGGATCAGACAGGCAATCCCCGCGATGCTGACGAACGCAGCGCGTCCCGTCAATCATAACCCGTCTCACCCCTTCGCCGTCCTTCCTTTCGCCATGAACTGAGATAATGTCCCGCCATGGCCAAGGCACCCAAATCCACCCCCGATACCAACGCCGAACGGCGGATTGCCCGCACAGCCGCCGAAAAGGCCACCGAGACGCTGCGGGACCGGATTGTCGTGGCGCTGGTCGGTTTCGTGATGACCGGCATCGTCGGTACTGCCCTCACCACCTGGATCCAGCAGCGCGGCTGGGCCTGGCAAAATCGTGTGGCGAAAATCGACAAGGATACGGAAAATGCCATGGCGGCCTATCGCTCCGCCTCGGAACTCGTGAACGCCCGCTGGTATGCAACCTATCGCGTCGCCCGCGCGCTGGAACGCGGCGCCAGTGGCGACGATATGAAAGCCCTGCGCGATACCTTCGAGACCGCCGACCGCGACTGGTCCTTGCGCTACACCAATGTGGCGCGAGAGGTGGATTTCTACATCGACACGCCGTTCAATATCGACATTGGCGACAATCTCACGCGTGTCTGGGGCCTTTCCTGCTCCGATTTTGCCCTGAGCAGGCGCGACAGCGAGGCGATTGATGCCCGCTCCGCCCGCGCCGTGCTCGAAATCATCAATCACTGCCACGGTCGCACGAAGGACGAGCTGGAGCCGCTGGTTTACAATAACGAGGCCGCTGTAGACAAACCCGCCCTGATCGCCACCGCCTATCGTCGGCTCGACCACCTCTACCGCACCAACGAGGTGCTGCGCTGCGTGATCTT
>JAIUNP010000155.1 GCA_020161975.1 Pseudomonadota bacterium
CATGACAGGCGCCGGGCGCACCCCGACCATGGCACGGCCCCGCCCCCCTGAAACGGACGCGGCCCGCACAATGGCGGGCCGCTTTCCATACGCGAGGCAAGGTTTGGAAATCTGTTAAAACGGTTTCATGCGACGAAAAGCTGGTGACCTTCAGAAAAGGCGTGATGAGTTCTGGCTTCGGGGCGACATCAGAACTTGACGCCCGCACCGCCCTTGAAGGTATTGAGGCCGACATGCGCGTTGTTGTTGCTGCCGAAGCCGAGATATTCATACTGTCCGCGCAGGAAGATATTGTCCGTAATGGCAACATCCATGCCGAGACCAAGCGCATAGCCCCAGGTGTATGAGCCCGTCTTGGTCCGTCCGTCGCCCACGATCACGCCTGAAGCGGCAGTGGAGCGGGGGAGCGATGTCGTCGGGTCGAGGTCGTTGTAGTACTGCTGCGTCGTTCCATAGACATGCGCGTTTGAGGTTACGCGGCCGGCAGCCACGCCCAGCGTCACGAAGGGCAGGAAGCGGTCATAGGCGGCGCCCACCTTCATGCGACCGACCATGTAGTCGCGCACGCGCGTCCGGGCTTCGCCCGAAAGGGTGGTGTCCCAGGAGTTGCTGGTGTCGCTGTAGACGTTCCGCGTGATCGGCCCGAAACTGCTTGTGCCCGTACCACCCATGCGGGAATACTCGGCTTCCACGCCGACCACCACGTCATCCCACATCGTATTGTAGCCGACCGCGACGCTGAAGCCGTTACCGCGCAGGTTGGGTCGACCGAAGTTTGCAAGGCTGGCAATGGCGCTCGTACCCCCGAGATCAGGGAAAGCGGACATCGCGGTATTGTTCGCCAGTCTGGATTGGTCTGCTTTGCCGGTACCGTACAGTCCCATGCCTGTGATGGTGAAGCCGCTCCAGTCATAGGCCGGGGGCTCCGACACCCGCGCTGCGGGTTCGGGCAGAGGACCGCGCAGATAATCAGCAGCCTCGGACGGAACGACCGTCAGGGTCAGGAGTGCGAGGGCTAAACTGCGGCGCATGGCCACCTCCCGGTTTACCGGCTGCGACTCGGTGCAGCGAACATGGTCAAACCGTAAAAAAGTAACCTTACCGCCCGGTTAATGCGCGAATAAAAACAGTCCCGATATCAAACGCTTAGTAGATTATGACGTTCATGAATTGGTAACGGATTGCGCGTGTTGCGAGCCGTGTTGCCTAGCCCGCGCGGCAAGGCTACATCTTGCCCATGAACACGACCGCCCCTCTCCGCCGCCGCGATACACTCGCCCTGTCCCTCGCCCAGTTGAACCCGACGGTGGGCGACATCACCGGCAATGCCACCAAGGTGCGGGCAGCGCGCGCAACCGCCGCAGGGCAGGGGGCGGATATCGTGATGTTCCCCGAACTGTTTCTGGCCGGCTATCCGCCGGAAGATCTGGTGTTGAAGCCGGCTTTCGTCGATGCCTGCCGTGCCGAAGTCGAGACGCTTGCGCGCGAAACGGCGGATGGCGGCCCTGCGGTGCTGGTTGGTTTGCCATGGGCCGAGGAAGGCGGACTCTATAATGCCTATGCCGCGCTCGACGGCGGCAAGATCGTCGGCGTGCGTTTCAAGGTCGATCTGCCGAACTACGGCGTTTTTGACGAAAAGCGCGTGTTCGACCCCGGTCCTCTGCCGGGCCCGCTGGCACTGCGCGGCATTCGCCTTGGGGTGCCGGTCTGCGAGGACATCTGGGGGCAGGATGTTGTCGAATGCCTCGTGGAAACCGGCGCGGAGCTCATGCTGGTTCCGAACGGCTCGCCTTACTGGCGCGGGAAAACCGATGAGCGCCTGAATGTCGCCACGGCCCGCGTGGTCGAAAGCGGCCTGCCGCTGGTCTATCTCAACCAGGTCTGCGGGCAGGACGAACTCGTCTTCGACGGCGCATCCTTCGGTCTCAATGCCGACCGGACGCTGGCCTTCCAGATGAACGCGTTCATTGAAGAGGTCGTGCTGACACGCTGGGAGCGACAGGAAAATGGCTGGCGCTGCATCGCCGGACCGATGGTCGCGGTCGATGAGGGCGACAAGGCCGATTATGCGGCCTGTGTGCTGGGCCTCCGCGATTACGTCGACAAGAACCGCTTCCCCGGCGTTGTCCTCGGTATGTCCGGCGGCATTGATTCGGCGTTGTGCGCGGCTATGGCGGTGGATGCGCTGGGGCCATCCCGCGTCCATTGCGTGATGCTGCCTTATCGCTACACCTCATCGGACAGTTTCAGGGATGCCGAACAATGCGCCCGCGCGCTTGGCGTGCGCTACGATAACCTGCCCATCGCCGAAGCGGTTGAGGGGTTGGAGACGGTGCTTCAGCCGCTCTTTTCCGGAAAGCCGCGCGATATTACGGAAGAGAATCTGCAAAGCCGGGCGCGCGGCACCCTGCTGATGGCAATTTCCAACAAGTTCGGCCCCATGGTTGTGACCACCGGCAACAAGAGCGAGATGTCGGTGGGCTATGCCACCATTTACGGCGACATGAATGGCGGCTTCAATCCGATCAAGGACCTCTACAAGATGGAGGTCTACCGCCTCAGCGCCCTGCGCAACCGGTGGAAACCGGCCGATGCGCACGGACCGGACGGCGAGGTGATCCCCGTCAATATCCTGACCAAGGCGCCGACCGCCGAACTGCGCGAGAACCAGAAGGACCAGGACAGCCTGCCGCCCTACGAGGATCTCGACGCCATCCTTGAAATGCTGGTGGAAAAGGAAATGCGCACGGCGGAGGTCATCGCCGCCGGTTACGATCCGGAAGTTGTGCGCAAGATCGAGCGTCTGCTCTACATCGCCGAATACAAGCGCCGCCAGGCCGCACCGGGCGTGAAGGTGACGCGCAAGAACTTCGGACGCGACCGTCGCTATCCGATCACCAACCGCTTCCGGGATCCAGGCCTGGGACCGCATCAACCAGATCGCGCCATCACGCCCGCCATTGCCACGACGACCGCCGGCGATCTCGATTATTGAAGCGCCTTGCGGCAGGGCGCAGAAGGCGTCCTCGGTGTGACGGTAACGGCGTCCCGGCTGCGAATGAAGCTATGACAATTCCGCAGGGAATTCGGCGCCCTGAATTGATTGCTTCGCTATATAAGGGTAACAGGGAAAGTTATTAATGGAAATGATAATCCGGAAAAGACAATACAAAACAAAGAAATAATGAGGAGTCTACAAATTTTGGAACTTGAATTCAATTGCGGAACTTAATTCCATGAACCATTAGTTTTTTGTAATTTCCATTCAAAATTCCACAATTTCATCCTGCTCCCTCTGTACAAGCGGGCCGCTTGCCCGCATGACATGTCATCGCTCGAAGGCTGGTTGGGTTCGGAGGAGTGAGATCCGGCCTTCGATTGGATCCGCAGACCTGAAATGGGTGCTTTATTCGGGTCGGCTTGCATGGTGTGCTCTGCGTTCCAGTGGGGAACGGGCGCTCCGGCTTGCCTTGAACATCACTTGGATGTTCCATGGGATCAATGCGCAGAACGCGCGTTTCAGGAACAGAATTCATCGAGGGAGAGAACGATGCCTATTTCCAGACGTACCTTTGTTGCAGCCGCTGCCGGCGTGGTCGCAAGCCCCGCCCTGATCGGCAAGGCGAGCGCACAGGCCCAGCATACCTTCCGGCTGCATCACTTTCTGCCGCCGGTTTCGAACGGCCATGCCAAGATGCTCGCCCCCTGGGCCAAGAAGATCCAGGAAGCTTCGGGCGGCCGCATCGCCATCCAGATCTTCCCGTCGATGCAGCTTGGCGGCACCCCTCCGCAGCTTTACGATCAGGCGCGTGATGGCGTTGCCGATATCGTCTGGACGCTGCCCGGCTCCACCCCTGGCCGCTTCCCGCTGTCGGAAGTGTTTGAGCTGCCGTTTGTCGCAGGCCGCCTCGGGGTGGTGAACGCGCAAGCCGCGCAGGAGTTTGCCACGAGGCACATGGCGGACGAGACCAAGGACGTCAAACTGCTCAGCTATTGGGCACATGACACTGGCCTGATCCACTCCAAGAAGCAGGTCACGACGCTCGACAGCCTGAAGGGCCAGAAGCTGCGCTTCCCCACCCGTCTCGCCGGTGAGGCGTTGAAGGTGGCTGGCGTCAATGCCATCGGCATGCCGGTGCCGCAGGTTCCCGAAAGCCTCGCGCAGGGCGTCATCGACGGCGCTGTGGTTCCGTGGGAAGTGGTTCCGGCCATCAAGGTGCAGGAACTGGTCAAGTACCATACCAATGTTCCGGGCAAGAGGGCGCTTTATGTCGCCACGTTCTTCCTGGCGATGAACCGGGCGAAGTTTGACGCGATGCCCGATGATCTCAAGAAGATCATGGACGACAACTCCCACATGGCCTTCGCCAAGATGGCAGGCGCGATGTGGGATACGGCCGGCGCCGAGGTCAAGGCGATGGTCGAGAAGCGCTCCGGCAACGTCATCAACACCATGCCGGAGGCCGATGCCGCCAAATGGGCCGAGATGTGCAAGCCGATCCGGGCGACGTTTGCCGAAGGCCTCAAGGCCAAGGGCATCGACGGCGCCAAGATGATCGCCGAAGCCGAGGCCCTGGTCGAGAAATACGATAAGCCGGCCTGACCGGGTACCATTGATCCGCCCGGCCCCGCGCCGGGCGGACGTTGACGAGGGGAGGGGAGTCGATGAACGACGGTGAAACGGCAGGGCACGCCGTTGGAAAGAGCGCGATTGCTGTCTGGGCGAGCAGGCTGGGCATCGTCGGTGGTTGCCTCTCCCTGCTGATGGGTGCTCTGGTGACGGTTTCGGTCCTCGGGCGCTGGCTCGTCGATCAGGGCATACCGGGCGATTTCGAATTCGTGCAGATGGGAACGGCGGTCTCCGTCTTTTTCTTCCTGCCCTCATGTCAGGCCATTCGCGGCAACATCATCGTTGACACCTTCACCGGCTTTCTTGGCGAGCGCGCACGCAATCGGCTCGATGCGCTGTGGGATGTGGTCTACGGGCTGGTGATGCTCTGCCTGGGCTACTGCATGGTGCTGGGCACCATGGAGGCCATCAGCACCGGCGTCAGCACCATGGTTCTGCTGATCCCCACCTGGCCGGCGCTGGCGCTGTCCACCGCTCTCGTCTTCTTTCTGGCTGTTGTCTGTTTCTGGACGGCGCGCAAGCTCGTGGAGGCTCGCTGATGTCCGGCAATGCACTCGCCCTTCTCGGCTTTGCCGGCATGCTGGTGCTCATCGCGGCACGGATGCACATCGGCCTTGCGATGCTGGTGACCGGCTGCATCGGCTATATCCACCTGTCGAGCCTGCACGCGCTCATCGCCTATATGAAGACGAACGCCTATGCGCAGTTCGCCAACTACACGCTGTCGGTCATTCCGCTGTTCATCCTGATGGGCGCTTTTGCCGAACGATCGGGCCTGTCAACGGCCCTGTTCCGGGCGGCGAGCGCCTTCATCGGCCATCTGCGCGGCGGGCTTGCCATGGCCTGCATCGCGGCCTGTGCGGGCTTCGGTGCCATCTGCGGTTCGTCGGTCGCCACCACCGCCACGTTCGGTCGTGCCACGATGCCGGAATTCGATCGCTATCGCTACGACGGCGGCTTTTCCACTGGCACGATTGCCGTCGGCGGAACGCTGGGCATTCTCATCCCGCCCTCGGTCATTCTGGTGATCTATGCCATCTCGACCGAGCAGAACATCTCGAAGCTGTTCATGGCAGCCTTCATTCCCGGCATCCTGGCCGCGCTCTTCTACATCATCACGATCATGATCGTGGTGCGACGCAACCCCAGGCTGGCGCCCGTGCACGATCCGGTGCCGTGGAACGAGCGGCTGAAGCTGCTGAAGGCAGTCTGGCCGGTGATGCTGGTGGCGCTGATCGTGGTTGGCGGCATTTATGGCGGCGTCTTCACGCCGACGGAAGGCGCGGCGGTGGGGGCGGTGTCGATGCTGGGCATTGGCGTTCTTCAGCGCTCGCTCAACGCCAAGACCATCATCGCCTCGCTGCGACAGACCGCAGAAACCACCGGCATGATCTTCATCATCCTGCTGGGCTCGGAAGTGTTCAACGCCTTCCTCACGCTGACGCAACTGCCTGCAAACGCGGCGGAAATGATCGCCGGGCTCGGCTGGCCGCCGTATATGGTGCTGGCGGCACTGCTGGCGTTCTACATCATCCTCGGTGCGGTAATGGATGAACTTGCCATGCTGCTTTTGACGCTGCCGGTCTTTTTCCCGATCATTCAGGGGCTGGATTTCGGCTTTCCGGCGGACGAGGTGGCGATCTGGTTCGGCATTCTTGTGTTGATCGTTGTCGGCATCGGGCTCACCGCGCCGCCCATCGGCCTCAACGTCTTCGTGATTTCGGCGATTGCCAAGCAGCATTCGATCCGGAAAACCTATGCCGGAGTGCTCCCCTATCTGTTGGCGGATGTCATCCGCCTGCTGCTGGTCATGGCCTTTCCGACGCTGGCGCTGGCCATGGTGCGCTGGCTGAGTTGACGCGGGCGCGATCCCGCGTCAACAACAGGCCATGCTGACCGTTCGCTTCGCGCCCTCGCCCACGGGCTACCTGCACATCGGCAACGCCCGCACGGCGTTGTGGAACTATCTCGTTGCGAAGAAGGCCGGGGGGCGCTTCATCCTGCGGCTCGATGATACCGACATCGAGCGCAGCCGGGCCGAATACGCCGAAGCGATCGAGGAAGATCTCGCCTGGCTCGGTATCGAGTGGAACCTGCTGGAGCGTCAGTCGGCGCGGGTGGCGCGCTACGCCGACAAGCTCGCGGCGCTGAAGGCCGCCGGGCTTGTCTACCCCGCTTATGAAACCCCTGAGGAACTCGACCGGAAGCGCAAGCGCCAGCAGGCGCGCGGTCTGCCACCGGTCTACGACCGCGCGTCGCTGAAGCTGACGGCGGAGGAAAAGGCCGCGCTGGAAGCGAAGGGCCGGCGGCCCCATTGGCGCCTCAAACTCTCCGGTACCGTTGTTGAATGGTTCGATGGTGCGCGCGGCCCCTCGCATATCGATACGTCGTCCTTGTCCGATCCGGTGCTGGTGCGCGAGGACGGAACAGTGCTCTACACCTTCGCTTCCGTGGTGGATGACGCCGACATGGGCGTGACCGATGTCATTCGCGGCGAGGATCATGTTGCCAATACCGCTGTGCAGATTGAGTTGTTCCGGGCGCTCGGGGCCGAGCCGCCGCGCTTTGCCCACCACAATCTGATCGTTGCGGCCTCGGGCGAAGCGATGTCGAAGCGCACGGGCGCGCTGTCGATCCGCTCTTTCCGCGCCGATGGTGCGGAACCGCTGGCAGTTGCGGCTGTGGCAGTGTTGACCGGCACGAGCGAGCCGGTCCATGCCATCGAAAGCCTCGACGAGCTTGCCGGCCTCGTCGATCTGTCCAAACTGTCGCGCGCGCTGACGAAGTTCGATCCGGCGGAAATCGGGCATCTGACCGTGCGGATGCTGCATTCAAAGCCATTTTCCGCCGTGGCCGATCATCTTGCGGGGCTTGGTATCACGGGGCCGAAGGCAGAGCCGTTCTGGCTGGCCGTGCGCGGCAACCTCACCGGGCTGGATGAAGCCGCGCTCTGGTGGCAGGTCATCACCGGGCCGTTGCAGTCGACGCCGCACACCGATGCCGCATTGCTGTCCACGGCGCGATCATTGCTGCCGCCCGAGCCATGGGACGAGACAACCTGGGGCCTCTGGACGAAAGCGGTTCAGGCTGCCACCGGCGCGAAGGGGAGGGGGCTGTTCCTGCCGCTGCGCCTGGCCCTCACCGGGCAGGAGCATGGGCCAGAATTGAAGACGCTGTTGCCACTGATCGGCCACGCCGAGGTTAGCGGGCGTCTGTCCTGATGGAGGCGGTCGGCTCCATGTCGGCCTTCATGAACTTTGTCGTGTTGCGCCAGGGGCCGGATCTTCCCAACGTCTGACCGGGGTTGACCACAGCCTGCGCATTGGTTGGCTTTGTGCCTTTGGCCTCGCGCTTTTCGGCCTTTTTGCTGGCCTTCTTGCCGGATTTTTGCGGTGCATTGGCGATCATCTCGGCCTTGGCGAGGTCAGGCTCGCTCGGACGCGCGAGTTCCAGCGACTTCTCAGGCGTCACGATCACATCATCCTTGCCGTGCTTGATCAGCGGATCGACCGGCTTCAGCACTTCGGCCCAGGATTGGCCATCCGACTTGCAGGAGCAGCTTGCATCCCGCTCCTTGCGATAACGGAAGGCAGTGTCGAGCGCGGTGTAGCGCTCGCCGCTGGCCGTCGCCGCCTGCCGCAGGTCGCCGCCGCGCGGCATGAAATAGACTTCCGTGCGCGAAGCCGGGCAGGAATTGGCGCAGGCCTCGGCATAACGATCATCAGACTTGGCGCCCTCGTAATTGACCGGAAAGAAGAAGCCGTCACAGGTGCGCACGCAGACAGCCTGATTGCCGCCGCCCCGGAACGGGCCGAGCGCCTTCTTCGGCTTTGCCGGCTCTGTAATGGCTGGATCAATGGCCGTGGTCTGCACCGCGCCATCCGGGGCCGGAGTGGATGCCGCCGGCGCCCTGGCCTTGGTGTCGGTGTTCGCGTCAGCCTTGGCCGAAGCTTTCGGTTTGCCTTCCGCTTTCGCATGGGCTGGCTTTGCGGCGGCCGGCGCAGCCTTCACATCCTTGGCCTTCGCCTCTGTCGCCTTGGTATCACCGGCGTTCGCGCCCTTGGCTTTGGGCGCAGGCTCCACCGTCAGTTTCATCGGTTCAGCGGGCACTGCGCCACGAATGCCGAGGAGCGAGCCGAGGAAATTGCCTGTCTTTT
>JAIUNP010000156.1 GCA_020161975.1 Pseudomonadota bacterium
AGCCAAGGAAACCTGGTCGGTGCCTTCTTCGGCGTCACAGCCAAAAACAGGGCTTGTTGTCCGGATGCCTTGATGCTATTCGGGCCGCGACCACTGCGGATGGCCACGGTCGCCGCACGATAATGACCTCAACGGAGAGGTGGCAGAGTGGTCGATCGCGCCGCACTCGAAATGCGGAGTACGTGCAAGCGTACCGGGGGTTCGAATCCCTCCCTCTCCGCCATTTGTCCAGATCAGGGTATCCCTCTTTAGCTCACAGATCTAGCTAAGTAGCGGTTTTTATGCTACTTTTCGCCCTAACTTGGGTCTTGTCGGATCAGCATGGTTCAGCAAGGCTCATCACTCCGCTAGGGCAAAGGCTTGGGCACATGGCTGCGATCCTGAAGAAACTGACTGCCAAACAAATCCAGACACTGCCGGCGGGACTGCATGCGGATGGAGGCAATCTCTACCTGCGTGTTAGGCCCGCCGGTTCACGGCAATGGGTGATGATATACAAGTCTGCCGGAAAGCAGCGCGAACTGGGTCTCGGCGGCGCCGGTCCCTATGGTCTCTCGCTGGCCGATGCGCGCGGGAAGGCCGATGAGGTCAGAACGGATCTGTTGAAAGGCGTCGATCCGATAGATCGCCGTGAACAGGAAGCCAATGTCACAACCATTCCAACTTTCGGGGATTTCGCAGATGCCTATATCGCCAAGGTCCGGCCAGGCTGGAAAAACGCCAAGCACGCGGCGCAATGGGAAATGACCATGACGGTCTATGCCGCGCCGATCCGGGGTAAGCAGGTGAACGCGATCACCACGCAGGATATCGTGCAAATCCTCAACCCGATCTGGACCACAAAGAACGAGACCGCGACGCGGGTGCGGGGCCGGATCGAGACGATCCTGAATGCCGCGCGCGTGGCCGGGCATATCGGGGACAACATTGCCAACCCGGCTCGACTGAAAGGCCATATCGAGCTTCTGATGCCGAAGGTAGGCAAGCTGCAGCGCGGGCATTTCGCGGCAATGCATTATGAGGATATCCCGGCATTCATGGTGGCTTTGGGGAAGCGGGATGCTGTTGCGGCCCTGCTGCTGGAGTTCACGATCCTGACGGTCGCGCGCTCGTCGATGTCACGGTTGGCGACCTGGGGTGAGATACGGACGGTTCCAAAGGCATCGACGAGTGTAAACACTAGCACCGAACCCGCTACGCCCGATCAGTCTGCCGAGGTGGATTGGGTCTGGTCGATCCCTGCCAAGCGCATGAAGGGTGACAATGCGTTTGAAGTGCCTTTGGCGCCCCGCGCTGTGGAAATCCTGAAGCGCGTTGCGGAGCTGCGCCTCAGTGACGACCCTGATCAGATGATTTTTCCCGGACAGCGTCGTGGTAAGCCACTGTCCGATGGTGCTCTGGAAATGCTGTTGCGCCGGATGGGTCGCGGCGACTGCACACCGCATGGGTTCCGCTCGTCATTCCGCGATTGGTGCGGGGACGAGACCGAAACGCCGCGCGAGGTCGCTGAGCATAATCTCTCGCACACGATTGGCAACAAAGCCGAGCAGGCCTATCGCCGGATGAAAGCGCTAAAAAAACGCCGCGCGGTTCTGGAGGCATGGGAGGCTTATTGTCTGTCGGTCCGGAACGCGAAATAGGAGGCGACCTCGTGAAGCCAGGTCAGTCTTCGATCATGAGCGACCGCGTTATCCGTTTGATTTGTCTTATCTCTTTTCCTGCGCAAAAAAGTCGAATGGGTGTGTCGGCATTCGGTCGGCCGTGAGGCTCTTTGGGTATGGATATGAAGGGTTTGAAGGCAAGATGGATTGTCGGGAGTCCTGTGTGATCAACCCATGGAAACGCGCCTGATTGACGCAAGCAGAACGCGTTCTATGACCATGGCCAGCCTCGCGGTCTGGAGGCGTGGTTTGTAGATAAAGATTTCGCGCGCGCGTGAGAGGCGCGGTTCCGCCCCTCCAAGGCTGTAGGCTGTAAAGCGATCAAAGCGGGCAGGATCGAGACCGAGGGCGGCGCAATGCCCGCGGCCATCGGCGCTGGTGGCCCAGTCGGCAAGACGAACGTTAGCAAGAGCGCGGTTCAGCCGCTCATCAAATTCGCGCGGCGCCAGGCCGTCCGGAAGTACGACCGATAGCGCCCGCGGCGTCGCTGTGACCGGGCTGCTTGGTTCAAGACCAAGGTCTTGAGGAAGTGCGCTGAGTTCCCACTGATCGAAGCCTTCATCTTTGCACCAGGCATCACTATCGCGCCGGTGCGAGCCATAGGCATCGGCGTTCAAAGCCTTGAGACGCTGGGCGAAGCCGACGGTCTCGTCCCTCGTCGTGCTGATCTTGAATATCGGAATCTGCAGTTCGCGCGCAAGGTTGAACAGGCCGGGGCAACTGAGGACACCAACGGCGATGCGGGTGCCATTTTCAAAGCACCCGGCGATCTCAGGTGTTTCCCAGCCGGTGAACGGGACCAGAGGTGTCCCCCGCCCGCCAACGACCGGCCATTGTGTCGGTAGATACTGGCGGGTCGCGGCCGGAGATTGGGCGTCCTTCAGGATGCGTTTGGCAATGGCGGCGAGCGGCGTTGCAGGTTTGGTGACGTGCTGGGGATTGGCTTTCATGAGAGAGTCCTTCTTTGCGCTTTGGACGTGACGGTGCGGCCCGCAGTGACGCGGTGGAAAAGCAGGCCAAGGATGTTGGGGTGATGGGAAGGTGCCGCCGGTGATGATGGACGGATATGCGTCGAGTTAGATGCGCGTGACCTCGGCGCAGCGGTTACGCAACCAATCGGCGTAGTCATCCAGCAGTTTCAGGCTGGTGCCAACATGCTCCTCGATATAGGCGAGGCGCAATTGCTCGACTTCCATGATGACTTCACTGTCAGGCAGGAGCGCGCCGGTTTCGGTATCAAGGATCGGAGGCGCATCGGCAATCGCCTCGCAAGCTTCGGCATCAAGCCTCCGAACGAGAAGTTCGCGCAAATCCTCGGTCTCTGCGAGAGCACGAGGAAGCGTCATCCACGGCACGTCATCCTCGGTCGTCAGGCGATGATGCAGCCAGTGGTCCATCGCCCGTCGCGTTTCGCTATCGAGTGTGTGCGGCGCGTCATGATGGACGAGGCGTGTGGCATGGACCCGTAGCCGTTCATCCTTGAACTGCGGGATCAGCGCCGCGCGTTTTTCAATGGACGTATCGTGGAATCTCCGGCCCAGCGCCCTGTCGGCATAGCCGGGAAAAGCGCAGTAAAGCTGTTCCTCGACGTGAGGACTGATTACCCGATCCGCACTCTGCCTCGCCCGGATCGCGCGGGCGCGCTCGATGAAGTCGTTATCCGCTTTCAGAAGCGCAGCACGGTGCTGGAGAAGATCATCGGCGCGGGCCGGATCCCCATCGGGATCGTGGGCATGGAGTGCCATTGATGCTTCCGGCGCCAGCGGATCGGTCAGCTTCAACGGGATGAGCAACGGCATCGCGTTGTGCTTCATCGAGCGGACGGGACTGGTACGGCCTGCCATCAAGCTGGCGAGATCGGCATCGGGGAGAGAACGATACGTCTCCGGGTCAATGCGAAGATCGACCATCAGCGAGGCATTAGGATTGGCGGGATCGCGCGTGAGCGCTGTGAGCGGCATCACAGAACTCACGCCGCCATAGACGCCAAGCTGTCCGACGACGGGATATCGCCCGAGAAGATCGCAGACATAGCCCTTGTCACAAAGCGCCAGCGCCAGCGCGTAGAGGTCCGGCGCCCGGTCACGAAAGACGCGCAGCACATCACGGGTCGCCTGGACATCGGCCTGGGCGTCATGAGCTTGCGTCTCGTCGAAGGTGATGCCGAGCCCCCTGGCAAGCTCGCCCAGTCTGAACACCGGCTTTCCATCCTGCCGTTTCGGCCAGATCACGGCATCAGGGCGCAGACAATAAACGAGATGGGCAAGGCGCAGGCTGTCGAACAGCCGGCATCCCGGTGTCTGGAGCGGGTATGGGGACAAAAGCGCAGAAAAGAGATTGTGCCGGATATGGGGCGAGTCAAACCAGATGACATTATGCCCTGCGAAGACAGCGGGCGATGATGCGTCCAGAAAATCCTCAATTTTTCCCATCATCTCGGCATGGCTCAGAGCCGGCGCCTCGATTTCCGCCGGGCTGACGCGCGTGGTCAGCAAAGCCTGCGGCGAGGGCACGATTTCGGGCCTCAGGCGGCACGTCAGATTGATGGCATCTTCCCCTTCCTGTGGATCATCCAGATCCTCGGTGCGAAGCGCAGCGAACTGACGGATCTGGTCGAAGGCCGGACTGAGACCGGTCGTTTCGACATCGAAGATGACGATGGTTTTGGGAGCATCGGCAGAGAGGCGCCGGGCCTCGTAGAACTCGCGGGCGATGGGAGAATGGGCGGGATCGGTTGTGACCGAGGCGGAGGAGGACGCGGTGTTCGACATGGGAAACTCGTGAATGTTTGGGTTGCAGAGATGACAAAGCCCGCCGGTGCGGCGAGCTGTCAGGTCAGTTGGCCGTGTTCGGTGGCCTTCACTCAGGGCCGAACAGGATCGATACGGGATTGAGCCCCAGCACGACGCAGTCGCGTGTGATCGCCTCGGTGAGAAAGGCCAACACCACCTGGTTGAAGGGCAATGCGGGGTGTTGGCTCCAGCGCTGCATTATTTTGCGTTTCAGCACGACGTCTGAACTGTCCCTGGCGTCGGCTATCGCGGCACGCACAGCGAGTTCGCGTGCTATCTGGGCGAGCACGGCCTGGTAGCGATTTTGGGTTCCAGAATCCATGGCCCAGATCTCGACAAAGGCGAGGGCATCCCAGGCGTCGCCGGCGATCGGTTCGGACGGCATGGGTTCCTGATGGGCCGCGCGAGAAAGCGCATGTTTGAGCCCGTCGAGGTTGTAGGGTCCGTCGCCGCTGCCGAGCCGATAGCTCCGTACAATCCTCGGCAAATCGAGTTCGGACTCGACCGGCGAGGTGAGTTCGATGGTGTAGGCTTCGGGGAAGCTCATGATGCTCGTGATGTGCATGGTGGCGGTTCCTGTTCAAGATGAGAGGAGGCCCGCCGCATGCGACGGGCCGTGTGAGTTATTTCGCGAGGTTCGGGAAAGCCTTTTCGGCGTCCAGCCTGATCGACTCGGGATCGAGGCCGAGTTCCTCGCAGTCGCGGGCGATCATCTGGGCGAGGAAGCTCGAGATTTCTGTCGCAAAGGGCATGGCAGGCTGATCGAGCCAGCGGCTGAGCAGCATGAACTTCAAGAAGACGTCGCCCGCGCCGGCGACTTCGGCCCGGCCTGCGACCACGGCCAGTTCTCGTGCGAGTTGCGCCAGTGCATTTTGAAACGGCGTGTCGCGCTTTTCGATCCAGCTGATCGCCAACGCCGCGGCATCAAAGCAATCGCCGGTGATCTCGCTGGAGGGGATCGGTTCGGCCTCGACCGCCCGTTCGAGAGCGGCCTCGAATGCGGCGCCGCCAAAACGCCCGTTGCCTTTACAAAGTGCGTAACTGCGCTTGGTGCGGGCGATATCGTACTGCGGATATGTCGGCGTTTCGAGGGCGAGTTTGTGGGCTTCTTCAAAGCCCTTTGCGTAGCTTGTGTTCATTATATGTTCCTTATTGCAGGCATGGTTGGAATGGCTGTCCGACATTTCGGGCAGGATCGGTTCGGACGTTTTCTCGGGGGAAATTCTCTAAACCTCTCAAAATTCTAGCCTTCCCGAATCTCAGGAGGGCGAGGCGCAGCCAAAGCTCAGAAAAATCCAATCTTGGCGGCGGGTTGGACACCAAGCGAGGCAGCGGCGTTCAGATCATCGGCAACGACATGATCGCGGCCCGCACGGGCGGCATGGCCCAGCGCCAGCCGAACGATCTGGCGCTGCTTGCGGGGGTGGAATTTCGCGATCTGCGCGAGGATGTCATCCGTCGGCATCTCGAAATGTTCTCCGGCGATATCTCCGAATACGTCGCGGGCGATAGCTTTGCGCGTCTCGGCTGAAGGCGAGGAGATTTCGACGACCAGAAACCGATCGAGGAGCGGTTCGGGAAGGGGCGCAGTTGAGTTCGCGGTGGCAACGATCAGGGCGTGGGAGAGGTCGAATTCGATTTCGAGGTACTCGTCGCGTAGGCGCCGGGAATTTTCGGGTTCCAGGAGCGAGAGTAGGACATTGAACGGGTTGTCGCTGATCGTCGCCGGCGTTAGCTTGTCAACTTCGTCAAGAACGATCAACGTTTGCGCCACCGGCGAAGCAATCAGGGCCCGCGTGAATTCACCGGTCTTTGCGGATCGCCAGGAAATCGGGTGACCAACCAACATTCCGGCATCGGAGCACGTGTTACAGGCTACGCGCGCGGTCGCCGGGGCCTGACCCGGCGCCATGGCGACATTCAACACGTTGGCGAGTTCTGAGAGAAACCGTGTTTTGCCGATTCCAGGTGAACCAACGAGCAGGACCGGAGGAACCGAAAACGGCGTCCGGCTGCGGCAAGACAAATGGGCGGCGCCGAGCCAGACCGAGATGACGCCGTGAAAACCGGGACATTTAGATATCAATGCCTCGAGGCATTTGATCAACGCACCGCTCGCAATGAACGCAGGGCGATGGCCGCCGCCGGCATCGATGGATAAACGAAGAAGGGCTTCGAGCCGCGCATGTTCATTTTCGGAAACGCTCGGCATGAACGGTGCTTCGCCCGAATACGGGCTGTTGACGACGCCGGCCGCCGCGAGGGCGGACTGCACTTGGATGGTGTCGAAAATTCGAACTTTGTGATGGGGGGCAGTGGAGGGCTTGGATGTCGAAGTTACGGAGTAGGTTTTCTTCATTTCTCAGGGGTCCTGTTTGAGGAAGGGAACGCCTGATGTTTCGAGACATAGATCGCGGGAGGCGGTGTCGGCCGGGACTTGGCGCAAAAAACCGGGGTGTGTTGCGCCTCGCTCGAGGGGCGCCACTGTTACGGAAGCGCGCAATCAGGCGCGTTAACCATGTTTAATGAAATAAAATTTCGGCTAATTGACAGCTATATCCGAATCAGGTGCGATTATCGTTGTTTATTACAGGTCCCATAGGACCTGAACCTGGTAACTAAAATAAAAAGCGCCAATAACACGATTATAATTTTAAATAATTAAATTTTCCCACTTGGCTCTAGCGCCAGATCAGCTTGATGCAAATCAACGAATCAATGACGCTTTCTGAAAATTCAGAAGGCGTAGACCATGTGTAAACACGAGCATAAGCAGAACCATCTAGAATTCTGGCCCGTCCGGCTTGCGGGGTGGTATTGCCGATTTCTGGATACGCGGTCGATTCCGCCGTTTCGGTTTTACTGCGATGCGATCGGTATCTTCAGACACAGGCGGTTGTTCGGTTTCCTTGGTCAATGTGTTGGCATGGCGGATTTGCTCAGTCGTTTGAATGCTGACAATCCTCATGCCCCCTCTCCGACCGCGCTCCTCAGGAGCCTTGATTTTCTGGGTATCGAGGGACGGGGGCGCGGCGACGGCCCGTTTATGGACAGGACGCCGTGCAACTTGGCGCAGTTCCAGCGCATTCCAGCCATCCCCCGTTTCGACAAGCGCTTCGAGATTGCGGACCAAGACGGGGTCGAGCTGGTCTCTGACCGCCGCGAATTCGACAACTGCATCCGGTTTGAGGATGTTGGTCAGGCGATCAATTTCCAGGCGCATAAACCGTCCTGCGATGGCACGCAGCTTGTGCGGAATACGCATATCGGGCAATGGCTGGGAGTTAAGCTTCAGTTCGGCGCGGAGCCGACCGTAGGCTTTTGCAATTTCCTCATCCCTTGCCGTTTTTCGCCGACGGCGAGCCAGCTGATCGTCGAGTTGGAGTGCCCTTGCGCGTTCGAAGCTTGGCAAGGCCGCGACCGAGATTCCTGCCGCCAGCAGCGCCAGCCCCAAGCCGCCCCCGCCCAGCACCACACCGGCGCCAACCGCCAGAAATGCGATCCGTTCAAGATCGAGCGTTTTGACAATTTTTGCGGCGAGAAAGGCTCGGTTAACGCGTCGACGAGCCAAACTATCCGCCTCGGCAAATCTCGCCCTGATTTGCGCGCGTCTGGCTTGCAACGTGTTTTTGAACTCGACAGCCTTGGTGTTCTCAATTTCCTGGCGGCGCTTCCGCAGCCAATCCAGGGCAGCGTCATCATTATCAAGTGCCGCCTCCTCCTGAAAAGAATGGAAGGTGCGCTCAACAGCCGTCTCGCCAGTCAGTTGGGCGATCCTGCGGCATTCTTCTTCAACATCGGTCAAAGGCCTCAGCTTGCCTGCCAAATGAGCGAGATCACGCTCGCGGATCTTGCACGGGTCACCATCGAGTTTCGCGCCGATTCTCAGGCCACGCGCGAAGGCATGCGTGAAACCGGATTTTTCATGCACCAGCATGACGCACTTTCGACCGAGTGCGAGGTGAAAACCGGCGGCATTCATATGGTGCTGAATATCCGATGCAGTATCGGCGCACGAACTGTAAGCCTGCCAGGCCGCCCGCAAGATTGCATTCGGATCGGCATCAAGTTTCTTTCCCTGCTGCCGACTGGACGTCCGCATGTGTTGACCCCAATCGGCCTGTTCCGCAGATGCGGCTTCGTGGCTTCTGACGACACCACGCGTTTTGAGTTCGGCCATCACTCGGTGATGGTTCGGTCCAGCGCAGATCGGCTCGCTGAGCAGGATCTCGGCACGGCGCGATGCCAGTTCATCGTGCACCTGCTTGTTCTGGGTGCGTATAGCCTTGCCGCTCAGCGGATCCACCAGGCTGTAGACTGCGTGAAAAT
>JAIUNP010000157.1 GCA_020161975.1 Pseudomonadota bacterium
CGGATCATCGACATCTGGTCGCGTCTCGCCGACCGTCAGTTTTACCTCAATCCCGACCTTGGCCATATCCTGCCCGGCACAGCGCGATACCTGCCCTACGCGAGCTTCAACCCTGCAAGCGTAACGCCCCTGCCCCCGGACACCACCGACGTGAACCGTCCGCTGACCATCGTCCATGCGCCCAGCCATCGCGGCGTCAAGGGCACGGCCCATGTGCTTGAAGCCATCGAGCGGTTGCGGGCAACCGGAGCGAACATCCGCTTCCTTGCCGTCGAGAACATGCCGCGCGACCGGGCCCTCGCCACCTATCGCGAGGCTGACATCGTAATCGATCAACTGATGATCGGCTGGTACGGGGGCCTTGCGGTCGAGGCGATGGCGCTTGGCAAGGTGGTCGTCTGCCACATCAATCCCGACGATCTCAAATTCGTACCGCCAGAGCTTGCAGCCACCTTGCCGATCATCCGCGCAAATGCGGCGAATCTCGTGCCCGTTCTGCAAGCGCTGCTCGCCCGTCCGCGGCAAGACCTTGCCGCCATCGGCACAGCAGGGCGCGTTTTTGTCGAGCGCTGGCATGATCCTGATGCAATCGCGGCGGCGATGGTGGCGGATTACAACGAAATCACGCGCCCTTGACAGAACATTTCGACCTTCAGAACCACCAAGCTTGACGCGGTGCAGCGCGCGACCTAAGCCTTGCGCAACATTCCCAGAGGGTGAATTCCATGGATATTGCAGGCAAGAAGCTTGTCGTCATCGGCGGCGCGGGACTCATCGGTTCGCATACGGTGGACCAGCTTACGAAGACCGATGCGAAGGAAATCGTGATCTATGACAACTTCGTGCGCGGCCGCACGGAGAACCTCGCCAACGCGCTGAAGGACCCGCGCGTCAAGATTTTCGAGGCTGGCGGCGACATTACCCAGGTCGACATCCTGGAAGATGCGCTCAAGGGCGCCGATGGCGTGTTCCATTTTGCCGCACTGTGGCTGCTTCAGTGCCACGAATATCCCCGCACGGCTTTCGAGACCAACGTGCGCGGCACGTTCAACGTGCTCGATGCCTGCCGCAAGCAGGGCGTGAAGCGCCTGGTCTGGTCATCGTCGGCTTCGGTCTATGGCGATGCGGTCACCGAACCGATGGATGAGGACCATCCCTTCAACAACCAGAACTTCTACGGCGCCACCAAGATTTGCGGCGAAGCCATGGCCCGTGCCTATCATCACCGCTACGGCCTTGAGTACATCGGCCTGCGTTACATGAACGTCTATGGCCCGCGCCAGGACTACAAGGGCGCCTATATTGCCGTCATCATGAAGATGCTCGACGCGATTGATCGTGGCGAGGGCCCGACGATCATGGGCGACGGCTCGGAAGCCTTCGACTTCGTGGCGGTCGAGGATTGTGCCGCTGCGAACATCTGCGGCATGAAGTCGGAAGCCAAGGATCGCTTCTACAATGTCGGCACCGGCAAGCGCACCTCGCTCAGGGAAATCGCCGAGAAGCTGTTGAACCTGACCGGTTCCAACCAGCCGATCAAATTCGCTCCACGCTCGCAGGCCACGCTGGTGCGCAACCGCATCGGCGACCCGCGCCGCGCCTCGAAGGAAATCGGCTTCACCGCCGGCATCGATCTTGATGAAGGGCTGCGCCGCCTGATCGAATGGCGCAAGGCGCATATTGCGGAGGTTGACGCCCGCCGCAACGCTGCGGGCTAAGGCCACGCGACGATCCCATGGTTCGGGCGCGAATCATGGGAATTGCGGGGCCGCGCAACGGCCCCGCGTACCCGAGGCAAAACCTCAGGCCGCACTCCCCTCGTCTTTGGGAATGTCTTTCAGAAGCACATCCTGTGCGGCGGCAAAGCTGTTGAACAGCGGCAGCATCGCCCCGCCCAGCGCCCGTGCATCCTGGCCGAGCCCGCCTGGCTCGATCTCGAACGGGCTCAACCCCTGAAGATCGAACCGTGCCGTTGCCAGCCGCGTCGCCTCAACGAGGCGGAGGAGAACCGGGCGCGGCAGGGCGCCGTCAATCCGCATATGCGCAAAATCCATCACCGCCGCCCCGCTCACCAGCGTCTGGGCCAGCGCATCGGCGGCATTGTCGATCCAGACCGTCAGCGCCGGCTCCAGCGACGACCAGTTGCCCTCGGGTAAATTGACCAGCGCCGAATCGCCGCCGGCCTGCGCAACAGCCCGCTCCAGCGTCAGCAGCGATGCATGGTGGATCAATTGGCCGCGCCGCCCCCCGACCACCACCGGCATCGAGCCGAGCGCGCCCGCATTGCCCGTCCTCCCTTGAAGCAGGGAGCCATTGAGCACCACCCCGCCACCGGCGAATGAGCCGACGAAAATATACATCATGTCAATGCTTTGACCGCGCAGAACATAGGCCAGCTCCGCTCCGCACGCTGCCGTCGCATCATTGGAGACAAGCGTGGCAAGTCCGGTACGCCGGCCAAGCTCGCCCGCGATGTTGAAGTCACGCCAGCCATCCAGCTTGCCAGGCGGGGCGTCGACCACTTCGGCCCATTTCCAGAGTTCAAACGGCACGGCAACGCCGATGCCGGCATAACGCTGACCGGCCCCCTGCCCATTGCGCAAGGCCTGAATGGTGCCGGCCACAAAGCGGACGACCTCATCCGGCACCGGATAGGCATATGCGCGACGCTCTTTGGCGATGACGCCACCGGCAAGATCGCACAATACGATCTCGGCGCTCCGCCGTCCGATTTTCACACCGAAAGAGAGCGCCCCCAGCGGATTGAGCGCAAACGGCACATACGGTTGCCCGACGCGTCCACGCACAGGCGCATTGGCAACAACCAGTCCCTCCGCCTCAAGCCGTCGGATGATCTGTGTGATGGTCTGCACGGTCAGCCCGGTCAGCCGCGCCAGTTCCGCCTTCGGCAATGGGCCGTTGAGCCGGATCAGCGACAGCGCCAGCCGTTCGTTATAGGCCCGGCCCCCGGCCTGATTGACCCCGCCGCCCAGATGCGACAGGCCCTGCCCGCCATTGGACATGCCTGCTGACGAATCTGTGGCCGCAATTTCCTGCACGCTGCTTCCTCCGGAGATACTCTCACCCTGTCCACCGGGGGCGGATGCGTCGTATCCTGTTGCCATCAAAGCCTGACATTGGCAAAAGATCAATAATTAAATCCGATTGAATTAATTATTGACAGCCCAGATAAAACATGGCCTTTTCCTGTCGAACCTAGGCGCCATTGATGCGCATGGGGACAAATTCAGTCATGGGCGATGCGCTCGAAAGCGCCGCCACAGGGAGGACGATATGACGAAACTGACCATTCGCGCTGCGATGATGGCCGCTGTTGCCTGCGGCGCACTCTACAGCGCCCCGGCCATGGCCCAGGGCAAGGTGATCATCGGCCTGATCACCAAGACCAACACCAACCCCTTCTTCGTGAAGATGCGCGAGGGCGCGGAAGCCAAGGCCAAGGACATGGGCGCCGAGCTGCGCTCCTTCGCCGGCAAGGTGGATGGCGACAACCAGACGCAGGTGGAGGCAGTGGAAAGCCTGATTGCCGCCGGCGCCAAGGGCATCCTGATCACCCCCTCCGACAGCCGCGCGATTGTCCCGACCATCGAGAAGGCCCGCAAGGCCGGCCTGCTGGTCATCGCGCTCGACACGCCGCTTGACCCGCCGAGCGCTGCCGACGTGACCTTCGCCACCGACAACTTCAAGGCCGGCGAACTGATCGGCGAGTGGGCCAAGGCCACGCTCGGCGACAAGGCCAAGAACGCCAAGATCGCGCTGCTCGATCTCAACAAGAACCAGATTTCGGTGGACGTCGCCCGCGACCAGGGCTTCCTCAAAGGCTTCGGCATCGACCTCGCCGACCCCAAGAAGATGGGTGATGAGAAGGATGCGCGCATTGTCGGCAATGACGTGACGCAGGGCGCCGAGGAAGGTGGCCGCAAGGCGATGGAAAACCTGCTCCAGAAGGACCCGGGCGTGAACGTGGTCTACACGATCAACGAGCCGGCAGCGGCCGGCGCCTATCAGGCGCTGAAGGCTGTCGGCAAGGACAAGGGCGCGCTGATCGTCTCGGTGGATGGTGGCTGCCCCGGCGTCAAGAACGTCAAGTCCGGCGTCATCGGCGCAACCTCGATGCAGTTCCCGCTGCTGATGGCCTCCAAGGGCGTCGAGGCGGTGATCGAGTTCGCCAAATCCGGCAAGAAGCCCGCCGCGACCCCCGGTCTCGACTTCTTCAACACCGGCGTCGAACTGATCACGGACAAGCCGGTTTCCGGCATCCCGTCCATCACGTCGGATGAAGGTCTCAAGCGCTGCTGGGGCTGATCGGTCAGTCTGCGTCCTGCTGAACAGGACGCAAAGGAGAGGGGCAACGGGTGAAAAGGGGCGCTGCAAGGCGACCCGTTGCCCCTCTCCCGGCTTTTTTGCCAAACCAGTGTCATTGCGCGCGAATGCGATGTAATCCAGACGCTCAGGCGAACAGTCTGGATTTCCGCGCCGGGACCCCGCCATTCTTCCGGAGAGGGACATGAGTTCTGACAATACAGACCGGCCGGTCCAGAAGGCCGAGTTCGAGAAGGTTCTGGACAAGGCCGACGTCAAGGTCGCCGAGTTCCGGCAGGAGGGCGAAAGCCTGCTCAAGCGCCTTCAGAATGCGCTCCACTCCCACCCCACGGCCATTCCCGGCGTCGTCCTCATCGTCAGCGTGGTTTTCTTCTCGCTGCTGATCGGCGGACGGTTCCTGCACCCGTTCAATTTCTCGCTGATCGTCCAGCAGGTGATGATCATCGGCATCGTCGGCATTGCCCAGACGCTGGTGATCCTGACCGCCGGCATTGACCTCTCGGTCGGCGCGATCATGGTTCTGTCCTCCGTGGTGATGGGCAAGTTCGCGGTCGATCTCGGTATTCCCGCACCGCTGGCGATTGCCGCCGGCATCGGCGTCGGCGCCTTGTGCGGCCTCGTCAATGGCCTCCTCGTCACGCGCTTCCGCCTGCCGCCCTTCATCGTGACGCTCGGCACCTGGAACATCTTCTTTGCGCTGAACCTCTGGTATTCGGCCTCCGAGACGATCCGCGCGCAGGATATCGAGGAGAAGGCGCCGCTGCTGATCTTCTTCGGCCAGTCCGTCGAGTTTCTCGGCGCGCGCCTCACCTATGGCTCCATCGCCATGCTGCTGATGATCGCCGCCTGCTGGTATGTGCTGAACCTCACCGCCTGGGGCCGCCATGTGCAGGCGGTGGGCGACGACACAGAAAGCGCCAATCTTGCCGGCATCCGTACGGACAGGACCCTGCTTCAGGTCTATGTCATAGCCGGCATCATCTGCGGCATCGCGGCCTGGGCGCTGATCGGCCGCATCGGTTCGGTCTCACCGCAGGCCGGCCAGACCGCCAACCTCGACAGCATCACCGCAGTGGTGATCGGCGGCACCTCGCTGTTCGGCGGCCGCGGCTCGATCATCGGCACGCTGCTCGGCGCACTGATCGTCGGCGTGTTCAGGAACGGCCTTGCGCTCTCGGGCGTCAACGTCCTGTGGCAGGAGTTTGCGGTGGGCGTGCTCATCATCGTTGCCGTCGCCGTGGACCAGTGGCTGAGGAGGGTTTCCCGATGAGAAAGCCGGTTATCGAGGCGCGCGGCCTCGTCAAGCGCTACGGGCGCGTCACCGCCCTCGACAACGCCGATTTCGACCTGATGCCCGGCGAAATCCTGGCGGTGATCGGCGACAACGGCGCCGGCAAGTCGAGCCTTATCAAGGCCCTGACCGGTGCCATCGTGCCCGACAGCGGTGAAATCCGCATCGACGGCCAACCCGTGCATTTTGCTTCGCCCATTGATGCGCGCTCCGCCGGCATCGAGACGGTGTACCAGAATCTCGCCCTCTCCCCTGCGCTCTCGATTGCCGACAACATGTTCCTCGGGCGTGAGATCCGCGAGCAGGGCTTCATGGGTCAGTATTTTCGCAAGCTTGATCGCGGCGCGATGCAGAAAAAGGCGCGGGAGGCGCTGAACACGCTCGGGCTGATGACAATTCAGAACATCAACCAGCCCGTGGAAACGCTCTCCGGCGGCCAGCGACAGGGCGTCGCCATCGCCCGCGCCGCCGCCTTCGGGCACAAGGTGGTCATCATGGACGAGCCGACGGCAGCGCTCGGTGTCAAGGAAAGCCGCAAGGTGCTCGAACTGATCCTTGACGTGAAGAAGAAAGGCCTACCGATCGTTCTGATCAGCCATAACATGCCGCATGTGTTCGAGGTGGCGGATCGCATCCACATCCACCGGCTGGGACGCCGCCACGCCGTGGTGAACCCGAAGTCGATTTCAATGTCGGATGCGGTAGCCATCATGACCGGTGCCATGGCCCCTCCTGCTCCCGCCGCCTGAAGCGCGACGGGCCAGCCTGCGCCCCCGGAGCCAAAATAGCCGTGCGCATCCCTGGCCTTCCGCGTTGACAACTGCGCGCGCCGCGCCTTCTCTGGAGCATTCATGTTCCCGGGGGCGTACCATGGTTTATCGCATCGCATTGCCGTTGCTCGCAGCATGTCTCGCGTCGACGGCCCTGCCCGTTCGCGCGGAAACTCCGCTCCCGGTCTTTGAAACCCGCGTGGTGGAAACCGTGATCGGCATCGATTCCAGCGCGGAAAAAGGTGCTTTCCGCGCCCGCAGCCGGACGATTTTTTCCCCGCATTCGCAGGAGCCGGAGCGCCGGCTCTACGAGGTCTTCGACCCCCACCCCACCCGCGATCTCGATTTCACCTGGGCTGCCGATGATCTGGCCGCCGACCGCGCCGGCAGGATCACCGGTTCAGGCCGGCTTGTCTGGCGGCTGAAGGACAGCCCGACCTATGACGATGCCGCGATTGTCTCCACCTTTCGCGGCCAGATGAAAGACGGAAAACCGCACGGCACAGGGCTTTATGCCAACCGTGAGGGGCTGATCTACGACGGCCAGTGGCGCAATGGCCGCCCGCATGGCGCAGGCCGGCTGATCCTGCCGAACGGCGAGGAATACGCAGGAAGCTTCCGCAATGGCTTTGCCGAAGGGCGCGGAACCTTCACCGAGACGACCTGGGAGCGGTTCGAGGGCACGTTTTCGCGCGGCCTGCGCGACGGCACAGGCAAGACCACCCTTCCCTCGGGCCTTGCCTATGAAAGCCAGTGGCGCGCGGGCCGCGAGACACCCAATTCGCTCCGCATCCGCATCGCACAGGTCGGCGCCGCCCCCGCCATCGGCGGCACGGATGATGTGAAGATGGGCATTACGATGGACCGGCGCCCGAAATTGCCCGAAGACATCAAGCCGAAGGATGTGCTGCTCTACGCTGCCCGCACCACGCCCGAAGGGCTGGTGGTCGAGCCGGATCAAAGGCGGATGGTCAACGCGTGGATTGGAAATGGCGAGTTGAGCAACTTTGAATACTGGGGCGTAAATCCCAGAGATGGCTTGTTTTCAATTGAAAAGGATTACATTCAACCGGCAGCATTTAAATTTGAATTTCAAAATAAATCGCAACAGCCAGTTGAAGTCCGCTCAATTGCTATTAACGTCAAGGAGAGCATGACCGAAAACAAACCGGCCATCGACATTACATCCCAATTCTCTCCAGGCTGCGGATCGTCTTTCACTCCCAATTTCCACATCAATAATTTTGGCTGGGGCAAAGCCTTGAATGGTCGCTTCAGGGTAGGTTTCGCAGCGGGTGGCTCAACTGGAAGCTCCCCTCCATTGATTCATGTCTTTCAGATCGGAGACGTTGATCAAAGCAAAAGCATTAATTACGAAAAAACTCTAGCAGAAGCAGGCGTAAACATAAAAAAATTGAATGAATTTTCCAAAGAAAACACGGATGAACCTTGGAAAAAATCACAACTTCCTTGCTCGACAAAAGACAATAAAGTTTGCTTGAAAGAACTTCAGTCGAACCCCATTTTTGGGAAACTCGGTCCATTTCTTCGCCTCAATGACGCAACTGTTTATGTTTCGATGCGTGGCATTTATGAATATGAATGGATTGACGCAAAAGGCAGGAAGCATTCCCACTCCTCGCCAATAAATCTCCCTGTGGGCCTGGGCCTGCTCCCCAATCAGGCCGAATGCGGCGCCGGCGGCCCGCCGGAGGCGATCCGTGTGAAGCCGATCGCCTTCCGGTTGGATGCGGAGAACTACACCATTCCGGTGCCGTTCCGCCGGGCCATTCCGCCGGGGCGGAACGCCAATTTCACGCTGCCGATGACGGCAGCGAAATCCTCGAACCACGCGTTCGAGATTGTCGCCAAGCTCGCTGACGGACGTGAAATCAAGTCGCCGCCGATTAAGCTGCTCTACTACAACCCGCGCCCGTTGCCGACCAACTGACGGCACACGTCCCTGAAATGGCCCGCATCTTCCTCTCCCACTCCAGTTCCGACAACGACCTTGCACGGGCGCTGCGCGATTGGCTTGTGGCCGAGGGCTGGAACGACCTCTTCCTCGATTTTGATCCCGAACGCGGCATTTCGGCGGGCGAGAAATGGGAAAAGGCCCTGCTGGATGCGGCGGGCCGCTGCGAGGCCGTGCTGTTTGTCGTCACGCGCAATTGGCTCGGCTCGGGCTGGTGCCTGAAGGAGTTCCATCTTGCAGAAAAGCTGAACAAGCGCATGTTCATGCTGCTGGTCGATGGGCTGAAGGTGCCGGACCTGCCGCCGGAACTGACCGCCGAATGGCAGCTTGTCGATCTCGAACC
>JAIUNP010000158.1 GCA_020161975.1 Pseudomonadota bacterium
GCGTGGTCGTCGTCAATGACGCCACCGTCAAGGGCGGCACCTATTATCCGATGACGGTGAAAAAGCACCTCCGGGCGCAGGAAATTGCCCGCGAAAACCGGCTCCCATGCGTTTATCTCGTTGATTCGGGGGGCGCCAACCTGCCGCATCAGACGGACGTATTCCCGGATCGGGAGCATTTCGGGCGCATCTTCTACAATCAGGCCACGCTGTCGGCGGCGCGTATTCCGCAAATCGCGGTGGTGATGGGGTCGTGTACAGCAGGCGGCGCCTATGTGCCGGCCATGAGCGACGAGACGATCATCGTGCGCCGGCAGGGCACGATCTTTCTCGGCGGGCCGCCGCTGGTGAAGGCGGCGACGGGCGAGGTGGTTTCGGCGGAGGATCTCGGCGGGGCCGAGGTTCATACGCGCAAGTCGGGTGTCGCGGATCATTATGCCGTGGATGACACGCACGCGCTGGCTCTGGCCCGGCGCATCGTTGCCAATCTCAATACGACCAAGACGCCTGGCATCCATCTCGACGATCCCGTGCCGCCACGGTTCGATGCCGCGGAGCTTGAAGCGCTGGTGCCGACAGACCTCAAGAAGCAGTACGATATCCGCGAGGTCATCGCCCGTATTGTCGATGATTCGGCGTTTGACGAGTTCAAGGCGCTCTATGGCACGACGCTGGTGACGGGCTTTGCCCGCATCCACGGTATCCCGGTCGGCATCATCGCCAACAATGGCATCCTTTTCTCTGAAAGTGCGCAGAAGGGCGCGCATTTCATCGAACTCTGCTGCCAGCGGCGGATTCCGCTGCTGTTCCTCCAGAATATTTCGGGCTTCATGGTGGGCAGTCAATATGAGGCCGGCGGCATTGCCAAGGATGGCGCCAAGCTGGTGACGGCGGTTGCCTGCGCGCGGGTGCCGAAGATCACGCTGCTGGTCGGTGGCTCGTTCGGCGCGGGTAATTATGGCATGTGCGGGCGCGCCTATTCGCCGCGCTTTCTGTTCACCTGGCCCAACAGCCGCATCTCGGTGATGGGAGGCGAGCAGGCGGCGAGCGTACTGGCCACCGTCCGCCGCGACAACATCGAGGCTGATGGCCGCGCCTGGCCCGCCGAGGATGAGGAGGCCTTCAAGGCGCCGATCCGCGCGAAATACGAGGAGGAGGGCAGTCCATACCACGCGACCGCGCGGCTGTGGGATGATGGCATCATCCTGCCTTCGGAAACGCGGCGCGTGCTGGCGCTGGCGTTTTCCGCCTGCCTCAACGCGCCGGTGGAAGAGACGACTTTCGGCGTATTCCGGATGTGAACGGTGTGGGGGGGCGGAGAAGATCCGCCGCGCCGGTGCCGAAAATGCCTGACGGCTCAGCCTTCGCCCGTGTCTAGCGCGGCTGCTCGTAGGCGATGACCTCGCCGGTCGAAACCTCGTAAAGCTTGCCTGTCTCGGTCCAATCCGGAGCGGCGAGCTTAAGGATCGCGGGTGCGATGCTGTCGGGGTGGGGCAGGCTTTCAGGGTCCTCGCCGGGCATGGCGGCAGCGCGCATGGCCGTGCGCATCCGGCCGGGGTCGACCAACATCGCGCGAACGTTGGTGATATTCATCGTCTCTGCGGCATAGGCCCGGACCAACGCTTCCAGCGCCGCCTTCGACGCCGCATAGGCGCCCCAGAACGCGCGCACACGGCGCGCAGCACCGGATGTGATCATCAGCACGCGCCCAGCATCGGCGGCACGCAGGGCGGGGTCGAGCGCCCGGAGCAGACGGAAATTCGCCGTCACGTTGACGCGAAACACATCATCGAAGGTCTTGTCCTCGATATGCGCCACAGGTGAAAGCGGTCCCAGCAGCCCGGCGTTGCCAACGAGAATGTCGAGCTTGCTCCAGCGCTGCGCGATGGCCGGCGCGAAGCGGTCCACGGCCTCAAGGTCCTTGAGGTCGATCGGCACCAGCGTCGCCGTACCGCCAAGCGCGCGGATTTCATCGTCGAGTGCTTCGAGAGCGCCAATGGTCCGGGCTGCGGCAATGACATGCGCTCCGGCCCCCGCCAGCGCCAGCGCAGCCGAACGACCGATGCCGCGCGAGGCCCCGGTGACAAGCGCGACGCGTCCCGCGAACGGTCTCGACATCGATCAGCCCCCCTCGGCCAGCATGGAAAGCTGTTTCGGGCCTTCGCCAACGAGATCGCGGATCTGCGTGGGATAATCGCCGGTGAAGCAATGATCGGCAAACAGCGGCCGGGCGGGATTGCGCCCTTCGGGATGGCCGAGCGCGCGATACATGCCATCGACCGAAATGAAGGCAAGGCTGTCGCAGCCGATGAAGCGCCGCATTTCCTCGATCGAGTGATTGGCGGCGAACAGCTTCTGCTGATCCGGCATGTCGATGCCGTAATAGTCCGGAAACTTGATCGGCGGCGAGGCAATGCGGAAATGAACCTCGCGGGCACCCGCCTCGCGCATCATCTTGACGATCTTCATCGAAGTGGTGCCGCGCACGATGGAATCATCGATCAGTACGATGCGCTTGCCCGTCACCACGGAACGGTTCGCGGAGTGCTTCATGCGCACACCGGTGTCGCGCGCCGCCTGCGTCGGCTGGATGAAGGTGCGCCCGACATAGTGATTGCGGATGATGCCGAGTTCATACGGAATGCCCGAGGCCTGGGCATAACCGATGGCGGCCGGAACCCCTGAATCCGGCACCGGGATCACCACATCGGCATCCACCGGTTCCTGCCGCGCGAGTTCCGCGCCGAACGCCTTGCGCGCTTCATAGACCGAGTGGCCGTGAACCATGGAATCGGGTCGCGCGAAATAGATATACTCGAAGATGCAGGGTCGGGTCGGCTGCTGCGGAAAGGGCTTGATCGACTCGATGCCCTCGTCCGTGATCACCACGATCTCGCCCGCTTCGATATCACGCACGAAGCGCGCGCCGATAATGTCGAGCGCGCAGGTCTCGGAGGCAAGGATATAGCAGCCATCCAGCATACCCAGCACCAGCGGGCGGAACCCGTACGGATCGCGCGCGCCCACCATCTTCTTGTTGGTCAGCGCCACGAAGGAATAGGCGCCTTCAACCCGGCTGAGCCCGTCGATGAAGCGGTCGATGAAACGGTTGCGGCTGGATCGCGCCACCAGATGCAGCATCGCTTCGGTATCGGATGTGGACTGATAGAGCGCGCCGGAGCGGATCAGATCCCGCCGCAGCGTCATGCCGTTGGTCAGGTTGCCATTGTGCGCCAGCGCAAAACCGCCGCCGTGCAGTTCTGCAAACAGCGGTTGGACATTGCGCAAGATTGTGCCACCCGCCGTCGAATAGCGCACATGGCCGATGGCCGCATTGCCGGGCAGCCGCTCAATGACATCGCCGCGCGAGAAGTGATCACCGACCAGCCCCATGCGGCGTTCTGAAAAGAAGCGCTGACCATCGAAGCTGCAAATTCCCGCCGCTTCCTGCCCGCGATGTTGCAAGGCGTGCAGCCCCAGCGCGGTAATTGCAGCGGCATCCGCATGGCCATAAACACCAAAGACACCGCATTTTTCGCCGAGATCGTCGCTCTCGCGCCCGAAAGTCTGGTCGGTGTCGAGGCCGGTGTCGTAAACGTCGTGATGGGTGTCGCTCATAACGCCTCCCTCAGCGGGCCGGCGCCTGCGGCGTCGTCGGCGGCTCCTTTGGCTCTTCGCCGGTGTTCTTCTTCAGCTTGGTCATCACCTGCTGTTCGAGGTCTTCCGGCAGCAGGGCCATCAGCTTGTCCGATGACGACTTCAGCATCGGGCGGGTTTTCGCTTCGGCCACCCAGACCGGCTGCTGTTTCTCGCCCACCAGCTTTTCAAAAAGGCCGAAGGCGACGACCATCAGCAGGAAGCCTCGCGCCACGCCGAAGAGAAAGCCAAGCGTCCGATCCAGCGCGCCGATGCGCGAATCGAGGATCATGTCGGAGAGCTTTGCCGTGACAAAATAGGCAACAATCAGCGCACCGAGGAAGATCGAGGCTGCGGCTGCCGGAACGGCAATCTTCTCATTCTTGATGACGTTCTCCATGAAGAACGGCACGAGTTGCTTGTAGAAGAGATATGCGCAGATGGCTGCAACCACCCAGGACGCGATGGCCAGCACTTCGCGGGTGAAACCCCGCAGCATCGCCAGAAGGCCGGACACCAGAAGAACGCCAATGACGATCATATCGAGAATGGCAACGGGCATTGGGAAATCCTCGTGGATGGTCCGGCCTGCGGACAAATCAACATTTGTGCGCTCTATAACGGCGAAAAAGCGCCCCGTCACCTGTCTGGGGGCGAACTATCAACAGATCGCCGCCCCTGTGGCCGGTTAAGCGCACTGACCGCCATCTCCGACACGAGGTCGCCGATGCGCCTGACCGTCGTCATGCGGATGCCATTTGCCTCGATCTGCTCGCTGCCCGCTTCCGCCATGATCGCCCGCTGAAACCCCAGCTTTGCGGCTTCCTTAAGGCGCATCGGCGAATGCGTAACGGGCCGCACCGCACCGGAAAGGCTGATTTCGCCAAAAAGCACCCCCTCTGCCGGCAGCGGCTGGTTCGACAGCGAGGAGAGCAGCGCCGCCGCCACAGCGAGATCCGCTGCCGGTTCGATGATCTTCAGACCGCCCGCGACATTGAGATAGACATCGTGCTGGCCAAGGCGAATGCCGCCATGCGCTTCCAGCACGGCAAGCACCATGGAGAGGCGGTTTGAATCCCACCCCACCACGGCCCGGCGCGGTGTCGGCAGGCCGGAAGGCGTCACCAGCGCCTGAATTTCACAGAGCAGGGGGCGCGTGCCCTCCATGCCGGCGAAAACGGCGGTGCCGGCCTGCTGCGGATCGCGCCCGGCCAGAAACAGCGCGGAGGGGTTCGCCACCTCCTGAAGGCCGCTGTTGGTCATTTCAAAGACGCCGATCTCATCTGTTGCGCCGTAGCGGTTCTTCACCGCGCGCAGCAGGCGGAACTGATGCCCGGAATCGCCCTCGAACGACATCACAGCGTCAACCATGTGTTCGACGACGCGCGGGCCGGCAATTTGCCCGTCCTTGGTGACATGGCCGACCAGGATCACCGCAGCGCCCGCAGATTTGGCATAGCGGATCAGCGCCTGGGCAGAAGCGCGCACCTGCGTCACTGTGCCGGGAGCAGAATCCACCACCTCGGTCCACATGGTCTGGATGGAATCGATGATGACGAGCTTTGGCGTCGAACCGATGGTGACGGTGGCCAGAATATCCTCGACCGAGGTCTCTGACGCGAGTTCGACCGGCGCGGTGCCGAGCCCCAGCCGCTGCGCGCGCAGGCGCACCTGTGCCGACGCTTCCTCGCCGGAAATGTAGATGCTGCGGTGGCCGGCCCGCGCCAGCGCCGCCGCCGCCTGAATGAGCAGGGTCGATTTGCCGATGCCCGGCTCCCCCCCGAGCAGAATCACCGAGCCGCGCACGAAACCGCCGCCCGTCACCCTGTCGAGTTCGGCGATGCCGGTGGCGATGCGCGGGGCATCCAGCGCGGCGCCGTCCAGCCCCTCCAGCTTGAAGGGGCGCCCCTTCTTCAGCCGCGCACCGCCCTGCAATGGCGCCGCCTGGCCGGAAACGGCGGCCTCCTCGACGATGGTGTTCCACTCGTTGCAGGCGTCGCATTTGCCCTGCCAGCGCTGGTAAACCGCGCCGCAGGCCTGACAGGCGAAGGATCGGGACGCTTTGGCCAAGCTCAGACGCCCGTGTAAACCCGGTTGTAACGCCGGCCGAGCGAGGTGAGGATCTCATAACCGATGGTGCCGGCGTGCTGGCCCACCACATCCACGGTCAGCACCTCGTCGATCAGCGCCAGCGTGCCGCCGCGCCCGATCAGCTCTTGTGGCGCGAAGGTCACGTCCACGGCGATCAGGTCCATCGAGACATTGCCGGCAAAGGGGCAGGTGACGCCGCCAACCCGCGCTGAGCCGCCAGGCTTGTGATCGGTGTTGGCGCCGTTGCGCGGATACCCGTCGGCATAGCCGGTGGAGACGATGGCGACCACGCTGTCGCGCGGCGCCGTCCAGCGCCCGTTATAGCCCACCGTCTCGCCCTTCGGCACTGCGCGCACCTGCACGATTTCAGCATCAAGACGCACAACGGGGCGCATGGGGTTGGGAAGATGGGGCGTCGGATTGCCGCCATAAAGCGCATATCCGGCGCGATACTGCTGGCAGAACGGCGCATGATCATGAAAAAACGCCGAGGAATTCGCCATCGAGGCCGCAAGCGACGGAAAGGCGCGGTGCATCTCCTCGAACGCTTCATATTGCAGGGCGTTGAACATGTCCTGCGGCAGTTCAGAGGAGACGAAATGCGTCAGCATCGTCGTAACGTCGAGGCCGGAGAGGTCGAGCGTCAGCGCGGCCTCGGGCGTGAAACCAAGGCGGTTCATGCCGGTATCGACATGGATGGCGCAGGGGCGACCGCGGCCTTTCTCCCGCCATTCGTCCAGTTCCTCGCGGCAACCGAGCACGGGGCAGGCTTTGAGGTCATGATAACGCGAGGCGCTGCCCGGCGGCAGGCCGTTCAGCACATAAAGCGCGACATCCGGCGCAACGGCGCGCAAAGCTGCCGCTTCCGACAGATGCGCGACATAAAAGGTACGGCACCCGGCGGCAATGAGCGCCGGAACCGCCGCTGCGATGCCGATGCCGTATGCGTCCGCCTTGACGACCGCTGCCGTTTCCGCCGCCGCAGCGCGCGCGGCCAGCAGGCGATAATTATGCTGCAACGCGCCGAGGTCGATGGTCAGCCGGGCGCCGTGATCGTGGGACTCGCTCATGGGCGAAGTCTAACCCGTTTGCCGCCAGCCGGGGAGAGGGAAAGCGTTGCCCCTCACTCGAACCGTTCGGGCAGGTTGCCTTCCACGGCGAGGTTGCCGAACTTGGTGATGTTGGCGTCGAAATGCAGCGGAATGGTGCCCGTGGGCCCGTGGCGCTGCTTGCCGATGATGACCTCGGCGCGGCCATGGACCTTTTCCATGTCCGTCATCCATTTGACGTGCTCGTCGGTGCCGGGCTTTGGCTCCTTGTTCTTGAGGTAATATTCCTCGCGGTAGACGAACATCACCACGTCGGCGTCCTGCTCGATCGAGCCCGATTCACGCAAGTCCGAGAGTTGCGGACGCTTGTCGTCGCGCGCCTCTACCTGACGCGACAGCTGGGACAGCGCGATGATCGGCACATCAAGTTCTTTTGCCAAGGCCTTGAGCCCAGTGGTGATTTCCGTCACCTCCTGCACGCGATTGTCGCCCTTCTTTGAAGCGCCGCTCAAGAGCTGGATATAGTCCACCACCAAAAGATCGAGCCCGTGCTGACGCTTGAGGCGGCGGGCGCGAGCCGTCAATTGCGCAATTGAAATGCCGCCGGTCTGGTCGATGTGGAAGGGAATGTCCTGCATCACCCGCACGGCGTCGGTGAGGGATTCAAAATCCCGCTCGTCGATGTCGCCACGCCGGATTTTGTAGGAAGGGATGCCGGATTCCTCGGCGATGATACGGGTGGCGAGCTGCTCGGCGCTCATTTCGAGGCTGAAGAAGCCAACGATCCCGCCATTCTCTGTTACCATATGTTCGCCCTGGCGTGATCCGCGCCAGGCCTTGGCGATGTTGAAGGCGATGTTGGTGGCGAGCGCCGTCTTGCCCATGCCGGGGCGCCCTGCGAGCACGATCAGGTCCGACCGTTGCAGGCCACCCATCTGGCGGTCGAGATCGGTGAGGCCGGTGGAAACGCCCGAAAGGCCGCCGTCGCGCTCATAGGCCTTGGCGGCGACGTCCATGGCGGTGAAAAGCGCGGTGGAGAACGTCTGGAAGCCACCATCGCTGCGCCCGCTTTCAGCAAGTGTGAACAGCTTACGCTCGGCCTCCTCGATCTGCGCGCGCGGACTTGCCTCCACGGGCGCATCGAAAGCGAGGTTCACCATGTCCTCGCCGATGGTGATGAGACTGCGGCGCAGTGCAAGGTCATAGATCACGCGGCCATATTCGATGGCATTGATGATCGTCGTCGCGCTTTGTGTCAGCCGCACGAGATATTGGGCCACCGTGATGCCGCCAAGGTCCTGATCGGGCAGGAAGGTTTTCAGCGTGATGGCGGTGGCGATCTTGCCGGCGTGAATCAGCTTGCCGGCATTCTCGAAGATGCGCGCGTGAATTTCCTCGTAGAAATGCGCGGGCTTGAGAAAGTCCGATACCCGGTCATAGGCTTCATTGTGCACGAGAATGGCGCCCAGCAGCGCCTGTTCCGCCTCGATATTGTGCGGGGCGTGGCGGAGCGGCTCCTCCGGGGACGGTACGAGAGCAAGGTTGGCAAGGGCGACCATGGCGATTCTCAGGGTATCAGGTACGCCTTCTGTAGCCACCCCGAATGTGATGCCCAACCGAAATCAGGTTGTGCACATCAATACACAGGCGCCGCTTCGGTGACGATCTCGGACGTAGATGGCCAGCCGGCGCTGTCCATGGCGGAGAAGACGCGGCGCCCTGCGCTTTTTTCTTTGAACCTCTGTCATCCTCATGTTACCAGCCAGCGCCAATTCCCGACTGCGACCCTGCGTTCCCGCCGGCTTTTCCGGGGGATCGTTCGCACATATTCTGAGGTTTGGCATGGCGCTGGTTCATTCGTCCGATATCCCCGAGGCTCTCACGTTTGACGACGTGCTGATGCTGCCCGGCGCCTCCGAGGTGCTGCCCAA